>JADYZO010000001.1 GCA_020853135.1 Gammaproteobacteria bacterium
GGTGGCGGTGGTGGTGCCGTCACCGGCGGTGTCGGAGGTGTGCGAGGCCACTTCCTTCACCATCTGCGCGCCCATGTTCTCGAACTTGTCGTCGAGCTCGATTTCCTTGGCGACGGAGACACCGTCCTTGGTGACGGTGGGGGCGCCGAATGCCTTGTCGAGCACCACGTTGCGGCCCTTGGGGCCGAGCGTGACCTTCACGGCGTTGGCGAGAACGTTGACGCCGTTGAGCATGCGGCGGCGGGCATCATCGCCAAAGCGGACTTCCTTAGCTGCCATGTCTGTGTTCCTCTCGAATGAACGTTTGCGATATGGGTGGAATGGCCAGGCGGGCGATCAGCCCTCGATGACGGCCATGAGGTCGTCCTCGCGCATCACGACCAGTTCATCACCATCCAGCTTGACCTCGGTGCCGCTGTACTTGCCGAACAGCACCGTGTCGCCCTTCTTGACGTCGAGGGGACGGACTTCACCCTTCTCGGTGATACGGCCGCTGCCCACGGCAATGACCTTGCCCTTCATGGGCTTCTCGGTCGCGGTGTCCGGAATCACGATGCCACCGGGCGATGTGCGCTCTTCCTCGAGCCGCTTGATGACCACTCGATCATGAAGGGGACGCAGCTTCATGTAGAAATCTCCTTTGAAATCAATTGAGAACCCGGGTATCACAAGACCCCGGAGTTGTTAGCACTCACAGAAAGTGAGTGCTAATGGTATTCAGCGGACTTCCGATTGCAAGCCCCCCCTCCGGATCGGGTGGGGAGCGAACGGCCCGCGGGATCATCCGGATCCGGCGGCAGTCCGCATGCAGGGGATGAGTACCGCGGGTATCCTTCCCCGGCGGCCGGGTTGATTGATGCGGTGCGGTAATGACTGAGGAATATCTGCTGGTGCTGGCCACCTGCCCCGGGCATGCGGTTGCGGCCGAGATCGCCACGGCCGTCATCGAACAGCGCCTGGCCGCCTGCGTGAACCGCATCGGCGCGGTGCAGTCCTGGTTCCGCTGGAACGACCGGCTCGAGCAGGAGGATGAGGTCCTGCTGCTGATCAAGACCACGCGGGCGCGGCTCCCGGCACTGCAGGTGGCCATCGGCTCCCTGCATCCCGGCGAGGTGCCCGAGATCATTGCCGTGCCGATCGTCGCCGGGTCTGCGGCATACCTGGCATGGCTCAGCGAGAGCACGGCGCCATGACCTGCCGGCCCACGCCGCACACCCTGGCGCCCGCCATCCTGGCCCTTCTGGCCCTCCTGGCCCTGCCGGGGGCCGCGCTGGCCGACCCCGAGCCACTGCGTCCCGAGCAGGCCTTCCGCTACACCGTCGCCAGCGAGGGGCGGGACATCATCGTGCGCTGGCACATCGAGCCAGGCTACTACCTCTACCGTGAGCGCATGAGCTTCGTGCCCCACGGGGGGGACACCGTGTTCGCCGCACCGGTCATGCCCGAGGGGCAGCCGTACCGGGACGAGTTCTTCGGCGACATGCACGTGTACCGCAACGATGCCGTGGTGCGCATCCCGGTGACACGGGCGCCCGACGGGCCGCTCGGCTTCACCATCAAGTCGCAGGGCTGTGCCGACCTCGGGCTGTGCTATCCACCGCAGAAATGGGATGCCACGGTCACGCTGGCAGCCGCCGGGGGAACCGCAGCCGGGCGCAGCCTCGGCGCACTCCTCTCCGGCGCCCGGCCCGGCACACCCCTGCCGCCCGAACAGGCCTTCCTGCCCAGCGCCGGACGGAATGCCAACGGCGACTTGTACATCCGTTGGGAAATCCAGCCCGGCTATTACCTCTATCGCGACAGTCTGAAGGCCGTGAGTGCCACTCCCGGTGCGACCGTGGGCCCACTGCGCCTGCCCGGGGCCGAGCCAAAGCAGGACGAGTCGCGTGGCAGGACCGAGGTGTATTACACCGAGGTGGTGGCCGAAGCCGCCGTGGGCGGGGCAGACGGGCCGCTGCAGGCCAGGGTCTCCTACCAGGGCTGCAAGGAAGACAGCATCTGCTACCCGCCGCAGACCATGATGCTGGTGGTCGCTCCGGCTGCAGCCGCCGCGACCGCCGCCGGCGATGCCGGGCCGGCCATATCGCCGGTGGTGTCCGAGCAGGATCGCCTTGCCGCGATGGTGGGCACAGCCAACCTGGCGCTGGTGATGCTGACCTTCGCCGGCCTCGGCCTGCTGCTTGCCTTCACCCCCTGCTGCCTGCCGATGGTGCCGATCCTCTCCGGGATCATCGTCGGGCAGGGCGAGACGGTCACCACCATCCGCGCCTTCAGCCTGTCGCTGACCTACGTGCTCGGCATGGCGCTCACCTACACCATTGCCGGTGCCGCCTTTGCCGCCGCCGGCGGGCAGGTCCAGGCCGCCCTCCAGCAACCCTGGGTGATCATCGGGATGGCAGCGCTGTTCATTGCGCTCGCGCTGTCCATGTTCGGCTGGTACGAGCTGCAGGTTCCGTCCGTGCTGATGAACCGCGTGCATGCGGCGAGCGGCCGGCAGCGTGGCGGTACCTATGTCGGCACGGCCATCATGGGCGCCCTGTCAGCGCTGGTGGTCACCACCTGCGTGGCGCCGCCGCTGGTCGCCGCACTCACCGTCATCGCGCAGACCGGCGACATGACGCGCGGGGCACTGGCGCTGTTCGCGCTCGCCATGGGCATGGGACTGCCGCTGCTGGTCATCGGCACCTCGGCAGGCAGGCTGCTGCCGCGGGCAGGGGCCTGGATGAACACGGTGAAGGGCGCCTTCGGCTTCATGATGCTGGGGCTTGCGGTCTGGATGCTGGGCCGTCTGCTGCCACCGGGCGTGACCATGGCGCTGTGGGCTGCGCTGGTGTTCATCGCCGGGGTCTTCCTCGGCGCCTTCCAGGCACTCGGCAGCGATGCCACCCCGGCACGCAAGCTCGCCAAGGGCGTGGGCCTGCTTGCGGCCCTCTACGGCGCCGCGCTGCTGGTCGGTGCCCTCGCCGGTGCGCGCGACCCGCTGCAGCCATTGGGGACGCTGCAGGCCGGTGCCACGAACCGCACCGCGACGGCACCCGTCTTCCGGCGCATCAAGTCCATCACCGATCTCGAGCAGGCCGTCGCGGCAGCCGGCCAGGCCGGCAAGCCGGTGATGCTGGATTTCTACGCCGACTGGTGCGCGTCCTGCATCGAGATGGAGCGCTACACTTTCAGTAACCCGGCCGTGCAGGCAGCCCTGTCAGGCGTGGTGCTCCTGCAGGCTGATGTCACCGCCAACGATGCCGAGGACCAGGCCCTGCTCCGCCGTTTCGGCATCTTCGGCCCACCAGGCATCCTCTTCTTCGGCGCGGATGGCCGCGAACGCGAGGGCTATCGCATCGTCGGCTTCAAGGACGCGGCGACCTTCGCCAGCCACGTCCGCAATGCCGTCGGTTCCTGAGGTCGGCGCATGACCGGCAAGCTGCGCCTGCTGGTGCTGGTGGCCGCCTGCCTGGCTGCGGGCTATTTCACCGGCCGGGCCTTCTGGCAGGAGCCTCCGCCGGAGTCCCCGCCACCGCCGGCGCGCGCCGCCCCGCTCAGCCTGCCCGACTTCCAGCTCACGGACCTGGCGACGGGCCAGCCGCGCCGCATCACCGACTGGCGGGGCCGGGCAGTGCTGCTCAATTTCTGGGCCACCTGGTGCGCGCCCTGCCGCAAGGAAATGCCGCTGCTCGAGCAGCTCCACCAGGAGCGCGGCACGGGCGGGCCCGTGGTGATCGGCATCGCCATCGACCGGGAGGAACCGGTGCGCCTGTTCGTCGGGGAAACCGGCGTGAGCTACCCGGTCCTCGTCGGCCAGGAAGATGCCATGGCCGTCGCCGAATCCTTCGGGCCGGCTTTCGTCGGGCTGCCGCTGACGGTGGTCGCCGCACCGGGCGGGGAGATCCTCGCCATCCACAGCGGCGAACTCCACCCGGAGGACCTCGCCGGCATCGTGAAGGTCGTCGACGCGCTCGCCGCCGGCAGCATGAGCCTCGCGCAAGCCCGGGCGGCGCTCAAGCCGCACTGAGTCCGCAGGCGGTCGCCGCGGGCCGCGGCGTCACCACCCTGCCGCCGGCGGCCTACTTGACCAGCACCACCGGCACCGGGGCGAGGTTCACGACCTTCTGGGCCACCGACCCCATCACCGCCCCGGCCAGGAAGCCGCGGCCGTGCGTGCCCATCACCACCTCGTCACAGCCCAGGCTGCGGGCATATTCGGCAATGGTGCCGCCCGGGTCGCCGACGCCGATGTGGTGCTCGCAGGCGATGCCGGCAGCCAGTGCCCGCTGGCGCGACGGCTCGAGCACGGCCATCGCTTCTTCGCGGTGGTAGTTCTGCTGGCTCTCCTTGCTGATGAAGAGCTTGACGTTCACGCCCGACAGGGGCAGTTGCACGTTGAGCAGGTGGGCCTTCACGGGATCACGCGAGGCCGCCGCCCGGCGCAGCACGTAGTCCAGCGCGCGATCCGAGAAATCCGAGCCGTCCACGGCCACCAGCAGCTTGAGCATGGGAGTCTCCTTCACTCGCCGTCGCCACGGGCCAGGTCGATGGGTGCGGCCGGCGCCACCGTCCGCCGGCCGGCGAGCCTGCCGATCACCACCACCAGCAGGGCGCCGGCCACCGGCGCCGCCCAGGCCAGCGGCCCCGGCAACAGCGCCTCGGCGTAGGCCCTGATGGCGACATCGTGGACGATCATGCCGCCGGCGATCCAGCCGAGCAGGGCCGCGCCGCCGGTGATGAGGATGGGGAAGCGGTCCATCAGCGTGAGCACGAAGCGGCTGCCCCAGACGATGATCGGCACGCTGATGACCAGCCCGAAGATCACCAGCCCGATATGCTCCCGGGCGGCGGCGGCAATCGCGATGACGTTGTCCAGGCTCATCACCGCGTCGGCCAGGATGATGGTCTTCACCGCCCCGAACAGGTTGGCCGCCGCATCGATGTCGTGGCCACCGCCCCCGGGCTGCGGCAGCAGCAGCTTCACCCCGATCCACAGCAGCAGCAGCCCGCCGACGACCTTCAGGAACGGCACCTGCAGCAGCTGCAGGGCGAAGAAGATCAGCACGATGCGCAGCGCCACCGCACCGAAGATGCCCCAGAAGATCGCCTGGCGGCGCTGCCCGGACGACAGCCGGCGCGAGGCGAGCGCGATCACCACGGCGTTGTCGCCACCGAGCAGGATGTCGATGGCGATGATCTGGCCGACGGCGATCCAGAATTCCGGTGAGGTGAAGTCCATTGCCAGCCTGTGCGGGGTGATGGCGCAGTGTAGCGGATGGCGCGGCAGGCCGATCCGATCGACAAGCGCCGCCGCCCGGGGCGGCGGCCGGCGGTCAGCGGTAGAACTCGATGTAGAACCGCGCGATGCCAAGGATCGTCACGAAATGGATGGACCGCGGCTCGACGATCCCGGGATGGTCCGGGTCCAGGATGACCTCCTCCTCCGGGCTGAGGATGGTCAGGCGCAGCCGCCCCTCCAGGACGACGATCTTCGCCCAGACGTTCTTCTTGGTGGAGTGCGGATTCAGCCAGGTCTCGGGTACATTGGCCTGGTCGAATTCCAGCGTGCGCCGGTATGCGGCCAGGTGTCCGGGAATGGACTTCATGGGCTCGTTCCCCCTCCGGATGATGCATCGTGCGCAAAGATGCAGATTTTGGTCATCTTAGCATCGGCTGGCCGGATTGCCATCCGGCAGGACCCGGGAACCGCGGCATCGCCCCACGGGCGACCCGGAACCGGGCAGGACCCGCGGCATCCTGGTGCCGGGTCATCCGACAAGAAAGCTGCCAATGCCCTCCAAAATCATTAAACTTGCCGCCATCTGCTGCTAGCTGGGGGCGTTCGCGGATGGCCCGCATTCTTCTTCTCAATGGGCCCAACCTCAACCTGCTCGGCACGCGCGAGCCCGGCGTCTATGGGCATGCGACCCTCGCGGACATCGAGCGTGCTGCCGCCACCCTGGCCCAGTCGCTTGGCCACCAGCTCGAAGCCTTCCAGAGCAATGCGGAAGCCGACCTGGTCAACCGGGTGCAGGCCGCCGCCGGCCAGTTCGGCTTCATCCTGGTGAACCCCGGCGCCTTGACGCACACCAGCGTGGCCCTGCGTGATGCCTTCCTTGCCGTCGGCATCCCGTTCATCGAGATCCACATCAGCAACGTGCATGCGCGGGAGGATTTCCGCCGGCACTCCTATTTCTCCGACATCGCCGCCGGCACCATCACCGGACTCGGCCCCATCGGCTACGAGCTGGCCCTGCGGGCAGCCGACGAGCGGCTGCGCCGCCCGGTGAAGTGATCCCTGCCAAAGGAGAGCGAGAGCACCATGGA
>JADYZO010000002.1 GCA_020853135.1 Gammaproteobacteria bacterium
ACCGCCGCCGATCCGCCCCAGGTCGGGGTGGTCGAAGCGCACCCCGGTGTCGAGCACCGCCACCACGATGCCCGGCGACCCGGTCGTGACATCCCAGGCCGATTGCGCATCGATGGCCGCCGGCTGGACAGCCTGCAACTGCCACTGGCCGGGAAACAGGGGGTCGTTGGGCAGGCTGTGGTGCCGGGCACGGCCATCGGGTTCGGCGAAGGCCACGGCTGGATCCGCCTGCAGGCGCGCGAGCGCATCGGCGAGCTCCGCAGCAGTCAGCGGTTGCCCGAGTTCCACCACCCGCAGCGTCGGCCCGATGGCCCGCTGGCCGCGGAGATCGAGGCGGTTGCGCGCAGCCAGTGCCTGGATGCGGTCGCCGGCGGGGGCACGGGCCGTGCCTGCCTCCGGACGCAGGCCGATGATGAGGCGCGCGACCGGCGCCGCAGCGCCATGCCGCGCAACCACGCCGCTGTCCCCGTCACCGGCCAGCGCCAGCGGCGCCAGGCCGAGGCCCTGGCCGCAGACGATGGCAGCGATTCCCGCGAAGCAGACCCTGCGCATGGTCCCGCCCCTCCCGGCCCGTCCCTCAGGATGCCACCAACTGGCGGGCCAGCGCCAGCGCGGCGGCAAAGTCGGGGACCACACTCACGTGCGGCGGACCATCGAGCACCCTCATCTGCCGCAGCACTTCCTGCGGCTGGGCCTGCAGGCCCGAGAACACGACCTGGGTGCCATGGCTGCCGGCCCGCGCGACGAAATCGCGCAGCCGGCTCGCACCGGTGGCGTCCACCAGCGGCACCTCGCGCATGCGCAGGATGAACACCCGCGGCGCGCCGCCGATGGCATCGATGATGTCGGAGAGGCGGCCCGCCACCCCGAAGAACAGCGGCCCGCGGAACTGGAACACCTCCACCCCGGGCGGCAACTCGTCGCGCTGCGAGTAGGCACCCGGACGCGGCCGGGCGAAGTCGTCCAGGTCGTCCTCCACGAGGCGCGCCGCGCCGCCGCTCGCCATCGCCGCCACCTCGCTCATCCGGTACATGAACAGGATGGAGGCCAGCACCACGCCCACCTCGATGGCCAGCGTCAGGTCCACTGCCACGGTGAGGCCGAAAGTGGCCAGCAGGACCACGCGGTCCCCGACGGGCCCCCGCAGCAGGTGGCAGAAGCGCTCCACCTCACTCATGTTCCAGGCGACCACCACCAGTACGGCCGCCAGGCTCGCCAGCGGGATGTAGCCTGCCAGTGGCGCCAGCAGCTGCATGAACAACAGCAGGAACACCGCGTGGAGCATGCCCGCGACAGGCGAGCGCGCCCCCGAACGGATGCTGGTGGCGGTGCGCGCGATGGCCCCCGTGGCCGGCAGGCCGCCAAACAGCGCGGAGGCTGTATTGGCCACGCCCTGCGCCACCAGTTCGCAGTTCGAGCGGTGGCGCCGGCCGGTCATGCCGTCGGCCACCACGGCGGACAGCAGCGATTCCACCCCCGCCAGGAAGGCGATGGTGAAGGCGCTCGGCAGCAACTCGCGCACCCGCTCCAGCGAGACCGCCGGAAACGCGGGAGCCGGCAGCCCGGCGGCGATGCCGCCAAAGCGCGAGCCGATGGTCTCCACCGGCAACCCTGCCAGCGCAGCGATCGCGGAGGCGGCGACGATGACCAGCAGGAACCCGGGCGCGCGCGGCGCCAGCCGGCGCAGCACGAGGATCACGCCGAGTGCGCCCGCGGACAGCGCGGTGGCCGCAGCGCCGATGCTGCCCCGCGCCTCCCAGAATGCCGCCCACTTGGCGAAGAAATCGGCCGGCACGGCGCCCATGTGCAGGCCCAGGAGGTCCTTCACCTGGCTGGAGAAGATGATCACCGCAATCCCCGAGGTGAAGCCGGTCACCACCGGCTCGGGGATGTACTTGACCCAGGTGCCCACGCGGGCCAGGCCTGCCACCACCAGCATGGCGCCCGCCATCAGTGTCGCGAGCAGCAGCCCGTCGTAGCCATGACGGGCGATGACGCCATACACGACGACGACAAAGGCGCCGGTCGGGCCGCCGATCTGGAAGCGGCTGCCGCCGAGCGCCGAGATGAGGAACCCGGCCACCACCGCGGTGACCAGGCCATTGGCCGGGGTCGTCCCCGAGGCGATCGCCAGTGCCATCGCCAGCGGCAGCGCGACGATGGCGACCGTGAGCCCGGCGAGGGCATCATGGCGGAAGTCAGCGAAACCGTAGCCTTGCCGAAGCGTCGTCACCAGCTTCGGGACGAACAGGTGCCAGGCGGGGCTCGCGCTCAAGCGGGCGGCGCGGCTCCGCGCTCGTCGAGGTCCGCCATCACCTTGGCCCGCCCGCGCTGGATCAGCACGGCACGCCTGCGCAGGAAGCGCAGCAGCCCGGAAGGTCCCATGCGCGAGGGACCCATGCCGGAGAGCTTGAAGGAGTTCTTCTCGGCATCGAAGGCCTCGGTGGTCAGCCCGCCATCGTTGATGCTGACCGCGCCGGCATCCAGCCGCGCAGCCACGCGCCTGGCCTCGGCCTCCGCGCCGAACACCGCCGCCGACAGGCCGTACTGCGAATCGTTGGCAAGCCTGACGGCCTCGTCGATGTCGTCGAAGGGCATCACCGGCACCACGGGGCCGAAGGTTTCCTCGCTCATCAGCTGCATGTCATGGGTGACATCGGTGACCACCGTCGGGCGCAGCCAGCTGCCACCGCCGTGGGTCTCGATCACGCCGCCGGTCAGCACCCGTGCGCCGCGGGCCCGGGCATCGGCGAGCTGGCCGGCGATGATCTCCGCCTGCCTGGCGAAGATCAGCGGGCCGACCTGTCCTTTGCGCATGTCGGGGAAGTTCAGCTCGACACGCCGGGCCGCCGTCACCAGGGCATCGAGGAAGGCGGCGTACACCGGCCGCTGCACGTAGATGCGCTCGAGCGACTGGCAGGCCTGGCCGGTGGCCTGCACCGAGGCGCGCAACACCACCTGTGCGGCCTGCACCGGGTCGGCCGAGGCGAGCACGATGGCCGGGTCCTTGCCGCCGAGTTCAAGGCAGGCGGGGATGAAGTTCTTCGCGCAGGCCTCGCCCACCCTGCGCCCGGTGGCCACGCTGCCGGTGAAGCAGATGATGTCCACCTCCTCGATGAGCGCCGCGCCGGTGGCGCCATCGCCCTCGATGACGGCGAAGACGCCGGCGAGCTCCGGCACGCGGCGCACGCAGTCCATCAGCGGCCTGATGAACCGCGGGGTCACCTCGCTCGGCTTGACGATGACCGCACAACCGGCCATCAGCGCCGGGATCGCATCGAGCATGGAGATCAGGACCGGGAAGTTCCACGGGCTGATCACGCCCGCCACCGGGTAGGGCACGAGGCCGGTGTCGATGGCGATGCCCGGCACCACCGAGGCCCGCTCGGCGGGCGGGGCGAGCAGCGCGCCGCCCATCGCCGCGTAGCCTTCGACCAGGCCGCGCAGCGACTGGATCTCGCTCAGCGCCAGCCGGTGGCGGCCGGTATCGGTCGCGAGGGCATCGACCACCGCCGCCGGCTCGGCCAGCAACGCGCCGGCCCACTGGCGCAGCACCGCGGCGCGGTGCGCCACCCCCGCTGCCGCCCAGGCGGGCTGCGCGTGGCGCAGGCGGTCGCCCAGCGCGGCAAGCGCGGCGGCATCCAGCGGGTGGATGGTGTAATCATGCTGGCCGGTGCGCGGATTGCGCACGGGCAGCTCGCGTGCCGGGGTGGCGTGGGTGCTGCTCATGGGCCGACCGGCGTCACCTTCCTGAAGTAGGTCCAGCTGGTCTCGTTCGGGCGCTGGTC
>JADYZO010000003.1 GCA_020853135.1 Gammaproteobacteria bacterium
CGGATGGCGACGAAGTGCGTCGAGAAGTTCACGGCCGAGACGAGCATGAAGACGATGCCGACGAACTCGACCAGCGGTGAATTGAAGTACCCGAAGCTGGCGTCGTGCGTCGAGGTGCCGGACAGCGACATCGTGGTGAACGCGTGGCACACGGCATCGAACAGGCTCATGCCGGCCAGCCGGTAGGCGATGGCGCAGGCGGCGGTGAGGCCGGCGTACACGAGCCACAGCAGCTTGGCCGTCTCGGTGATGCGCGGCGTGAGCTTGGCGTCCTTCACGGCACCCGGGGTCTCCGCGCGGTAGAGCTGGAAGCCGCCGACGCCCAGCATCGGCAACACCGCCACCGCCAGCACCACCACGCCCATGCCGCCGAGCCAGTGCAGCTGGGCGCGATAGTAGAGGATGGCGGGCGGCAGCCTGTCCAGGCCGGTCAGCACCGTGGCGCCGGTGGTGGTGAGTCCCGAGACCGCCTCGAACACCGAATCGGTGACGGACATCGCCGGTACATCGGCAAACAGCAGCGGCGCGCCACCGAACACGCCCAGCAGCGTCCAGAAGCCGGCCACCACGAGGAAGCCATCGCGCGAGCGCAGGTCGCGGGTTTCATGGCGCACCGGTGCCCAGACGATGAGACCCGCCAGCAGCGTCACCAGGAAACTCAGGACGAAGGCGGGTGCAGACCCGTCCCCGTACCAGGCCGAAACGAACACCGGCGGCAGCATCGTGAGGCTGAAGAGCATCAGCAGCAGCCCGAGGATCTGCTGGACAACCCTGAGGTGCATGGCGGCCCGGCTGTTACCGGAAGCGGCCGGGCGGCTGGAACAGCGCGGCCACCTGGTCCACCTGCCGCCGGTCGGTCAGGAACATGATGATGTGGTCGTCGGTGCGGATCACGGTGTCGTGGTGTGCCTCGACGACCTTGTCGTCGCGGACGATGACGTTCAGCGACACGCCGGGCGGCAATGCCACCTGTTCCACCGTCCGTCCCACCACCCGGGAATTTTCCGCATTGCCGTGGGCGATGGCCTCGATGGCTTCGGCGTGCCCGCGCCGCAATGAATGCACCTTCACCATGTCGCCCTTGCGGGCCAGCGCCAGCAGCGACCCGATGGTGATCTGCTGGGGCGAGATGGCCACATCGATGCTGCCGCTCTCCACCATTTCCGCGTAGGCGGGGCGGTTGATCAGCGCCATGACCTTCTTGCACCCGAGCCGCTTGGCCAGCATGGCGGAGAGGATGTTGGCTTCGTCGGCATTGGTGACCGCGACGAAGACGTCGGCCGCATCGATGTTCTCCTCCAGCAGCAGCTCCTCGTCGGCCGCATCGCCATGCAGGACGATGGCGTTGGCGAGCCGCTCGGCGATCCGCTGGGCCCGCTCCCGGTCGCGCTCGATGACCTTGACGTTGTTGGTCTGCTCCAGGGCCGAGGCCAGCCGCAGGCCGATGTTGCCGCCCCCGGCGATGACCACCCGGCGCACCGGCGCCTCCAGCTTGCGCATCTCGGCCATGACGGTGCGGATGTCATGGCGTGCCGCGATGAAGAAGACCTCGTCATTCTCGCGGATCAGCGTGTCACCATCGACGGACACGCTCTGGCCCCCGCGGTAGATCGCGGCGATGCGCACCTGGACGTCGGGCAGATGGGTGCGCAGGTCGCGGACGCGCTGGTTCACCAGCAGGCCGTCCCGGCGTGCCCGCACGCCCAGCAAGCGCACCCGGCCATCGGCAAAATCCAGTACCTGGAACGATCCGGGGTAGTGGATCAGCTGCTGGATGTGCTGGGTCACCAGCTGTTCGGGGCTGATGCGCACGTCGATCGGCACGGCATCGGGCGCGAACAGGCCGGGTCTGGCGAGGTAGTCCGCCGAGCGCACCCGGGCGATCCGGGTGCCGGTGTGGAACAGGGTGTGCGCGACGCTGCAGGCCACCATGTTCACCTCGTCGCTGCTGGTCAGCGCGATGATCATGTCGGCATCGGCGGCGCCGGCGCGCTCGAGCGTGGCGGGATAGGAGCCGTGGCCGACGACGGTGCGCACGTCGAGCCGGTCCTGCAGGTCACGCAGGGTCGTCGCATTGTGGTCGATGATGGTGACCTCGTTGGCTTCCTGCCGGGCGAGGTGGTAGGCGGCCGTGGAGCCGACCTGGCCGGCGCCGATGATGATGATCTTCATGGTGGGCTGCCGGCAGCCATGTTACATCAGCTCGAGGTTGGCGTAGGACATCACCAGCCACTTGGCGCCGACCTGCTCGAAATTGACCTGCACCCGGGCGTGGGCGCCCGCGCCCTCGCAGTTGAGCACGACACCCTCGCCGAACCGGCCGTGGCGCACGCGCTGGCCGAGGCGGACGGGCTGCTCCGGGTCGGGGGCCATGGTGCTGGCGGCCCGCCGCCAGACCGGCTGCGAGACGCGGACCCGCGGTCGCACCTCCTCGAGCAGCTCGGCGGGGATCTCCCCGATGAACCGCGAGGGCTGGCCGATGCTGTCCACCCCGTGCAGGCGCCGTTGCTCGGCGTATGTCAGGTAGAGCTCGCTCATGGCCCGCGTGGTGCCGACGTAGCACAGGCGGCGTTCCTCCTCGAGGCCCTCGGCATCCTCCAGCGTGCGCCGGTGGGGGAACAGCCCGTCTTCCATGCCGGCGATGAAGACCAGCGGGAATTCCAGGCCCTTGGCCGAGTGCAGCGTCATGAGCTGCACGCAGTCCTCCCAGTCATTCCCCTCCGCTTCCCCGGCCTCGAGCGCCGCGTGGGCGAGGAAGGCATCCAGCGGCGCCATGTCGGCGACCTCCTCCGCACCGGTCCCCGCCTCCGCGGCATCGAAGCTGCGCGCGGCGCTGACCAGC
>JADYZO010000004.1 GCA_020853135.1 Gammaproteobacteria bacterium
CAACCTGCTCGAATGCCTGGTCGCCCTGACCGCGCAGGCCTTCGGCACCGCCTTCTTCCAGACCAGCATGCAGACGCTGATCACCAAGCGCTCCGGGACCGCGGAGCGCGGCCTGGTGCTCGGCGTCTACCAGTCCTCCAGCGCGCTCGCCCGCTTCATGGGACAGGCGGGAGCAGGCACGCTGTTCGGGCAGATCGGCATGAACGCGCCCTTCCTCATCGGCGCCACGGCCATGGCACCCGGCCTGTGGCTGGCGCTGCGCATCGGGCGGCGCCTGCGCGCGGCACCCACCCCCGCGGACTGATCCGGGGCGGGCATGCCGGCCGGCCTGCCCTCAGGCCAGCACCCTGCCCCGCGTCTCGACGACCCAGGGCATGAACAGCAGCCCGGCGAGCGGGACGAACCCCACGTAGAACAGCACGTCGACCGCGGCGCTGCTGCCGCGTGCGGCAATCGAGCCGACGAGGAAGGGGCCGACGGCGGCCACCACCCGGCCGATGTTGTAGCAGAAACCCGAGCCGGTGCCGCGCAGGCGGGTCGGGAACAGCTCGGGCAGGTAGTAGGTGAAGCTGCCGAACACCCCGAAGACCGTCAGCCCGATGGCGAAGTAAAGATACAGGCGCGTCTCGGGCTCGAGGTCGAGGCCGAAGGTGGCGAAGAGGGCTGCGGCCGAGGCCATCCAGTACAGCGTGAACATCGCCTTGCGGCCGAGCAGCTTCGCCGCCGGGATCGTGAGCAGCGTGCCGATGAGCCCGCCGAGGTTGAACCAGCTGGTGGCGAGCGTCTTCCAGTGCTCGACCAGGACCAGGGTCGCCGCCGCATCCAGGCCGCGGGCCTCGGCCGCCGTGCGCGCCAGGCCGCCGGACACCACCGGAATGAAGGCATTGCAGCTCCACCAGGTCAGCAGTGCGACCAGCGCCATCAGGAACCCCGACAGCGTGTGGCGGCGGATGCCCGGGCCGAACAGCTCGCCGATGCGCGCCTGCCGGTCCGCGATGCCCTGCCAGCGCTCGGGCTCCCTGACGAAGAGGCGCACCACGAAGGCGGCTGCGGCGGGGAGCAGGCCGGCCAGGAACACATAGCGCCAGGACCGCGCCGGGTCATCGACCAGCCAGTGGCCGGCCACCTGCAGGTTGACGAACGTGGCGAGAAACAGGCCCATGGGCGCGGCGGTATACAGCAGCGCGCCCGCCTCCACCCGCCTCGCCTCGGGCACGGTCTCGGCCACCATGGCGGCGCCTGCCGCCCACTCCCCCCCGATGCCGAGCGAGGCCAGCAGGCGGAAGGCGAGCAGCCACCAGATGTTGGGCGCGAAGGCGCAGGCGGCCGTGCCCACGGCATAGAGCAGCATGGTCAGCAGCAGCGTGCGGGTGCGCCCGATGCGATCGCAGACCAGGCCGAAGAGCACGCCGCCGGTGGCCCAGCCGAGCAGCAGCAGCGAGGTCAGCAGCCCGGTCCAGAACAGCGTTGCCTGCTTGGCCTGCGGCGAGCCGATGGGCAGGCCGAGCAGCGTCGGCACGCAATTGGGCGCCACGTAGTTGAACAGCAGGCTGTCGAAGACATCGAAGCCCCAGCCCAGCCAGGCGGCGAACAGCACCGTCCACTGGTAGCGGCTGAGGCCGAGCACTCAGCGTGCCTTGCGCGTCAGGTGCACGTGGTGGTGGTAGTAGTCACCCCGGTACCAGGCGACCAGGCGCTCGACCGGGCGGCGCTGGCTGTCGAACACGACCAGCCGGATGTGCACCAGCGGCGCGCCGACGGTGGTGTTGAGGAGCGAGGCCAGCCTGGCATCGGCCAGCGTGGCGCTGATGACCTGGTCCGCAGAGGCGATGTCCACGCCCTTGCGTTCGAGCAGGTTGAGCATCGGGCTCTCGTTGAGCTCGCGCAGGTCGAAGCGCAGCTTGAGCGCGGCGGGCACCCAGGTGATCACGAAGCCGACCGGGCTGCGGTCGGTGAGCCGGACATGCGAGGCGCGTTGCACGCGCGCACCGGCGGGCAGGCGCAGGTCATGGGCGGTCTCCGGGTCGGCCTCCACCTCGATGACCTCGGCCTGCGCCACGCGGCTGGTCTTGCCGAGGCGCTCGACCTTGCGCAGGAGCTGGTCCATCTCGCCGACCACCGGCGCATCGGCGAGGTCCTCGACGACGAAGGTGCCGCGCCCGGGCTGGCGCACCACGAGGCGCTCGTCGGCCAGCATGTCCACCGCCTTGCGGGTGGTGATGCGCGAGACCTTGAAGAGGCCGCACAGCTCCTCCTCGGTCGGCAGCCGGCTGCCGGGCTTGTAACTGCCGTGGTAGATCCAGTCCCGCACGGTGGAATAGACCTGGATGTAACGCGGGCTCTTGATCGCGTGATCGATCAGCTCACCCTTTCTGGCCACCATGCGTTGCGCTCCGCTCAGGCTGCGTCATCCGGCCGCACCGCCGGGGGCAGACGTCTTGAGGTCATGTGAATATGATAATGTCAGACCCCCCCTCGAGGAGACAAGAAAAATGACGACCCCGACCGAACCCATGGTCCGCGCCGACGGCACCTACCCCACCGCCGAGCTGCGCAAGCCGGTGGCCTTCGCCACCGTCGTGCAGACCCGGGTCCAGGGCATCGATGGCGCCAACCCGGGCCCCGGCCTGCGCAGCAACCTCGATTATTTCCTCGAGACCATCGACATCGCCCAGGGCTACGGCGGGCGCAGCGACCTGCTGCTGTTCCACGAATTCCCCATCACCGGGTTCTCCGAGTGGACCCGCGAGCAGCACTACCGCATCGCCATCGAGGTGCCGGGGCCGGAAGTCGACGAGGTGGTCAAGAAGGCCAAGCAGTACAACTGCTACATCGTCTTCGGCACCTACGCCCGCGACGAAAAGGACTGGCCGGGCCACATCCTGCACCTGATGGTCATGGTCACGCCCGACGGGCGGGTCATCAAACACTGGAAGCAGCGCAACGTGCGCGGCATGTTCCCCGGCTCCGAGCAGTACACCTCGGTGATCTACGACGTCTACGACCGCTTCGTGGAGATGTACGGCATCGATGCCGTCATCCCGGTGGAGCGCACCGACATCGGCAACATCGCCATGTCGGCGGTGCAGTTCGAGCCCGAGCTCTTCCGCTGCATGGCCATGAAGGGCGCGGAGATCATCTGCCGCGTGGCCACCGGAGGCTTCGAGAGCGACGACATGCGCCTGACCTCCTACCACAACAGCGTCTACACCATGATCTGCAACAACTCGGTGAGCACCCACGGGCGCAACCGCGGTTTCTTCGAGGAGGAAGCCTTCGGCGGCCCCGGCCGCTCGGCCATCTACGGGCCGCGGGGCATCGAGCTCGCGAAGGCCGGCGCCTTCGAGACCAAGAAGATGGCGGTCATCCCCATCGCCGAGTTCCGCGCGCGCCACCGCATTCCCGACCTGCACATGCAGCTCTACCGCCCGGTGCTCGAGCAGTACCGCGAGCGTTACGACCACAGCCTGTACCTGAAGCAGCTGCCGAAGGACAAGCGTGATGCCTTCCGCTACTTCCAGGAGAACTCGCGCTGGACCCACTTCTGGTAAGCGCCATGCCGGCGTGCCGGTCGACACAGGGGCGGGAGGCCGGCGCGGCATGCGGCTGAAGGCACTCGGGCATTCGGGGCTACGGGTCTCGGCCGTGGGCCTCGGCTGCATGAACTTCGGCATGATGTGCGACGAGGACGCCACGCGGGCCATCGTCGCCGCCGCGCTCGACTGCGGGATCAACTTCTTCGACGTGGCGGACATGTACGGCGGCCCGCATGGCGAGGCCGAGACGCTGCTCGGCCGCGCGCTCGGCGCCCGCCGCCGCGAGGTGATCCTGGCGACCAAGTTCGGCGGCCAGCGCGACCGGCGCAACCCCGCCGCCCCCGGCGGGGGCTCGCCGGCCTACATCGCCCGGGCGGTGGAGGACAGCCTCAGGCGCCTCGGCACCGACTACATCGACCTCTACCAGCACCACTTCCCGGATGCGGACACGCCGGTGGAAGAGACGCTGCGCGCGCTCGATGACCTCATCACCCAGGGCAAGGTGCGCCACATCGGCTGCTCGAACTACAGCGCCGAGCAGCTCAAGGCCGCCGCCGGCGCGGCCCGGAGCTCCCGCACCCACAGCTTCGTCAGTGCCCAGAACCGCTACAGCCTGCTCTGCCGGGACATCGAGCGCGACCTGGTGCCCACCGCCCAGGGCCAGCAGGTGGGCATCCTGCCCTATTTCCCGCTGGAGAGCGGGCTGCTCTCGGGCAAGTACCGCTCCGGGGAGAAACCGCCGGCGGACACGCGCTTCGGCAAGTGGGGTGGCGGCAGCGCCTTCACCTCGGCACAGCGCTGGGCCACGGTCGGCGAACTGCAGGCCTACGGCGGGAAGATCGGCCGCTCGCTGCTGGAGATCGCCATCGGCTGGCTGGCGGCGCAGCCCTTCGTCTCCAGCGTGATCGCCGGCGTCACCCGGCCCGAGCAGGTCCACGCCAACGTCCAGGCTGCCGCCTGGGAACCCGGCGCCGAGGAACTCGCCCGCATCGACGCCCTCACCGCCGCGTAACGGTACCGCGCGTAGCGGTGTCGGGCCGGAGTGTCGAAGGTATGCGCGTGGAAAGGCTGCCGGACGCCGGCTATCCGCGCCGGCGTTCTTCCCGTGCACGACGTTCCCGGTTCGCGTTCGGAATCAGACCGCCGAAACGTGCGAAGCCATCGCCACTACAGCTGCGCAGGGCCGTACCGTGCAGGGCCGGATGGACACTGCTGCAAAGGGATTGGCCGATCGCACCAGTTCCTGGCGCATGGCCGGTGCCACCGGACCAGTCCGGAAGAGATCACGCCGACGGTGGTCATGCTGCCGACTGCTCGGGAAACTCCCAGCCAGGAAAGACCAGGACGGCCGGGTGGCACCTCAGAGCGCGCGCAAGCACCTTCGCTCGCTCGACACCCGGCCGCACGCGGTCATTCTCGATAGCCGAAATAGTTGCCTGCGGAATGCGCGACAACTTGGCCAATTCGTTCTGGCTGAGGCCCTGAATCTCGCGGGTGATCCGCACGGACTCCCCGACAGGTGTCCACGAGACGAGAGAGCCCCGCTTCGGCGGGGCTCCTTAAATCTCAGCGCGGGTCCGCGATCTTGCTGGTGCGCGCGACCGGGACTACTCGTTGCGAGGTATCGGCGCTAGCCCCGCCGGCGCCAGCGCACCAGCGTGGCGAGCGCGGGGCCCAGCAGCCAGGCCGCGCCCGGCAGCGGCACGGCCGAGATGGGAATGTCGCCGTAGCCGGCGCGCACGTCATCCCACCAGGCATCGCCGGCGAGGCCAAGGTAGGCGGGGTTGCCGGAGCCGGGGCCCGAGTAGCTGGACAGGGAGATGACGCGGTTGATGCCGTCACCCGTGATGCGGAACTCCATGCCGGCGCCGTTGACGGTGTTCATGGCCGTGGTGTGCACCATCTCCACCAGCAGCCATTGCCCGAAGGCCTGGGAGCCGAGGTTCGCCTGGGCCAGGCCGCTGCTCCCGAGGCAGGAATTGGCGTAGGGCTGGCCGCTGGCGTTGCCGAAGCCGAAATTGCCGATATCCAGGAGCGGGCAACCGCCCAGTCCGTTCAGCAGCGTGAAGCGGGCGCCGCCGCCGGTGTTGATGAACACGCGGGCCTGCACCCACCAGTCGAACGTGCTGTTGATGCTGAAGCCGCCGCCGTGGAACGGGTATTCGCCGCCGCTGCTGCCGTAGTTGGGATCGCCCGGAACCGGGTTCGCGTCCAGCGCCTTCTGGATGGTGCGAGTGTCGGACGTCGTGCGCAGGGACTGCGTGCCGCTCCAGGCGCGGTCGTTCACGATCCGCGCGAGTACGAGCTGACCGTCCTGGACGACGCTGTTGTAACCACCCCAGCCGCCTTGCCCCGTGACCGTGCAGCAGCCGATGTTGCCGACGGTGAACGTCGGGCTCTCGAAGCTGGTGTTGAGCGTGTAGAGGGTGGACGCGCCGGTGGCCGCCGAGGCAAGCACTGCGGCGAACGCGACGAGGGACGAGGCGATTCTGCGCATGAGGTCTTCCTCCCGGTGCCGCGCCTTTGTCCGTGGGCCGATCCGGCGCCAACCGCGGCGCCCGGCGAGCCCGGTGGCGGCCGGGCTGCGGTCACCACAAAGGTATCGCCAAGGCGCGGCCGCGGCAATGGGCGGCTTGCACATAATCGGGGAAATGGTGCCTGACCTATTTCCGCACAACCGTCCTGATACCAGACCGAGGGCGCGGGGAATTGGGCGTTCAAAGCCCGGGCCTTGAACGTCCCATTGCCGCTCAATACGCCGGCCCAGCCGCCGGCGATGGTGCCGGGAAATTAAACCCGGCACCATTAAACGGGAACAGTCAGCGCCAGCGACGGCGAGCGCGAGTGCCTGCGATAGCGAATGCGGTTACCGCAAACCACACCGCCGGCGGCAACGGAACGGCACTTGCGGTCAGGCGGACGATGTCCGTCGAGCCGCTGGCGTCGATCAGGTATTGCAGATCCCAGACGATGCCCGCCACCTCGGGCAGGTTCACGCTGTCGAATTCGCCGGTGAGGACCTGGGCCAGCAGGATGTCGAACGAAGAACCTGGCGCCGGCAGGAACACCGGATTACCCGGCGCCGACCAGAGGCTGACGTCGAGCACGCCGCCCAACGTAGCACTGCCGCTGACCAGGAGCTGGTCGTAAGCCGACTGGCCCAGCTCGATGCCGAGCGTGCCGGAAGCCTGCGAGTAGTTGCCGTTGACGTGCATGACACCGGGCGAATTGCCCGGTGAAACGCTGCCGCTGTTGAGAAGGTTGCCGGCGACGGTGCCGCTGCCAGTGAGGA
>JADYZO010000005.1 GCA_020853135.1 Gammaproteobacteria bacterium
CCAGGAACTGCGCCCGGCGCGTGGTCTTCCCGAACTTCTCAAAGCCGCCCAGCGTCTGCTGCTTCATGCGATCACTCCTCAGATATCGCATTGTGCCGCATTGATGGCAGGTAAATCAGAGTGTCCTAAGATGGCAGCTGGCCCGGCCCGTAGCCGGGCCCACCCGCGAGGCCGACATGGGCAACCGCCTGACGAAAATCTACACCCGCACCGGTGATGACGGCAGCACCGGCCTCGGCACCGGCGAACGCGTGCCCAAGGACCACGCCAGGGTCGAGGCCTGCGGCGCGGTGGACGAGGCCAATTGTGCCATCGGCATGGTGCTGGCCACACCCGGCGTGAGCGCGGATGTGGCGGGCTGCCTCGGCACCATCCAGCACGAGCTTTTCGACCTCGGCGGCGAGCTGTGCGTGCCCGGCCGGGTGGTCATGGATGATGAGGTCGTGACACGCATCGAGATGACGCTGGACCGCTTCAACGCCGGGCTGCCGCCCCTGCGCGATTTCATCCTGCCGGGAGGCAACCCGGCCGCCGCAGCCTGCCACATTGCCCGCGCAGTGTGCCGGCGGGCGGAGCGGCGCGCCTGCACGCTGGCGTGCCTGGAACCGCTCAACCCCGCCTCGCTGCGCTACCTCAACCGCCTGTCCGACCTGCTGTTCGTGCTGGCCCGCGTGCTCGCACGCGAGGGGGGCGGCAGCGAGGTACTCTGGCGCCCGCGCCCCGCGCCACCCGGCTAGCCGCCAGGGCGCAACCGGGCGCGCGCCTCGTCCAGCCGCGTGCAGATCGCCTCGATGCCATCGAGCAGCCGTGGGCCCGGGCGCGCCAGCAGGTCGGCATCGACCAGGAAGAGGTTCCCGGCCCGCACCGCGGGCAGTGCCGGCCAGGTCCGCCAGCCGGCAAGCGGGCCCGGCCCCGCGGCATGCATGTCGGTCGCGATGATCACCTGGGGTGCGGCATCGAGGATCGACTCCACCGACACGATGGCCGTCAGCCCGGGCAATGCACCGAACACGTTGTCACCGCCACAGAGCCGCAGGCCCTGCCCGGCGAAATGCCGGTCGGTGACCGTGTAGTAGGGTTGCTCCGACAGCTGGAGGAACACCGACAGCGGCGGCCCCCGGGCGGCATGGCCGGCGAGCGCAGCGAGGCGCGCCCGGAAGCCTGCCGCCGCAGCCTCGGCCAGCGCGCGGGTCCCGGTCAGCGCACCGATGGTGACCAGCTGCCCGGCGATGTCCGCAAGGTCCGCGGGCTCGAGGGCCACGACCCGCAGGCCGAGCTGGCGCAGGCGCGCCAGCGTCTCCGGTGCATTGCCCGATGTCCAGGCCAGGAGCAGGTCGGGCTTCAGTGCGGTGACCGCCTCGTAGTCCACGCGAAAGGCATCCCCCACGCGTGGCAGCTGGCGGGCAGCTGGCGGGTAGTCGCTGAACTCCACGACACCGACCAGGCGGTCGCCCGCTCCCGCCGCAAAGACCAGCTCGGCGAGGTGGGGCGAGAGCGTGATGATGCGTCGCGCGGGGGGCGCGTCTCCCGGGGCCGGCTGCGGCGGGGCCGCCGGGCTGCACGCACCGAGCACCAGCGCACAGGCCCATGCCGGCAGCCAGCGGTGGCGCATCGCTGCCGGCTGCCTCACCCGCGGCCCGCGCGCTCGAGCAGCCCCGCCAGCCGCCCCCAGTCGAATGCGGATCCGGGGTCGGTCTTGCGCCCTGGCGCGATGTCGCTGTGACCGACCACCGGGGCGCGCCGCAGCGAGGGCATCGCCTGGCGCAATGCCGCCACCAGCCGTGCCAGCACCTCGTACTGCACGGCCGCGTACGGCATCTCGTCGGCACCCTCCAGCTCGATGCCGATGGAGAAATCGTTGCAGCGCTCGCGGCCGCAGTGGCTCGACTGTCCCGCGTGCCAGGCCCGGCGGTGCAGCGGCACGTACTGCACCAGCTCACCGTCGCGGCGCACCAGCAGGTGCGCGGAAACCCGCAGCGGGGCAAGGTCGGCAAAGGAGGGATGGGCGGCCGGATCGAGGTCGCTGGTGAACAGCGCATCGATCCAGGGCCCGCCGAACTCCCCCGCCGGCAACGAGATGCCGTGCACCACGATCAGCTCGGGCAGGCAGCCTGCGGGGCGTTCATCCTGGTTGGGCGAGGCCACCTGGCGGGCGCCGCGCACCAGGCCGGATTCCCCGTCGATCACGATCTGCGCGGTCACCGCCACAGTGTAGCGAATCAGCCGGCAGCGGTACCCCGGTTTCGCGATGCCTGGCGGCAGACCGGATGCTGGTACGCTAGCGCGGCTTTCCGCAACCGAAGTACCGGCACCGTGCACCATGAGCCTGCGACGGATCTACTCTGACCAGCGCCTGTGCGCCGGAACGGTCACGGTGCTCCGGGGCGATGCCGCCAACCACGTCCTGCGCGTGCTCCGGCTGCGCCGCGGTGACAGGCTGGTGGTGTTCGACGGCTCAGGCACCGACTTCGATGCCGGGATCATCGGACTCGGACGCGATGAGGTGCAGCTCGAGGTCGGCCCTGGCCGCGGGATCCACAGCGAGACGCCGCTGGCCGTGACGCTGTTCCAGGGCATCTCGCGCGGGCCGCGCATGGACACCGTGATCCAGAAGGCCACCGAGCTCGGCGTGGCCCGCATCCAGCCGGTGCTCACCGCGCGTGGCGTGGTGCGTCTCGACGGGGACGGCGCGGGCCGCAAGCGCGAGCACTGGCAGCGGGTGGCCGTCGCGGCCGCCGAGCAGAGCGGGCGCAGCCGGGTGCCCGAGGTTGCCGAACCAGGCCCGCTGGAGGTCCTGGTCCCGGCCAGTACCGCGCACCCGACGCGCCTGCAACTCGATCCGCAGGGCGAGCCGGTCCGGGCACTTGGCGCGCTGGCCGGACCCGTGGCGCTGCTGGTGGGCCCGGAGGGCGGCCTCAGTGAGGCGGAAGTCCGCCTCGCTGCCGACTTCGGCTACCGCCGCCTGCGGCTCGGGCCGCGCATCCTGCGCACGGAAACCGCGCCGCTCGCGGCGCTGGCGGTGCTGCAGTTCGTGGCAGGCGACCTCGGCTGAGGCCGCTGGCACTAGATGATGAAGGTGCCCAGCCACCAGGCCAGGGCGGCAATC
Source organism: Gammaproteobacteria bacterium (assembly GCA_020853135.1). GTDB lineage: Bacteria > Pseudomonadota > Gammaproteobacteria > Steroidobacterales > QUBU01. The sequence goes on from JADYZO010000005.1 coordinate 3,107, forward strand.
AGCGCCGAAGCCGGGATGGTCAGCACCCAGGCCACCACGATGTTGCCGGCCACGCCCCAGCGCACCGCCGAGAAGCCCCGCTGCGCAGAGCCGACGCCGATGATCGAGCCGGTGATGGTGTGCGTGGTGGAGACCGGGATGCCGAAACCGGAGGCCAGGAACAGCGCCATGGCGCCGCCGGTCTCCGCGGAGAACCCGCCCACCGGCCTGATCTTCGTGATGCGCTGGCCCATGGTCTTGACGATGCGCCAGCCGCCAAAGAGCGTGCCGCAGCCGATGGAGACATAGCAGGCGACGATCACCCACAGCGGCAGGTGGTCAGCGGCGGCATCCCCCGAGGCAATGAGCAGCAGCCAGATGACGCCCATGGTCTTCTGGGCATCGTTGCTGCCGTGACCGAGGCTGTAGAGCGCGGAGGACACCAGCTGCAGGCGGCGGAAGATGCGGTCCACGCGGTAGGGCGCGGCACGGAAACACAGCCAGGACACCGCCGTGATGAGGAGCGCGCTCCAGGTGAACCCGATGAGCGGCGAGGCACTGATGAAGATGCCAACCTTGAGGAGCCCCGGCAGCAGCAGCGCCTGGGTGCCGGCCTTGCTCACCACGGCACCGACCATGCCGCCGATCAGGGCATGGGACGAGCTCGAGGGAATGCCGAAATACCAGGTGATCACGCTCCAGGTGATCGCCCCCACCAGGGCGCCGAAGATCACGTGGTAGTCGACGAGGCCCGGCTCGATGATGCCCTTGCCCACGGTGGCGGCCACCTTGAGCTCGAAAATGGCGATGGCGAGGAAGTTGAACAGCGCCGCCCAGGCCACCGCCTGGTGGGGCTTGAGCACGCCGGTGGACACCACCGTGGCGATGGAATTCGCCGCATCGTGGAAGCCGTTCATGAAGTCGAAGAACAGCGCCACGGCAACCAGCAGCGCGAGGGTGTTGAACGTGATCTGGACTTCCACGGTCAGCCGTTCTCGAGCACCACGCCCTCGATGATGTCGGCGACGTCCTGGCAGCGGTCGGTGGCGGTCTCCAGCAACTCGTACACCGCCTGCAGCTTGATCACCTGGCGCACCTCGGGCTCCTCGCGGAACAGCCGCGAGATGGCGCTGCGCATGACGCGGTCGGCATCGGATTCCAGCCCGTCGATATCCTGGCAGAGCGCGAGGATGGATGGCGCGTTCTTCATCGAGGACATCAGTCCGACTGCCGCCTGCACCCGCTCGCAGCAGATCTTCACCAGGTCCGCCAGGTGCGCGGCCTCGGGCGGCAACTGCCGGACATCGTAGACCATGAGCGACTCGGCAGCGTCCTGGATCAGGTCCAGGATGTCATCCATGCGCGAGATGAGCCGGTGGATGTCATCGCGGTCGAAGGGCGTGACGAAGGTCTTGTGCAGCAGGGCGGTGGTCTCGCGGGTCACGCGGTCGGCGGCATGCTCGAGATCGCCGATGCGGGCGATGCCGCCCTCGCGACACTGCGCATCGTTGTAGCCATGGAGCAGCTCGGAGATCGCCACTCCGCCCTGGGCCACGAAGGCGGCATGCTGGTTGAAGAGGTCGAAGAAGCGCCCTTCACGGGGCATGAGGCGTGAGAAGAGCTGCATGGCGTGCCCGACCGTGTCCGCTTTGTTGCGGGGCGCAGCGTACCAGAAAGCGGGCCGCCCGCGGGCGGCAAAAAGCCCCCGGGAGCCGGATTGCGCAGCGCTCAGGACAGCCGGCGGGCCGACCCGTCCAGGCAGTCGTGGAGCATTTCCTCGATGCGGGGCAGGTCGGGAATGAGCGGGTACTCGTTGATCATGCGGATCTGGCAGACCACGGGGCCATCCGCCGGCCAGGCCTGGCGCTCGTCGGGCTTCATGACCCCGTGGTTGACGCGCACCAGCTGCGGGAAGCCTTCGGTGAGGATGCCGTAATAGCCGGTCTCCAGCCTGCCGGACATGGCATTGACGATCGCAATGCGCGTCCGGCCGCCGGGCTCCCCAGCCTCCCGGCCGCAGAGTTCCTCGAAGGAGATCACCGGCACGCGCAGCGTCGTCCAGGGGACCAGCCCGCGGAACCACCCGGGCTGCGGTCCCTGGCGTTGCGGCGGGACGTAGCGGATGACCTCGGCGATGCAGATGCGCGGCACGATGAGGCGCAGCTGGCGCAGCGGGACCAGCTGGCAGTAGATCTCGTCGATGGCGGCCGGCGTGGCGGGGGTCATGACGTCCATGTCAGGCCTGGCCGAGCTGGCGGCGCACCGCCTCGAGCAGGGCGCGCTCCTGGTACGGCTTGCCGAGGTAATCGTTGACGCCCACCTCGATGGCCCGTGCACGGTGCTTGTCGCTGACACGCGAAGTGATCATGACGATGGGCACCGCCGCGGTGGCCGCATTGTTGCGCACGTGCTTGGCGAACTCGTAGCCGTCCATGCGCGGCATCTCCACGTCGAGCAGGATGATGTCGGGCCGGTGGTCCTGCAACACGCTGATGGCCTCCAGGCCGTCCTTGGCGGTGACCACGCGGAAGCCGTTGCGCTCCAGCAGCCGCTGCGTGACCCGGCGCATGGTGATGGAATCATCCACCACCAGCGCGAGCGGGCCGCGGGCCGCGGGCTCGGCCACCGGCGCGCGCACCGTGGCCTCCGGGCGCGCGGTGCGCACCAGGATGCCCATGTCGAGGATGACGGCAATGCGCCCATCGCCGAGGATGGTGGCACCGGCAATGCCCCGGATGGTCGCGAGCTGCGGCCCCACGGGCTTGACGACGATCTCGCGGCTGTCCTGCATCTCGTCGACGATCAATGCGGTCGAGTGCTCGCCCGCACGCACGAGGATCACCGAGACGCGGCCCTGCTCCTCGGGAATGCGCGCCGGGCCGAGCCCCAGGTACTCGCCCAGGTGGCGGAACCGGTAGGCATGGCCGCCATACTCGATGGCCGGTTGCGGCACCCCGAGCCGCGCCAGCAGCTCGCTGCGCGAGATGCGGATGACCCCCTCGACGGTGGGCAGCGGCAGGGCGTAGAGCTCGACCCCGCAACGCACGATCAGCGCCTGGGTGACGGCCAGCGTGAAAGGCAGGCGGATGGTGAAGGTGGTGCCGCGGCCGGCAGCCGAGTCGATGCGCAGCGAGCCGCCGAGCCTGGCGACCTCGCTCGTCACCACGTCCATGCCGATGCCCCGGCCGGCGGCCTGGGTCAGCTGGTCGGCGGTGCTGAAGCCCGGGCGCAGGATGAACTGCATCGCCTCCTCGTCGCCCACCGCGCTGCCGGGCTCGATGAACCCGAGCTCGGCGGCCTTGCGGCGGACGCTGGCGACGTCGATGCCGCGGCCATCGTCGGCGATCTCCACCACCGCCTCGGAGCCCTCCCGGCGCAGGTTGATGAAGATGCTGCCGGTGGCGGGCTTGCCGGCGGCAGTGCGCTCCGCCGGCGCCTCGATGCCGTGGACCACCGCGTTGCGCAGCATGTGCTCGAAGGGCCCGAGCATGCGCTCGAGAACCTGTCGGTCGAGTTCGCCCCCCCCCTGCAGCTGCAGCTCGGCCCGCTTGCCGAGCTCAAGGGCGGTCTGGCGCACGAGCCGCGCCAGCCGGGGCGCGTGCTGGTGGAACGGCACCATGCGCGTGCGCATCAGGCCGTCCTGCAGCTCGGTGGCGGTGCGGGCCTGCTGGACCAGCAGCGCCTCGGTGTCCCGCGCCATGTTCTGCAGCAGGTCCTTGAGGCTGTTCACGTCCGTGGTGGTCTCGGCCAGGCTGCGCGACAACTGCTGGATGGTCGAATAGCGGTCGAGTTCCAGCGGGTCGAAATCCCCGCGGCCGCCCACGTCGTCCTGGTGGCGGAAGAGGATCTGTGCCTCGGTCTCGAGTTCCAGCTTGCGCAGCTGCTCGCGCAACCGCACCACCGTTGCGCCCAGCTCTTCGAGGTTGAACTGGATCAGGTTGACCTGCTGGCCGAGCCGCGACTGGAAGATGCTGATCTCGCCGGCGTTATTGAGCAGCTGGTCAAGCAGGACCGAATCGACGCGCGCCGTCTCGCGCCGCTCGGCCACCGGGCCACGCGCCGGCATGACCATGGCCGCCGGCTCGCTGGCCGGCGCGCTGGAGGCGGCGATGGCTGCCGGCTGTTCGAGCTCGCGTGCCAGCTGCCCGATGCGTTCGAGGGCCGGCAGGCTGATCTCCGGGAGCTCGGCACCGGCTGGCGTCTGCACCGGTTCCACTGTCCCGGCGATCGGCGGCACCACCAGCTCGGGCGCTGGAGGCAAGACAGGCGCCGCCGCCACGGGTTCCACGGGCAAAGGCAATACGGGCGCTGCCACGGCTGCCGGCTCTGCGGCCGGGATCGGCTCGGCCGCCAGGGCGGCGCGCACCCGGGCTGCCAGATGCACAGCCAGCGGGCGCTGCTCGCCGGTGATGGCGTCCTCGCGCAAGCGGTGCAACTCGTCGAGACTCGCCTGCAAGAGGTCGCCAAAGGCCGGGTCGCGTGGAATCAGGCCCTCACCCACGCGGATGAGCAGGGTTTCGAGGTCATGGCTGAAGTTGCCCATGATGCCGAGGCCCGCCATGCGCGCACCGCCCTTGAGCGTGTGCAGGTGTCGCTGGAGGTCGGCCATGGCCTGCTCGTCGATCGCCCCGCCGCCGTCGCCGGCCAGGCGGGCCACGGCCCCGTCGGCCGCCTCGAGCAGCTCGGCAGCCTCCTCGGCGAAGATCGCGGCGATTTCCGGGTCGTACGGCAGCACGGCCGGTGCGGCTGCCGCCGCCGGGAAGGGCGCTGCTGGCGCCAGTTCGGGCGCCGGGACGTGAAGCGGGCCGGCTTCCGGTTCCGGTTCCGGTTCCGGCTGCGACCACGGCTCCGGTTCCGGTTCCGGCGCCAGTTCCGGTTCCGGCTGCGGTTCCGGCTGTGGCTCCGGTTCCGGCTGTGGCTCAGGCTGCTCCCCGGCTGGCCAGGCCGCGACAGCGTCGGGCTCGACGAGATCCAGGGCGGCGGGAAACTCCGCCGTCAGCTCGATGACCTCCGGCAGCGGCAACTCCTCGACGACAATGGAGTCCTCAGGCAGCTGGAAATCGGCGCCTGGCGCAGGCTGCAGCAGTGCGGTGACCTCGCCGGTGCGCTCCAGCGGTTCCTCCTGCGCATGATCGAGCACCCCGGCGTGGTCATGCAGGCGTTGCACGAGATCCGCCGTCTCCGGCACCGGGCGCCAGGGCTCGGCCAGGTAGGCCACCAGCGCCTCGATCCGCGCGGCCGCATCGCGCAGGGTCGCGATCACCTCGGGCGGCAGCCGTACGGGCCGGTTGTACGCCAGGCTTACCAGCGCGTTCAACGCCTCGGTCAGCGGCAGGCCGATCTCCACGCGGGCCATCGCGACACTGCCGTTGAGCGTGTGGCACGAGCGATGGAGTTCCTCGGTGACGGCATACGGCGGTGCCGACCCGTCGCAGCGGGCGATGAAGCGGCGCAGGTTCGCCAGATGCCCGCTGGCCTCGCGCAGGAAGATGTCCAGCAGCACCGGATCCAGGCCGGCTGGCGCCGCAGGCGGGGGCACCGCGGACTCCGGCGCGGGTGGCACTGCGGTTTCGGCCGCCGGCCGTGGCTCGGGAACCGGCACGGGAGCGGCTGCCACGGCCTCCTCTTCCGGCACCGCTGCTCCCTCCGGCTCAGGCTCGGGCTCGGGCTCGGGCTCCTCCTCCATCCCGGCCACCGGGGTCGCCTGTGGCTCGGCCAGGGTCTGGACCCGGGCCATGAGCGCGGCGAGGCCTGCCGCCGGCGCGCCACCGGCTTCGAGCTGCTCGAGCAGCGCAGGCAGCACCCTGATGCACTCCTGCAGCGTTGCCAGCAATTCGCCGCTGCGCCCGACCGTGCCGTTGATGACCCGGTTGAGGAGCACCTCGACCTTCCAGCAGAACTCACCGATGACATCGGCGCCGACCATGCGGCCGCTGCCCTTGAGCGTATGGAACGAGCGGCGCAGGGCTGCCAGGGCATTCCCGTCGGCATCATCGCGTTCCCACGCGGGGAACGCCTGGCCGATCGCGGCAATTTCCTCGCGCGCCTCCTCGATGAAGAGCTCGAGCAGCTCGGGGTCGAGCCGCTCGGGGCCGCCGCTGAACACCAGGGCTGGCGATGTACCGGCCGGCGGCCCGGCCGCCGCCGCAATGACCTGGGTGGCCTCATACTCCTGCGGTATCGCCGCCACGGTGGCGGCGGCATCGAGGCCCGCGGCATGCTCGAGATCCGCCTCGGCCCTCGCCACCGATGCGGCCTCGCCCAGCCCGGCGAGGCAACGCTCGGCGTTGTCGAGCATGTAATGCGGCTCGCTGCGCCCCGCCTGCAGGGTCTCGAGGTAGTACTCGAGCGCCACCGTCGCATCGGCCAGCCGGTCCAGGCGCGCCCGATCGGGCCGCTCCGCCGCCCTGCTGAGCAGGCCGCGGATCGCCCGCTGCAGGCCATCGACCACGCTGGCCGCCCGTTCCTTGCCGAGCATCAGCAGTCCCGCAGCAATGCCCTGCAGCTGATCGGGCACGCTGTCCAGCGCCGCGCCATCGCCGCTCCGGTCGGTGACCTGCGTGACCGCCTCCTTCACGCGCGCCAGGTTGACCAGGCACTCGCGCATGACGGCAGGCGTCACCAGGCCGATGCCGGCGCCGCCCTCCCGCGGCACGTCGAGCGACACGACCGTGGGATCGTCGGCCTGCGGGGTGATCATGCCGATGAGGTCGCCCTCGAGGCGGTCCTCGACGCCGAGGAGCGCGGCCGCAATGCCGACCAGGGCCGCCTCGTCGGGACGCCGGCCATGGCCGATCAGTTCCTGGAGTTCCTCGCGACGCGATTGCACGGCCTCGCGCAGGTCCCCGAGGCCGAGCACCCCGAGCGTGTCGCCGATCTTCTTCAGCAGCTCGATCTGCGGGGCAAGTTCCTCGACACGCTCCATCCCGGTACGCACGAAGATGTCCAGCACGTCCTTCACCCGCCCGAGGTCCTCGCGGATCGCCTGGGCGACCGTCTGCATGAGCTTGACGCTCGGTGCCGAGAGGCTCTGGCGCGCCTGCTCCACCTGTGCATCGCCAGGCACCAGGCCGGCGAGGTTGAAGGCCGCACGGATGGCGGCCACACGGGTGCCGCCGGTGCGGGCCCGGGCCACGTAATACAGGAGGTTGTTGACCAGGTCGACGGGGGGAACCTTGGCGAACTGGACCTCGCCGAGCGTGCGCAGCCGGCGCATCTCCCGGTCCACCTGGCCCACCAGGCGCTTGAGCGACACGCTGGTTTCCAGCCCGCCGTCGAGCAGGGCCTCGATGACGCCTGCGGCCACCCACCAGAGCTGGTGGACCTCCCCGGCAGAGGCCGCAGCCTCCAGCCGCTCCACCACCGCCTGCATCTGGCGCAGGCTGGCCGGCGCATCATCCCCGCGGATCCAGCCGAGCAGGGCCAGCTGGAAGCGCGGGCGCAGGTCCCCCGCCAGCCGCGTCACATCCTCGCCGTTCCCGCGAACGCTGGAAGGCTGGCTCATGGCACGCGGCTCGCCACCGACATTCAGGAGCAGCAGCGTGCTTTCCGACAGCAGCGGCCGCCCCCGCGCGGCGCGCAGGTCGTTGAGCAGCGGCAGCAGCACGAGCGGGATGTCACGCCCGCCGTTGAGCACGCGTTCCACGTAGGCCGGCAGCTGCACGGCGGCGCGCGTCAGCGCCTCGAGCGGTTCCTCGGCACCGCCGTCACGCCGCCTGAGCCTGGCCAGGTGGGCGCAGGTCTGCTCCATCTCCTCGGCGAGCAGGCTGGCGCCGTGGGTCTCCGTCATGCGCAGCACGCCCCTGGCCGTGTGCAGCAGCGCGGCCACGCGCTCCAGCGCCTGCGAACCCCCGTCACCCTCGGCGTACTGCTCCAGCAGGACGCGCGCATCGTTCAGCGTGACCGCCAGCTCGTCGCTGACGATCTGCAGCGATGCCTGTGGGATCGCGGTGCTCATCGCCGGATGGAGTGCGTGCCAACCAGCCGTCAGGCCGATCTCTTGCCGATGACCCGCAGCCCGCGTTCCCCGTAGCGCGCCACCTCGCCGGATGGCGGCGTCCCGCGCGATCCCGGCTCGTGTTCATGACGCGCATCGATCACGCCAGCCGGCAGCCGGAAGCCGGTCACCGAGCGGCGCAGCTGGGCGGCCAGCTCGGCGAGCTTGCTGATCGACTCGCGGGTCGTGCTGGTGCCCGACGCGGTCTGGGCATTGATCTGCTGCAGCAGTTCGACGATGCGGATCACCGCCGCCGCGGCACCCGCCTGCTCGCGCGCCGAGTTGGAGATGTTCTGCACCAGGCTGGCGATCTGGCTGGACACCTGCTCGATTTCCTCCAGCGCGGCGCCGGCATTCTCCGCGAGCAGCGCGCCGCCCACCACGTCGGTGGTGCTGCGCTCCATCGAGACGATGGCCTCGTTGGTGTCGGCCTGGATGGTGCGCACCAGGACCTCGATCTGCTTGGTCGCATTGGCCGAGCGCTCCGCCAGACGCTGGACCTCGTCGGCCACCACCGCGAAGCCGCGGCCCGCCTCGCCGGCCATCGAAGCCTGGATGGAGGCATTGAGCGCAAGGATGTTGGTCTGGTCCGCGATGTCGTTGATGAGCTCGACAATGTTGCCGATCTCCTGCGAGCTCTCGCCCAGCCGCTTGATGCGCTTGGAGGTGTCCTGGATGGTCTCGCGGATCGCGTTCATGCCTTCGATGGTGCGCCGCACCGCCTCGCCACCCTTGTGGGCGACATCGACCGAATGGCGCGCGACGTCGGAGGAGCGCTCGGCGTCGCCGGAGACCTCCTCGATGGAGCCGACCATGCGGCCGATCGCCTGCGAGGCGGATTCGACCTGCCGGGACTGGGCCTCGCTGGCCTGCGCCAGCTGGGTGGCCGTGCCCTCGGCGCTGCGCGCCGCGCCATCGAGCATGATGGCGCTCTCGTTGATGGTGGTGACCAGTTCGCGCAGCGCCTCCACGGCATAGTTGATCGAGTCGGCAATGGCGCCGGTGATGTCCTCGGTGACGGTCGCCTGCACGGTCAGGTCGCCGTCGGCGAGGCTGGACAGCTCGTCGAGCAGGCGCAGGATGGCCTGCTGGTTGCGGTCCACCTCGTCGCTGACCAGTGGCAGCGGCGTGGCAGGCGGAGCCTGCAGGTACACCCAGGCCATCGCCGCAAGGATCACCGCCGCCAGCACCAGCAGGCCGATGACCAGCACGTCACGGGCCGGCGCGCCGCCAGCCCCCGCCGCGGCCTCCGGGGCACTCGCCAGGCGCAGGGCTGCCTGGTCGATCTGGCGCGATGCCTGGGCGATGAGGTCGAGCCGGTCCCCCAGGGCGCGGGCATCACGCACCCGGGTGAACACCCGGTCCCGCGCAGCCGCCAGGCGGGCGAGGGCCTCCAGCGCGCGCGCGCCGCTCACGGCCTTCAGGTTGAGCTCGGGGTCACCACCCTGCAGGCCGAGGATGATCTGCGCCACGTCGATCTCGGTCTGTCCCAGCGTGTTGGCGACGTCGGTCGGCTTGGCCGGACCCGTCACCAGCGCACGCACCTGCGGTACGAGGCCGTCCATGATCGTGCCCAGGCGCCTGAGCTGGGCCCCCGTGGCGGCCTGGCTGCCGGCGGCGAACTGCAGTTCCTCCGCCTCCCGGCGCACCACCGGCGTGAGCTTTTCGAGGTCGGCGATGATCGCGTAGGTGCCGAGGATCTCCGGACGGCCCTTGCTGATGATGGCCGCACTCGAGCGCAGCTGCGCCAGGAGCGGTGAATCCCCACCCCCGGGCGCGGCCTCGAGCTGGGGCAGGGTGCGGGCCAGCGCATCGAAAGCCTGCGGCGACCCGCGCAACGCCTCCCGCGCCTGCACGATGACGGTCTGCAGGTCCGGCCCGGCGCCAGCGGCGCCCGCCGACGCACCCGGGCCCTTGAACACCAGCGCCATGGTGCCCACCAGCACCAGGAACATGCACAAGGCGAGAATGACCAGATTCCGCGACCGGTTGCCGTTGTTCAACATGTGCTCTGCATCCTCCAGACCGGGCGCGGCCAGCGCGCCACTCCTGTTGTCCTGTCCTGCATCGCCGGGTGGGCGAAACCCCGGTCAATCCTCAGCCGCCCGCTGGAACTCGCGGCTCAGCAGCAGCTTCTCCACACGCAGCACCGGCCACACTTCCAGGCCGCGGCGGAAGGCCCCGTCGAGGTAGCGGGCCACCCTGAGTGCCGGCTGCGGGAACTCCGTCACGCGCTCGCGCGGCACGAACCTGCGAAAGCCATACACCTCGTCCACGATCAGGCCCACCGGGAACTCGCTGCTGTGGACCACCAGTACCCGCGCATTGCGTTCGGTGCCGCCAGCGCCAGCACCCAGGAAGCCACGCAGGTCGGCCAGCGGCAGCAGGTGTCCGCGCACGTTGGCCAACCCGCGCATCCAGTCCCTCGCCCCGGGCACCCGGGTGAGCGCCGGCGGCAGCATGAGCACCTCGCGGACCTCTTCCCGGGCCACCACGAAGCGCTCGTTGCCGAGCCGCAGGCCGATCCCGACCCACTCCTCGCCCTGGGCATCATCGCCAGGGCCGCCGGTGAGGGCCACCCTGCAGCGCCTTTCGATCTCGCGCAGGAGCTCGAAGGGGTGCTCCTTCAGGGTCCGCAGCCCGATGCCCGCCGGGGTTGTCACGACGGCCAGGTCACGACCTGAGGTTGGCCCGCACCGCCGCCACCAGCTCGTCGTCCCCGACCGGCTTGGTGATGAAGCTGACGGCGCCCTGGCGCAGCCCCCAGATGCGATCGGTTTCCTGGTGCTTGGAAGTCACGATCACCACCGGGATGGACGCCGTGGCCGGGTTCTTCGTCAGGTGCCGGGTGGCCTGGAAGCCATTCATGCCAGGCATGACGATGTCCATCAGGATCACGTCAGGGTGCTCGCGCTCGGCAAGCGTGATCGCCTCCTCGCCCTCGCTCGCCACGAGCGTGTCGAAGCCGTGGCGCTGGAGCGCCTGGGAAATCACGTGCTGGTCGGTCGGGGAATCATCGACGATGAGTACCAATGCCATGACTGCATCCTCCGGCCAGCCGCATCAGCGCGACATGTGACCCCTGATCGCCCCCAGCAGTTCGTCCTTGGTGAATGGCTTGGTGAGGTAGTGTTCCGAGCCGACGATGCGCCCCCTGGCGCGATCGAACAGGCCGTCCTTGGAGGACAGCATGATCACCGGCGTATCCTTGAATGTCCGGTTGTGCTTGATCAGCGCGCAGGTCTGGTAGCCATCGAGCCGGGGCATCATGATGTCCACGAAGATGACGTCGGGGCGGTGGTCGGCGATCTTGGCCAGCGCGTCGAAACCATCGACGGCCGTGTACACCTGGCAGCCTTCCCTGGAGAGCAGGGTCTCTGCTGTCCGGCGGATGGTCTTGCTGTCGTCGATCACCAGGATCTTCAGCCCATGCAGATCGCCGGAACCTTCAGCCGTCACCGAGCCCTCCGTGCGGAAAACCTGCTTTTGCCCTTTTAACATAACGATAGAGGCTCATCCACGCCTTGTGCCCGGCCGCCGGCGGGCAAACCCATGGCAGGCGGATGCGTCACGCCCCGGCGGGCGCTCCGGCCCGGCACGACAGCAACCCCTTCCGGATGCACACGACAACCCCGTGTGTGCGCCGTCGGGATCATAACGCCGCGCTGGTGATATTTCAGCAACCGTAGGTGAGAATTGCATTTTTGCCGTCTGCGTCACAATTCAGGGCGGGGAGAACCACCAGTGGCCAGCACCGTTCGTCTCGGGGTCGTCATGGATCCCATCGGCAGCATCAAGCCGGCCAAGGACAGCACGCTCGCCATGCTGCTGGCCGCCCAGGCACGCGGCATGGAACTGTTCTACTTTGAACAGAATGACCTGCGCATCCGCGACGGCGAGGCGCTCGGTCATGCCCGCCGCCTGCGGGTCCATGACCATGAGCAGCGGTGGTTCGAGTTCGGCAGCAGCGAGGAGCTGCGGCTCGGCAGCCTCGATGTGATCCTGATGCGCAAGGATCCCCCGTTCGACACCGAGTACATCTACACCACCTACATCCTCGAGCGCGCCGAACAGGCGGGCGCCCTGGTCATCAACCGCCCGGCGGCCCTGCGCGACATCAACGAGAAGGCCTTCACCGCCTGGTTCCCGCAGTGCTGTCCCGCCACGCTGATCACCCGGTCGATGGCCGACATGCGCAGCTTCCTCGCGGAGCACGAGGCGGTCGTCGTCAAGCCCCTGCACAGCATGGGCGGGCGCTCGATCTTCGTGGTGCGCAAGGGGGACCTCAACGCCAACGTCATCTTCGAGACCCTGACCGGCGACGGGACGCGCCACGCCATGGTCCAGCGCTATATCCCGGAGATCCGCCACGGCGACAAGCGCATCCTGCTGGTCAACGGCGGCATGCCGGCCCGGGTGCTGGCGCGGATACCGGCCGCCGACGACAATCGCGGCAACCTCGTGATGGGTGCCGCCCCCGAACTGCGCCCGCTGACCGACCGCGACCGCTGGATCGCCGGCGAGGTGGGCCCGGTGCTGCGCGAACGCGGCGTGCTGTTCGCCGGCATCGACGTGATCGGCGACTATCTCACCGAGGTCAACGTCACCAGCCCGACCGGCATCCGGGAACTGAAGAAATACGGCGACATCGACCTGGCCGCCGAATTCCTCGATGTGGTGGCCGGGCGTCTGCGCGCGCGCTGAGGCGCCCGCCGGCGCGGCGCTCCTCGCGACACTGCTCCTCGGCGGCTGCCAGGAGCCGACGCCGGTCCTCGAGCGCATCATCCCGGTCTTCGGCACGATCGTGCAGGTCGAGGTCGCCGGGGCCGACCCGGCGGCGGCCGATGCCGCACTCGACGGCATCGAGGCCCTGTACCGGCGCATCGACGTGGACTGGCGCTCGTTCGGACCCGGCGAACTCGGCCGGGCCAACGCCCGGCTGGCCGCCGGCGAGCCGGTGCTGCTGTCGGCCGGGCTGGCCCACCTCGTGGCGCGCAGCCTCGAGGTGCGCGAACTGTCCGGTGGCCTCTTCGACCCACGCGTCGGGCCGCTCATCCGCCTCTGGCGCTTCGACGACCTGGCGCATGCCACGCCGGCCGCCCCGCCGGATGAGGCCGCCATCGATGCGGCGCGTGCCGCCCTGCAGGCCGCGGTGCTGCACCTCGATGGCCGGCAACTCAGCACCGCTGCACCCGTGACACTGGAACTCGCGGGCATCGCCAAGGGCAGCGCACTGGCCGCGGGCGCAGCCATGCTGCGGGCTGCCGGCATCCACAGCGCACTCATCGTCGCCGGCGGCGACGTGCTGGCGCTCGGCAGCCGTGGCCCGCGGCCCTGGCGCATCGGCGTGCGCGACCCGCTCGGCCCCGGGGTGCTCGGCCGCATCGACCTCCTCGACGGCGAGGCCGCCGTGTCCTCGGGCAACTACGAGCGCCAGTTCAGCGCCGGCGGGCGGCGCTACCACCACATCATCGACCCGCGCACCGGCCACCCTGCACGCGGTGCAGCAGGCACCACCGTCATCGGCCGGGATCCGGAGCTCGCCAATGCCGCTGCCACCACGCTCCTGGTGGGCGGCCCGGCGGCATTCACCGGGCTGGCCCGGCAGCTCGGCATCGACTGCGCCCTGCTGGTCACCGAAGACGGCCAGCGCCTCACCACACCATGCATGGCCCGGCGCCTGCGGCCATGACCCGCCCGTCGGGGCGGGCGCAATCCTGTGATGGAATACCGACTGGCGCAGACCCACCACGTATAATGCACGGGTGCGCTGCACGGGGTGAGCGACCCCGGCGCGGGCGGTGGTGGTGGATCCACAGGTGCGACGGACAGCGATGCGCAGTTCCCCCGGCAGGCCGCTGGTGATCGCGTCTGGCCCGGACGATGCGTCCTGGGCAGCGGCGGCTGCGCGCGACCGCCTGTCCTCGACGCTCTTCCTCGCCGCCCTGCTGCACGGCGTGCTGATCCTGGGCGTAACCTTCCAGGCCGTCGCCCCCGAGCGCAATCCCGCCGCGACCTCCCTCGACGTGGTGATCGTGACCCGCGACTACGCGAAGATCGCGCCACCGCGCAATCCGGCGGCACTGCTGGCCGAACAGAACCTCGTGGGCCGCGGCAATGCGCCGCTCGAAGCCCGCCTGCGCACCGCGGTTGCCAGCGAGGCAATCCCCGCCGCCCCGGGCCCGGACCAGGACGGAGACCTTGCCAGCCCGGTGCATGCCGGCGATGCGGCACCGGCCGAGCCACGGCTGGCCGCCGCCGCGCGGGACCGGCCCGAGGTCCGCCCCGGCGAAAGCGGGGCGCCCCGGCCGGCACTGCAGCGCCAGGCACGCCCCACGCAGGCTGATGCCACCGACATCCTCGCCGAACCCGACGATGTCACGCGCATCCCCGATGCCAATCCCCGCGAATTGCTGGTCAGCGCCAGCACGCGCGAGGCACGCATAGCGAGCTACCTCAACAGCTGGAAGAACAAGGTGGAGCGCATCGGCACCCTGAACTTCCCCGGTGCCACCGAGCTGACCACGATCCGCACCTACCCGGTTCTCGAGGTTGCCATCGCGGCCAACGGCGAACTGAAGGAGATCGTCGTGCGCAATTCCTCCGGTTACCCGAACCTCGACCGGGCGGCCATGGAGATCCTGCGTATCGCCGCGCCCTTCGAGCCGTTCCCGAAGATGCTGCGTGACGACTACGACGTGCTGCGCTTTGCCTACGAATGGCACTTCGGTGTGGATGCCGGCAGGGGCCGCATCCGCACGGTCAACGGCGGCTGAGCTGCCCGCCACGGCTGCGCTGTCATGCAAGTGACGAGGGAAACCACCTGCCTCACGGGCCACCTGCTCATCGCCATGCCGGCAATGGCGGACCCGAACTTCGCGCGCAGCGTCACCTACCTCTGCGAGCACACCGAGCAGGGTGCGCTCGGCATCATCATCAACCGGCCAATGGACATGGCACTCGGCGAGGTCTTCAGGCAACTCGCGCTCGAGCCCGTGGTTCCCGCGGTGGCGGAGCAACCGGTGCTGCGCGGCGGGCCGGTGCAGACCGAGCGCGGCTTCGTCCTGCACGAGCCCGCCGGCCCGTGGGATTCGACCGTCGAAGTGAGCGACTTCGTCCACCTGACCACCTCGCAGGACATCCTCGCCGCCATGGCCAGGGGCGCAGGGCCAGGGCGGGCACTGATGGCCCTCGGCTATGCCGGCTGGGCGGCCGGCCAGCTCGAGATGGAAATCGGCGCCAATGCCTGGCTGAGCGTGCCGGCCACCGCGGCGCTGCTCTTCGAGACACCCTTCGAGGCACGCTGGGCGGCCGCGGCCGGCCTGCTCGGCATCAACCTCGCGACGATGAGCCCCGAGGCAGGCCACGCCTGAGGCAGCCCGGCCTTCTATGGCAGTCGCCGGGCCGTTACGCTGTGCCGATGGCAGAGCGCGCCCTCGTCCTGGATTTCGGCACCCGCAAGATCGGCATCGCCAGCGCCAGCCGCCCGGCCGCGGCCGTCACCGCACTGGCCACCATCCCTGCCCGGGACGGCGTCCCGGAGTGGCGCGAGATCGCCGCCCTGATCCGTGACTGGCAGCCCGAGGTCCTGGTCGTGGGGTTACCGCGCAACACCGATGGGTCGGACTCGCCCATGACCGCGCGGGTCCGCGCCTTCGCCGACTGGCTCACCGCACAGTCCGGGCTGCCGGTGGAGGAAATCGACGAGCGCTGGACGTCGACGGAAGCCGAGGCGCTGCTGCGCGAGCAGCGCCGTGACGGCAGCCGCACGCGCCGCGTGCGCCCCGGGGACATCGACCTGATGGCTG
The DNA here is from genome assembly GCA_020853135.1 of Gammaproteobacteria bacterium. Lineage (GTDB taxonomy): Bacteria > Pseudomonadota > Gammaproteobacteria > Steroidobacterales > QUBU01. Next base: position 18,890 of record JADYZO010000005.1, read on the forward strand.
CCTGCCTGATGGCCCAGACCTGGCTGCGCTCCTGAGGCCGGCGGCTGCGGCGACAAGCCACCGACGCTCTGCGAGAATGCCCCGGCCCACCCGCCCGCCGGACCGCAGGAGCCATGGACCGCCCGCATCGCGACACGATCTTCCTGGAGGAGGCCCGCATCACCGCGCTGCACGCCTTCCCCGCACACCAGTACCTGTTGCGGCTGGAAGCCCCGCGCTGCGCCGCCCACGCCACCCCCGGCACCTTCATCCACCTGCAGTGCGCCGCCGGCCTTCCCATGCGCCGCCCGCTGTCGATCCGCCGGGCGCACCCGGCCGGGGGCTGGATCGAGGTGCTGTTCAAGGTGGTGGGCGCCGGCCTGCACGCCCTCTCCCAGGCGCAGCCCGGAGAAACACTGAGCGTGCTCGGCCCGATCGGCCGCGGCTACGGACCCGACCCGTTGCGGCCGCTGGCACTGCTGATCGGCGGTGGCGTCGGCATGCCGCCACTGGAGTTCCTGGCCGAGCGCCTCGCGGCGGACACCGGGCACGGCTGGAGGCCGGTGGCCTTCTTCGGCTCGGAAGCCCCCTTCCCGTTCAAGGCACGACGGGCCGCAACACCGTTGCATGGGCTGGATCACCGCATCGATGCCTGCCACCCGGACCTCGAGGCCCTGGGCGTGCCCTCCCGCCTGGCCTCGCTCGCCGGCTTCGACGGCTGCCATCCGGGCTACGTCACGGCGCTGGCCGGCGAGTGGCTGGCTGCGCTGCACGACGACGAGCGAAGCCGCGTGGCGCTCTATGCCTGCGGGCCAGAGCCCATGCTGCGGGCCGCAGCGCGCCTGGCACGGGACTTCGGCCTGCCGGCCCAGCTCTGCCTGGAGGAGTACATGGCTTGTGGCGTCGGGGGCTGTGCCGGCTGCGCAGTGCCCGTCTCGACCGCCAGCGGACCGGCCATGAAGCGGGTGTGCGTCGACGGACCCGTGTTTGCGGCACAGGCCGTCTACCCGGAGCTGTTCGGCAGCTGAACCGGCCGGGGCATCCCCCGGGGCTCAGCCGAAGTGGATCTTGGCCTCGAGATTGGTGCGCGAATCCGCGCTCGCCAGCGCTTCTTCCATCGGCACCTTGCCGTCCTTGTACAGCCTGAGCAGGGCGTCGTCGAAGGTCTGCATGCCCTGCTCCGTCGAGCCCTGGAAGGCCTCCTTCACCTTGGCGATGTCGCCCACCTGGATCAGCTCGGCGATTCTCGGGGTGTTGAGCATGATCTCCACCGCGGCAACGCGCTCGCCCTTGATGCCACGCACCAGGCGCTGTGAAATGATCGCGCGCAGGTACTGTGAGAGATCCATGAACACCTGCGCATGCTGGTCTTCCGGAAACAGGTTGATGATGCGATCGAGGGCTTCCGGCGCATTGTTCGAGTGCAGGGTGGCGATGGCCAGATGGCCGGTGCCCGCCAGGTCGATCGCCGCCTGCATGGTCTCGCGGTCGCGGATCTCGCCGATCAGCACGACATCGGGCGCCTCGCGCATGGCACTCTTCAGGGCGCGCGCGTAGGACCGGGTGTCCGTGCCGATCTCGCGCTGGTTCACGATCGACTTCTTGTTGGCGTGCAGGAACTCGATCGGATCCTCGATGGTGATGATGTGCGAGGACGTCTTTTCGTTGCGGTGGTTGATCATGGCCGCGAGCGTGGTCGACTTGCCGCAGCCGGTCGAGCCCACCATGAGCAGCAGGCCACGCCGGAACATCACCAGGTCCTTGAGGATGGGCGGCATGCCCAGCTGGTCGAGCTCGGGGATGGCCGAGGTGATGTAGCGCATCACCATGGCGACATTGCCGCGCTGGTGGAAGACGTTGACGCGGAAGCGGCCCAGTCCGGCCTTCGAGACGGCGAAGTCGATCTCCAGTTCGCGGGTGAATTCCTCCAGCTGCTGCTCGCTCATCAGCTCGATGGCCGCCTGCCGGATCATCTTCGGCGTCAGCTCGAGCTTGTTCACAGGCATGATCTTGCCGTCGATCTTGATCTTGACCGGCGCGTGGGGCGTGAGGAACAGGTCCGAGGCCCGCTTCTCAACCATCAGGTTGAAGAGCGGCTGCACGTTCATGGTTGCGAGTTCGGTGATGTTGTCCACCTGGGTCTCTCTCCTGCCGGTCGCCTACAGGCGGATGGTGCCGCGGTCGCTGCCTTCGTCCTCGGCCAGCGCCAGTCCGTCGGTGTCGATGTTCTTCCGCTCGCGCCTGCCTTCCAGCTTGATGCGCAGGCGCAGCTCGTTCTTCGAGTCGGCATTGCGCATGGCTTCCTCGTAGGAGATCTGCCCGCGCTCGTAGAGCGCAAACAGGTCCTGGTCGAAGGTCTGCATCCCCATGCGCGTGGACTTCGCCATGATTTCCTTCACGCGCGCCACCTCGCCCTTGAAAATCAGGTCGGCGATCAGCGGCGACTGCAGCATGACCTCCATGGCGGCGATGCGGCCCTTGCCGTTTTCCCGCGGGATCAGCCGCTGGGACACCATGGCGCGGATGTTCAGCGAGAGGTCCATGAGCAGCTGGCCGCGCCTGTCCTCGGGGAAGAAGTTGATGATGCGGTCCAGGGCCTGGTTGGCGCTGTTGGCATGCAGTGTCGCCAGGCACAGATGGCCCGTCTCGGCGAACTGGATGGCGTATTCCATGGTGTCGCGGTCGCGGATCTCGCCGATGAGGATCACGTCCGGGGCCTGGCGCAGCGTGTTCTTGAGGGCCGCAGCCCAGCTGTCGGTGTCGACGCCGACCTCCCGCTGGGTGATGACACAGCGCCGGTGCGGGTGGACGAATTCCACCGGGTCCTCGATGGTGATGATGTGGCCGCGGGAGTTCTCGTTGCGGTGGCCCAGCATGGCCGCCAGGGTCGTCGACTTGCCCGACCCGGTGGCACCCACCACGATGGCCAGCCCGCGCTTGGTCATGACGATGTCCTTGAGCACGGCTGGCAGCTCCAGCTCATCGAGCGTGGGAATCCGGCTGACGATGGTGCGCAGCACCGCCCCCACCTGGCCCTGCTGGATGAAGGCGCTGACGCGGAAGCGGCCGATGCCCTGCGGGCTGATGGCGAAATTGCACTCCTTGGTGGCGTCGAACTCCTTCGCCTGGCGGTCGTTCATGATCGAGCGCACGATGATGGCGCTGTCATCCGGGGAGAGTATTTCGTCCCCGGCGCGGTGCACCTCGCCGTTGACCTTGATGGCCGGGGGGAAGCCCGCGGTGATGAAGAGGTCGGAGCCCCTGGCATCCACCAGCTTCTTCAGCAGGCCCTGCATCAGCCTCGTTGCCTGGTCGCGTTCCATGATGATCTCCCGGCGGCGGCCCTGGGTCCGCGCCTAGAACTGGTCCTTGTTCGCAGCCTTGAAGCGGGCTTCTTCCTTGCTGATGACGCCCTTGGAGAGCAGCTCCTGCAGGTTCTGGTCGAGCGTCTGCATGCCGGCGGCCTGGCCGGTCTGGATCGCCGAGTACATCTGGGCGATCTTGCCCTCGCGGATCAGGTTCCGGATCGCCGGGGTGCCGATCATGATCTCGTGGGCGGCAATCCGGCCGCCGCCGATCTTCTTCAGCAGCGACTGGGAAATGACCGCCCGCAGGGACTCCGAGAGCATGGTGCGGATCATCTCCTTCTCCGTGGCGGGGAAGACATCGACGATGCGATCCACCGTCTTGGCAGCCGAACTGGTGTGCAGGGTGCCGAACACCAGGTGGCCGGTTTCGGAAGCCGTCATGGCCAGGCGGATGGTCTCCAGGTCGCGCATCTCGCCCACCAGGATCACGTCGGGATCCTCGCGCAGCGCCGAGCGCAGCGCCTCGGAAAAGCCCAGCGTGTCCTTGTGCACCTCGCGCTGGTTGATCAGCGACTTCTTGCTCTCGTGCACGAACTCGATGGGATCCTCGATGGTGATGATGTGGTCGGGCTTGTTGGTATTGACGTAATCGATCATCGCCGCCAGCGTGGTGGACTTGCCCGAACCGGTCGGGCCGGTGACCAGCACCAGGCCACGCGGGTACATGGCGATGTCGCGGAAGATGCCCGGGGCCTTGAGGTCCTCCAGCGTGCGGATCTGCGACGGGATGGTACGGAACACCGCGCCCGCACCACGGGTCTGGTTGAAGGCATTGACGCGGAAACGCGCGAGCTTGGGCACCTCGAACGAAAAGTCGGTCTCGAGGAATTCCTCGTAGTCCTTGCGCTGCTTGTCGCTCATGATGTCGTATATCATGCTGTGCACTTCCTTGTGCGACAGCGGCGGCATGTTGATCCGCTTGACGTCACCATCGACGCGGATCATCGGCGGCACGCCCGCCGACAGGTGCAGGTCGGATGCGTTGTTTTTGACAGAGAAAGCGAGCAACTGCGCTATGTCGACAGCCATTTCGGTCCCCAGCTCAAGCCCTTGCCCCGATCCGCGGCGGAACCCGCACTTGCCATAAGTCCGGTGTCCCAGTGGCGCAGAGTATAGGCGGCCAACCGGCGGCGACCGTGACACCAATCACGGAAAAACTCGCGGCTTTGCGCGAGCGCGTGGCGCAGGCCTGCCTGCATGCCGGACGCGATCCGGCCGGCGTGACCATCGTCGCAGTCAGCAAGACCCACCCGCCCGGAGCCATCCGCGCCGCCCATGCCGCGGGCATCACTGATTTTGGCGAAAACTACGTGCAGGAAGCCGTGGCGAAGATCACGCAATTGCGCGATGGCCTGCGCTGGCACTTCATCGGGGCGATGCAGGCCAACAAGACGCGGGCGGTGGCCGGGCACTTCGACTGGGTCCAGACGGTGGCCAGCGCCCAGGTGGCCGGGCGGCTGTCCAGCCAGCGCCCTGCCCACGGCAGCGCCCTGCAGGTCTGCATCCAGGTGCAGCCCGAGCCGGCCGCGGGCCGCGGTGGCGTGCCGGCCACGGAGCTGGCCGGTCTCGCCGACCACATCGCCGGCCTCCCGCGCCTGCGGCTGCGGGGCCTGATGTTCATGCCGCTCGGCGGACTCGACGAGGCAGGGCTGCGGGCGGAATTCCGCCGCGTGCGCGGGCTGTTCGAGGCGCTGCGCGCGCGCGGCCATGAGCTCGATACCCTGTCCATGGGCATGTCGGATGATCTCGGCATTGCGATCGCCGAAGGCAGTACGATGGTGCGCGTGGGCACGGCCCTGTTCGGCGAACGCCCGCGCCCCGCGCCCTGAAGGCAGCGGGATGGCATCAACCCCGGGAATGGCAGCAATGACGATCGGGACCCCCAGCATCGGCTTCATCGGCGGCGGCAACATGGCCCAGGCCATCATCGGCGGCCTGTTGCGGGCCGGTGTGCCGGCCAGGCAACTGGCCGTGGCCGAACCCGACGACGGCTGTCGCCACCGCCTCGCCGCGCTCGCCGCAGGCATGAGGCTCACTGCGGCCAACCACGAGGTGGCGGCCCTGGCCGACGTGCTGGTCCTCGCGGTCAAGCCGCAGGTCATGCCGGCCGTCCTCGCCGGGCTGGCCAGCCAGCAACGGCCGCCCGGCCAGCTGGTGATGTCGGTGGCCGCCGGCATGCCGGTGGCCAGCATCACCGCGGCCCTGGGCGCGAACACCGCGGTGGTCAGGGTGATGCCGAACCAGCCCGCCACGGTCGGCGCGGGCATGTCGGTGCTGGTCGCCTCGCCCGCGGTGAACGCTGGCCAGCGGACGCTGGCACTGGAACTGGCCGCCACCACCGGCCGCGCTCTGTGGATCGAGGACGAGACGCTGATGGATGCCGTGACCGCGGTATCCGGCAGTGGCCCGGCCTACTTCTACCTGCTGATGGAACTCATGGAGGCAGGCGCGGTGGACCTTGGCCTGCCGCGCGACCTCGCCCGGACACTGGTGCGCCAGACGGCACTCGGCGCCGCCCGGACCGCAACGGACGAATCGCGCGACCTCGCGGACCTGCGCCGCAGCGTCACCTCCCCGGGCGGCACCACGGCCGCCGCACTGGCGGTCATGGAGCAGGCCGGCATCCGCGAGACGCTGTGCCGGGCACTGGTGGCCGCCAGGGACCGCAGCATCGAACTGGGGCGTCCATCGCCCTGACTTCCGGCCACGGGACACGGGACCCCTTCTCATGCAGGACGCCTTCACCTTCATCATCTCGGCGCTGCTCGACCTGTACGTGGTCGTGCTGCTGCTGCGCCTGGTCCTCGGCCTGCAGCGCGTGGACTTCCGCAACCCGCTGGCGCAGGCGATTCTCAAGGCGACGAATCCGCTGGTGTTGCCCGCACGGCGGCTGATCCCGGCGACCGGCCGGCTCGACACCGCCACGCTGGTGGTCCTGCTGCTGGTCCAGGTGCTGGGGACCGGGCTGCTCGCCTCCATCGCCTGCCTCGGCCCGGTGCTGCCCGGGCAGCTGATGGTGCTCGGGCTGCTGCGGCTGGTGCACCTCGCGCTGCGCACCTGCTTCCTGCTGACCCTGGTCTACGTCATCAGCAGCTGGGTCAGCCCCGGCGGCTACAACCCCGCCAGCGCCATGCTCGCCGCCATCGTCGAGCCGCTGCTCGCACCCTTCCGCCGCCTCATCCCGACGCTGGGTCCGCTCGACCTGTCGCCGGTGTTCGCGATGCTGGCCATCGAGTTCTTCAACCGCCTCATCCCCAGCGGATTCGCGCTCGCGGGACTGGCCTGCGTGCCCTTCTGAGCCACCGGGCAAATAATCCTGCCCGTGGCTGCGCCGCTGGGCTATGATCGTTGCAGGCCAGCCGCAGGTGTCATCATGCCCATGAGCATCCGCACGTCGTGCATCATCATCGTCATCCTCGCCCTGGTATCCGGCTGCGGCCCGCAGCCCGGGCCGGCCGGCAATGCACCTGTCGCGGCAAGGCCGGCAGCCGAGCGTGCCGGGGCCACGTCCAGGGACTTCGGCAATTACGTCGTGCATTTTTCCGCGCTCTCCACCGACCAGCTCACACCGGAAATCGCCAGGAACTACGGCATCGTCCGCAGCAAGAACCGCGCGCTGCTGAACATATCCGTGCTCAAGAAGGCCGAGGGCACCACCGGCACACCGGTGACGGCCAGGGTCACGGCGCTGGTGGCCAATGACACCGGCCAGGTGAAGGATTCCGCGATACGGGAGATCCGCGAAGGCGATGCGGTGTACTACATCGCCGATTACGCGGTATCCAGTGGCGAGACGCTGGTGTTCAGCGTGGACGCCATTCCCGAGGGCGAGACGGCACCGCTGTCGCTGCGCTTCACGCAGACGTTCTACGGCGACTGAGGCCGCGCGGCAGCCGTTCAGTCACTGCCGCCGGTGGCCCCGCCCAGCTGCTGCAGAGCCCGGTGCTTCATCCGCAGCACGTCGCCACGCGATACGTAGAGCAGTTCGGCCACCTTGCTGACGAGGTAGTCCTCGTACTTGTCCAGGCGGCGGTCCGCCAGCGCCACCAGCCAGAGCATGTGGATCAGCTCGCTCCTGCCGGTGTAATCCAGCGCCTCGTTCAGCGGCCGGGTGAATTCATCGAGCGAGACCGAGTTCTCGACCGCTGCACGCGCCCGGCGCACGAGGGCCTGCGCCGCGTCCGGCTCCAGTTCCAGGCGCAACGCCAGCAGGGTGCCCAGCTCCCTGAGCTCCTCCTCCTTGACGTTGAAATCCGCACGCGCGGCCTCGATCAGCAATGCCGCCATCGCCAGCGGCACCTGGTCCGGACTCACCACCGGGCCCGGCCCTGCCGCAAGCTCCCGCAACAGCGCCTTCAGGCCGGCGATCACGCGGGGCGGACCGCCAGGCGGGTGACCAGCGTCTCGCGCAGCTGCGTGAGGTTGCCGTGGAAGAAGTGGTCCACGCCGGGCAGCACCACCAATTCAGGGGCCGGCTGCAGTTCGGCGGCCCAGGCAATGACCTCGCCGCTCGGCACGACGCCATCGGCCTCGCCCTGCACCAGCAGCCAGGGCACTCCCGGATGCCGGCCGGCGAGCAGCCGCCGGGTGCGCTCCACGGGCGGCGCGATGCTGACCAGGTGCGCCGGGCGCACCGTCAGCGCCGCGGCGCAGGCCACCATGGCACCGAAGGAAAATCCCGCCAGCAGCAGCTCGCAGCCCGGGAAGCGCTCGCGCATCCAGGCACAGGCGGCCACCGCATCATCCACCTCGCCGCTGCCCTCGGCGTAGCGGCCCTCGCTGGCGCCAACTCCGCGGAAGTTGAAGCGCAGCGCCGGCGCGCCGAGGTCCAGCATCGCCCGCGACACCGTGTGCACGACCTTGTTCAGCATCGAACCCTGGTGCAGGGGGTGCGGGTGGCAGATCACCGCTGCCCGGCTGGAATGCCCGGCCTCCGGGCATTCCAGCAGCGCCTCGAGGACGCCGGCCGGACCGGTGATGCTCAGCGCTTCGCGTGCGGGCGCCTGGCGGTGGACCATCTGCAGTACCAGGGTTGGTGCGCCGGCGGGTGGCGGATCAGCGCACGCTGGCGACGCTGTCGAGCTGCACCTGCGGCGTGAGGTAGCCGTCCTGCGGCGGCTCGGCCGAGGCCAGCGCCGTGGACAGGTACTTCTTGTTGCAATCGGCGAACACCGTGACCACGGTCGCCCCGGGTCCCATCTCCTCGGCCAGCCTGATCGCTCCCACGAGGTTGGCGCCCGAGGAAATGCCGAGGCCCAGGCCCAGCCGGTGGCAGGTCGCCTGTGCCATCAGGATCGCATCGCCATCCCAGACATCCACCACCTGGTCCAGCTCGGCCAGGTTCACGATGGAGGGAATGAACTCGTCGCTGATGCCCTGGATGCGGTGTGCACCGACCTTCTTGCCGGTGCGCAGGGTCGGGGAATTGGCCGGCTCCAGCGGGTGGACCTTGACCTGGCGGCCCTTGCGCCGCAGGTAACGCCCCACGCCCATGACGGTGCCGCCGGTTCCCACGCCAGCCACGAAGGCATCGGCCTCCACGCCGAATTGCGCCAGCTGTGCCTCGATCTCCGGGCCCGTCATGACCTCGTGGGCCTCGACATTGTCGGGGTTGTCGAACTGGCGCGGCAGGTACGTGTTCGGGTTCTCGGCGGCGAATTCCTGCGTCAGCCGGATCGAGCCCAGGAAGCCGCCCTGCGCCTTGGACACCGGCACCACCTCGGCACCGAGGCTGTGCATCAGCAGGACCCGCTCGTGGCTCATCCAGTCCGGCATGTAGATCCGCACCCGGTGGCCCAGCGCCCGGCCGATGGCAGAAAAGGAAATGCCGGTATTGCCGCTGGTGGCCTCGGCAATGAAGGCCCCGGGCCTCAGCTCGCCGCGCTGCTGGGCGCGGCGCAGGATGTGCAGCGCCATGCGGTCCTTGACGCTGCCCGTCATGTTCATCATCTCGTACTTGGCAAATACCCGGCGCGGCTGGCCGTTGAAGCGGTACCTGATCTCGAGCAATGGCGTCTGGCCGACCAGCGCCGCGAGGGATTCAACCGAGTGCATCTGTCCTGGGTCCTGTGCAATTCGTGGACGATCCGGAAATTCTAGCGCAGCAGGAGCGCGCGCCGGTACCCGCGAGTCCCCGGCACCGGACACGCGTGGTGTCGCAGCGTCGATGATCCCGCGGTGTCAGGCGACCCGTTCCGCCGCCGGACCAGGCACCGCCAAGGCGGCAAGGAAATGCCGGCGCTCCTCGGCACCAACCCGGGCCAGCATGCGGTTGAGTCCCGCCATGAGCGCGCGTACCGAGGCGGTGACGATGTTTGCATCGATCCCCGCACCGAAGGTGCTGCCCGTCACCCCCTGCAGGGCCATCTCGACGATGGCCAGGGCGCGCGAATCGGCACCCTGGTTCAGCGAGCGCTCCTCGTAGGACTGCACCTCCACCGGGATGCCAAGCGCGGCGATGACGGCATCGATGGGGCCATTGCCCGTGCCCTCCAGCACCCTCTGCGTGCCGCCGACGACCACCGTGAGCCGCACGCCCTGACGCGCCCCGCGCTCGAAGAGGTGGTGCTCGATGTAGTGCACCGGCTCGGTGCGCTCGAGGTATTCGGCCGTGAACAGGCGCCAGATGTCCTCCGCCGTGACCTCCGAGCCGGTGGTCTCCGCGAGGCGCTGGACGGCGCCGCTGAACTCCACCTGCATCCGCCGCGGCATGACCACGCCGCGCGACATCTCGAGCAGGTAGGCCACCCCGCCCTTGCCCGACTGGCTGTTGACCCGCACCAGCGAGTCGTAGGTCCGGCCGAGGTCCGCCGGGTCGATCGGCAGGTAGGGCACGTTCCAGCAGTCAGCGGGGCGCTGCGCCGCCATGCCCTTGCGGATGGCATCCTGGTGCGATCCGGAGAAGGCGGTGAACACCAGGTCGCCCACGTAGGGATGGCGCGGATGGATCGGCAGCTGCGTGCAGGCCTCGTAGGTCCGCGCAATGGCGTTGATGTCGGCGAACCGCAACCCCGGGTCGACGCCCTGGGTGCGCAGGTTGAGGGCGAGCGTGACCAGGTCCACGTTGCCGGTGCGCTCGCCGTTGCCGAACAGGCAGCCCTCGACCCGCTCGGCTCCGGCCATCAACGCCAGTTCGGCGGCCGCAACCGCCGTGCCACGGTCATTGTGCGGGTGCACGCTGATGATGACGGAGTCACGCCGTGCAAGGTGGCGGTCCATCCATTCCACCTGGTCGGCGTACACGTTCGGCGTGGCCACCTCCACGGTGGCCGGGAGGTTGAGGATCACCTTGCGCTGCGGCGTGGCACCCCAGGCATCCACCACGGCGTCACAGATCTCCCGGGAGAATTCCAGTTCCGTGGCCGAGAAGGTCTCGGGGCTGTACTCCAGCACCCATTCGGTGCCGGGCTGCCCGCTGCAGAGCTCGCGGATCAGGCGCACGCCCGACACCGTCATGTCCACCACGTCCGCGCGCTGCATGCCAAACACGAATTCGCGGAACACGGGTGAGGTCGCGGTGTAGACGTGCACGATCGCCCGGCGTGCGCCGCGCAGCGCCTCGATGGTGCGCCGGATGAGCGGCTCGCGGGCCTGCGTCAGCACCCCGATGGTGACATCCTCCGGGATGTGGCCACCCTCGATCAGGGTGCGCACGAAATCGAACTCGGTCTTCGAGGCCGACGGGAACCCGACCTCGATCTCCCTGAAACCGATGTCGCAGAGCATGCGGAACATGCGCAGCTTGCGCTCCGCGCCCATGGGCTCGAACAGCGCCTGGTTGCCGTCGCGCAGGTCGGTGCTGAGCCAGGCGGGCGGGCTCGTGATGACCCGCGCCGGCCAGCGGCGGCCGGGGAGGTCGATGGGCGGAAATGCGCGATAGCGGGTGGCGGGGGACATGGTCGGTCTTCCTGCAGATTCCCCGGGTGGGACGGCAGATACCTTAGCGGCGCACCCCGGGCTGCCGATTGCGAAATGCCGCGCATCCCCGGGCATGATTGACATTGTATTGCCACATTTATTCAATATGCGCAATAATCATTCAATCCTGTCGAACTGGAGGCTATCCAATGCACATGGACCGATACGACCGGCAGATCCTCGAGGCCCTCCAGGGCAATTCGGCGCTGAGCAACCAGGAACTGGCCGAGCGCATCGGCCTGTCACCCTCGCCCTGCCTGCGGCGCGTCCGTGCCCTGGAGGAGGCAGGGGTGATCACCGGGTATCGCGCACTGCTCGATCCCCGCAGCCTGGGGCTCACGCTGACGGCGCTGGTCCACATCGCCATGGACCGCCACACCCCGGACCGCTTCGGGCACTTCGAGAAGGAGGTGGCCCGCCTGCCGGAGGTGCTGGAGTGCCTGCTCATCACCGGGCAGGACGCCGACTACCAGCTGAAGGTGGTGGTCACCGACATGGATGCCTACCAGGCGCTGCTGCTCAACAAGATCACCCGCATCGAAGGCGTGACCGGGGTGCACTCGAGCTTCGTGCTGCGCACGGTCCTCGACCGCACCGCACTGCCCCTGCCCGCAGTCCGGGCGTGATAACCTCGCCGGCACGGGAGTCCGCACGCCATGCATGCCCACAGCCACGATCACGACGAGCATGAGCACAGTCACGATCACGGGCAGGACCATGGCCATGCTCACCACCACCCGCCGCCGGAGAAGATGACCCGGGCATTTGCCATCGGCATCGCGCTCAATACGCTGTTCGTGCTGGTGGAATTCGGCTTCGGGCTGCTGGCTGACTCGCTGGCCCTGATCGCCGATGCCGGCCACAACCTGAGCGACGTGCTCAGCCTGGTCCTGGCCTGGGGCGCCATCGAACTGGCCAAGCGTGACCCCACCCCGCGGCGCACCTACGGCCTGCGCCGTGGCACCATCCTGTCCTCGCTGGTCAGCTCACTCCTGCTGCTGGTGGCCATGGGTGCCATTGGCTGGGAAGCCTTGCTCCGGCTGAGGGCACCGGCGCCGGTGGCCGGCGACATCATGATCCTGGTCGCCGCCGCGGGAGTGGTCATCAATGGCGTGACGGCATGGCTCTTCGCGGCCGGCCGCCATCACGACATCAACGTGCGGGCCGCGTTCCTGCACATGGCCGGCGATGCCGGCGTGTCAGTGGGCGTGGCGCTGGGCGGCATCGGCGTGGTGCTCGCCGGCTGGGCATGGCTCGACCCGGTCATCAGCCTGGCCATTGTCGGCATCATCGTCTGGAGCACCTGGGGGGTGCTGATCGAGGCCATGGACCTGGTCTTCGATGCGGTGCCGAGGGGCATCGATCCCCACGCCGTGCGCGGGTACCTGGAAGCCCTGCCGGGCGTCACCGGTATCCACGACCTGCACATCTGGGCGATGAGCACCACGGAAACAGCGCTGACCGCGCACCTGGTCATGCCTGGCGGACACCGTGACGACCACTTCCTGCACGATGTCGCCCACGACCTCGCCGGGCGCTTCCGCATCGGCCACACCACCCTGCAGGTCGAACACGGCATCGGCCCGGCCTGCGACCAGAGCTGCTGACACGGGCCACCCCGGGCCGCGGCGGCGGGCTGCGGGCGCTGAACCCGCGGTGATGCACCGCCGCGGGGCACCGTGCAGCGGTCCCCGCGCAGCCTGACGTCGCCTACCCCGTCAGCAGCCGGTTCAGCCGCTGCACGAAGGCGCCCGGATCAGCGAGCGCCCGGCCTTCGGCGAGCGTGGCCTGATCGAGCAGCACGCGGGCGACGTCGGCGAACCGCGCCTCGTCGGTTTCCCCGTCGAGCCGCTGCACGAGCGCGTGGCCGGGGTTGATCTCGAGGACCGGCTTGCTGTCGGGCGCCGCCTGGCCGGATGCAGCGAGGATGCGCCGCATCTGCGGGCTCATGTCCATGTCGCCGATGGCGAGGCAGGCCGGCGAGTCGGTGAGCCGTTCGGTGACACGCACGCCGGAGAGTTCGTCACCGAACACCGCCTTCAGCCGCTCGATCAGCGCCGCATGGCTGCCGGCCGCCTCCGCCTGTTTCCCGCCGCCGACATCGTCGAGATCGAGCTCGCCGCGGCGCACGTCGCGGAACTCCATGCCTTCGAACTCGCCGAGATGCCCGGTCACCCACTCGTCGATCGGGTCGGTGAGCAGCAGCACCTCGATGCCCCTCTTGCGGAAGATCTCCAGCTGCGGGCTGCTGCGCGCCGCGGCGAGACTGTCCGCGGTCACGAACCAGACATGCTTCTGGCCGTCGAGCTTGCCGGCTGCGTAGTCGGTGAGGCTGCGATCGGGCTCGTCGCCGGCGCTGCGGGTCGTGGTGAAGCGCAGCAGCCGCGCGATGCGCCCGGCATTGCCGGGGTCCTCCGCCGGGCCTTCCTTGAGGACCCGCCCGAACTCCTTCCAGAACGTGCCGTACTTGTCCGGCTCGTCGGTCGCCAGCTTGTCCAGCATGTCGAGCACGCGGCGGGCAAGACCGCTGCGTATGGCATCGACCTCCGGATCCTGCTGCAGCAGCTCGCGCGAAACGTTGAGCGGGAGGCCGTCGGCGTCGATCACGCCGCGCATGAAGCGCAGGTACAGCGGCAGGAACTGCGCGGCGTCGTCGAGGATGAACACGCGGCGCACGTAGAGCTTGAGGCCCCGCGGCTTCTCGCGGTTCCACAGGTCGAAGGGCGCACGGGCCGGCACGTACAGCAGGCTGGTGTACACGCGCTTGCCTTCGACGCGGTTGTGGCTCCAGGCGAGCGGCGCCGTGAAATCGTGGGCGATGTGGCGGTAGAACTCCTGGTACTCCTCATCCTTGAGGTCCGCCTTCGGCCGGGTCCAGAGTGCCCTGGCGGCGTTGACGGTCTCCTCGGCCGGCTCGCCTTCACCGGCGGCCGCCTGCTTCATCAGCACGGGGAAGGCGATGTGGTCGGAGTACTTGCGGATGAGCGCACGCAGCCGGAATGCGTCGGCGAACTCCCGGGCATCCTCGCGCAGGTGCAGCGTCACACGCGTGCCACGGGGAACACCAGCCACGGCCTCCACGGTGAACTCGCCGTCCCCGGCAGACTCCCAGCGCACACCGGCGTCCGCCGGCAGGCCCGCCCGGCGGGTGAGGACCTCGACCCGGTCAGCCACCGTGAAGGCGGAATAGAAGCCGACGCCGAACTGGCCGATGAGGTTCACGTCCTCATGCTCGTTGCCGCTCAGGCGGCGGACGAACTCCGCCGTCCCCGACCTGGCGATGGTGCCCAGCTGCTCGATGACGTCCTCGCGCGACATGCCGATGCCATTGTCGGAGACGCTGATCGTCCCCGCCTCCGGATCGCAGTCGATACGGATGCAGAGCGTGGCGTCCTCGGCCAGGTACCCGGGATGCGCAATGGCCTCGAAGCGCAGCTTGTCGGCGGCGTCCGAAGCGTTGGAAACCAGCTCGCGCAGGAAGATCTCGCGGTTGCTGTAGAGGGAGTGGATCATCAGGTGAAGCAGTTGCTTCACCTCGGCCTGGAAGCCGTGGGTTTCGCGCGCGGTCATGTGTGTCCCTTCGTGCAGGCCGGCCGCCACGGACAGCGGCGGCGCGGGCTGCGCTAGGGTGGGGGCTGGCCGGCGCCTTTTCAAGGCGCTGGCTGAAGGCTCAGGACAGCGGCAGTCCCGTGGCAGCGGCGGCCAGCAGGAAGGCGCCGACCAGCGAGGCCGCCGCCAGCCAGTGGCGCCAGCGCCCTGCCCAGACCAGGCGCAACGCGCCGCCGAGGCAGTCGGCCTGGTCGAGCAGGCGCAGCATCCGTTCAGGACGCAGCATCAGCGGCCTACCGCGGCTCAGCGCTCGTGGGCCGAGGGCACGACCGACAGCCGGGGCCGTGGTGGTGCCTCGGCGGCAGGGATGGGACCGGCAGACGGCATCTCGCCGCTTTCCAGTCGCCGGCGCACGCCCTGCAGCGCGCTGGCCACCCAGGCGCGGCGGGTGCGGGTCTCGGGGTTCTGGATGAGGTCGTCGTTCTCGTCTCGGTCTGACATCGCGCCGGTCTGTTGTGTGCTGGCTGCCTGGCCTGGCTGTTGTCGGGGTGGCCGTCCTGGCGGGGACGGTCCCGTGCCGTCGGTGATCTGGCGGGGTTACTCGTCCTGCTTCCAGTCGCGGCGGATCTTCTCCGACCAGTTGCGGTAGCCCTTCCAGGTGTACAGGGCGGGATCGACCACCGTGCGCCGCTTGTCCGGCGACTGCACGCGGTTCAGCCAGCGGCGGTAGGAATCCCAGCCGCCCACGTCCCTGCCCTCCGGATTGACCAGGTCATGGACCCGGCCCTTGCGCAGCGTGGACTCGTAGCCGGGTTTGCCGGGGCCGGCAGCGCTTGCGCTGCTGCTGGCGATCCCATTGCTGGCACCGGGGGAAAGACTGTTGTTCTTGTAATGACTCATGGCGAGCGTCCCCGTTCCTCCACAGTGGCGCCAGCTTATGGAGCAGGTTCATGGCCCACGAGGAACTGAGTCACAGGCACCCTGATTTAACAACGCCGTTATGAGAAGCCTCGCCGCCCGCGCGGCGGCGACCATCCACGCGCTGGTGCGCCTCAGATGTTCAGGCGATAACAGGGCTGGTAGGCGCGACCGGGGAGCTTCATGCGGTTCTGGGCGACGAAGGCCCCGAGCAGCTGGTCCAGGCGCGCCATGATCTCGCGGTCACCCGCCAGCTCGAAGGGTCCCCGGCTCTCGATGGCGCGGATGCCCTCGTCCTTGACGTTGCCCGACACCAGACCGGAGAACGCCTTGCGCAGGCTGGCCGCGAGCCGTGCCGGCTCCTGGCCCCGGTGCAGGGCCAGTGCTGCCATGTTCTCGTGGGTCGCCTGGAATGGCTGCTGGAAATCCATGTCGAGGTGCAGCCGCCAGTTGAAATAGTAGGCGTCGTTCTTGGCATGGCGGAAATCGCGCACCTGGCGCATGCCCTCGCGCAGCATCGTGGCGACGGCCGCCGGGTCACCGAGGCAGATGCGGTAACGCTGTTGCGCCTCGCGGCCCAGCGTGGCGCCGATGAATTCGTGGATCCGGGCGAAGTACGGCTCGCTGGACTGCGGGCCGGTCAGCACCACCGGGAGCGTGAGGTCGCGGTTCCGCTCGTGGAGCAGTATGCCGAGCAGGAACAGGAACTCCTCGGCCGTACCCACGCCGCCCGGGAATATGACGATGGCATGCGCGATGCGCACGAACGCCTCCAGCCGCTTCTCCATGTCGGGCATGATGACCAGCTGGTTGACGATGGGGTTGGGCGACTCGGCGGCAATGATGCCGGGCTCGGTGACGCCGACGTAGCGGCCATCGCCCACCCGCTGCTTGGCGTGCCCCACCGCGGCACCCTTCATCGGCCCCTTCATGGCGCCATTGCCACAGCCGGTGCAGACGTTCATCTCGCGCAGCCCGATCTCGTAGCCGACCTTCTTGGAGTAGTCATACTCCTCGCGGCTGATCGCGTGCCCGCCCCAGCAGACCACCAGGTCGGGCTCCCCGGCCCGCAGGGCGCCGGCGTTGCGCAGGATGTGGAAGACGGCGTTGGTGATGCCGTCGCTGCTGCCGAGATCGAACTGCCCGCCGCCCGACACCTCGTTGTTGATGAAAACCACGTCGCGCAGGACCGCAAACAGCAGCTCGCGGATGCCGCGGATCATCCTGCCATCGACGAAGGCCTCCGGCGGGGCATTGCGCAGCGCGAGCTTCACGCCGCGGTCCTGCTGCACGATGAAGACGTCGAAGTCGCGGTACTTTTCGAGCACCTCGCGGCTGTCGTCGGTCTGGCCCCCGACGTTGAGCACCGCCAGGGCGCAGCGGCGCAGCACCTCGTGCTGGCCACCCTCACCGGTCCTGCGCAGGCGGTTGACCTCGTGCTGGGAAAGCAGCTCCAGGCTGCGCTCGGGCATCACCTCCACCAGGGTCTCGGCCCCCTGCCGGGCAGGCATTCCCACGTTCACGGCAGGATGTCGATGGGGGTGTTGCGGGCGGTCATCAGCCAGATGTCCACCATGTCGGCATTGGACACGGCGATGCAGCCGTTGGTCCAGTCGGTGCGCCGGTAGTACTCGGCCGAGCGCGTGGGCATGTTGGGCATGCCGTGGATCATGATCGCCCCACCCGGGGCATGACCGCGGGCCCGGGCGTCGCGCTGGTTGCGCTCATCGGGATAGGAAATGCGGATCGACAGGAAGAAATCGCTGTCAGGGTTGCGGTCGACGAGCAGGTAGCGCCCCTCGGGGGTGCGGAAATCACCCTCGCGCGTCTTCGGCCCCTCGGGCGAGAGCCCGAGCGCAATGCGGAAGCTGCGCAGCACCGTGTCGTTCTTCATGAGGTCGAGTCGGCGCTCGGCCTTGTGCACGACCACCCGGTCGGCCAACTCGGCCTCCGCCGCCTGCACCGGGGCCACCAGGGCGGCCAGGACCAGCACCGCCACGCAGGCGCAGCACACCCGCTTCATGGCCCCCGTCATGCGACGTCCCCGCTGGCGAATGCCTCGGACTCCACGGCTGCCACGCGCGCCAGCTTCGGGAACACCACGCGGGTGCCCGGGCGCACCTGGTCGAGGTCGAGCCTGGGGTTGTACTGTCGCAGCAGCCACACCGGCACCTTGTACTTCTGGGCAGCCAGGATCCACACCGACTCGCCCCGGCGCAGCAGGTGCTCGGTCGTGTCGGTGATGCGGTAGTGGCTGAAGAACTCCTCCTGCATGTCGTGGTGGTAGGCCACGCGGCGCGACAGGAAGACTTCGCGGCTGACCTTGCTGAACACCAGGCGTACGCGCTGGCCCATCACCAGCGCGCGCTTGTCCTGCCAGCCGTTGGCCTTGCGCAGATCCTCCGGACCGACCTCCAGCCAGCCGGCATAGTGGCTGAGGGTCTCGGCAGCCTGCACCTCGACGGTATCGTTGTCACCGACGAGGTAGTTGCTCGGATCGGCCAGCGAGGCGGAGATGCCACCGGCATCGCCGGCGGGCTGCTTCGCCTGCGCGGGGGTTTCGATGGCGGGCAGGTCCGGGCCGATGGCCGGGGGGGCGGCGGCCGCGGCAGGCACCGGGGCAGCTGCGGCCGGCTTCGGCGCCGCTCGCGGCGGCTGCGCCTTTGGTGCGGGTCCGGCACTGGCCAGCGTCGCCGGCGCCCGGCCTGGCAGCTTGAGCGCCTGGCCGACCCGGATGCGGCCGCCCGGTTTCAGGCCGTTGGCCTGGGCGAGCTGGCTGACACTGATGCCGTAGCGCGCGGCGATGCGCCCCAGCGTCTCGCCGCGCTTCACCTGGTGGACCTTGTCCGGCACCTGGCTGTCGAAGCGCTGCACAGACGGGATCGAGGCCAGCAGCTGCTGGGCCGGGGCGTCGATCACCTGGCCGGCTGGCAGGCGCAGGCGGAACCCGCGCGGCACGTACTTGGCGCCCGTCCATACCGGGGGCAGCAGCGCCGGGTTGTAGGTCTGCAGGGTGGAGCGCGACACGCCAAAGGCCTTTTCCAGCGCATCGACACGCATGTAATCGGGCATCTCCACCACCAGCGGCTCACGCGAGGCCTCACGACGGACCGGGCCGAAGAACTTCTCCGGATCCTGCTCGATCTCCAGCGCCGCCAGGAACGAGACATAGAAGTTGCGCGAGGCAAAGCGGAAGGCCGGCCCGTTGTAGCCCCGGATGATGGTCTCGATGTCACTGGTGCCCATGCTGTCCACGGCCCTGCGCATGCCGGCGGCACCGTGGTTGTAGGCGGTGATGGCCAGCGGCCAGGTACCCAGCAGGTCATGGTTGTAGCGCAGCAGGCGGGCGGCCGCCTCGCTGGATTCGTAGGGATCACGGCGCTCGTCCACGGCCTGGTCGATGCGCATGAAGCGCCTGCCGGTGTCGCCGGTGAACTGCCACAGGCCGGCGGCGCCGATGAAGGACCGCGCGTTGGGGTCGAAGGAGGACTCCACGTGCGGCAGTGCCGCCACTTCTTCGGGGACACCCGCCTGGCGCAGGCTCCTGCGGATGTGGTCGCGCCACTGGCCCGAGCGCACCAGGCCGGCGTGGAAGCGCTCGGCGAGCCCCTGCTGGAAACGCACCCGCTCGGCGGCCTCGCGCAATTCGGCATTGCTGACGTCCGCCGGCCACAGGGCCAGCACCCGCCGGGACTCCGCGTCGAGGCCGCTGCGCTCGCCGGTGGCCAGCAGGCGCAGGATGCGCTCGTATTTCGCGCGGGCGGCCTCCGCGAGGCGCTGCAGCCGCGCCTGGCTGCCCTCGCCCGAGGCATCGATCTTCTCGTAAACGATGTCGAGGTGGCGGTTGTCGTGGACCAGGCCCTGCTCCGAGGTGCACTCGGCAAAGGCGCGCTGCCAGAAGACCACCTCCGCCCTCAGGCCGGGGGGACGCGGCAAGGCATCGTCGGCCGACGCTGCGGCGACGAACAATACCAGCACGGCCGTGACAGCCGGCAGCACCCTGGTCAGAACGGACATCGACAACCCAAGCCCTGTGTTGGCCGATTCATAGCCAATCGGCCCCGCGAAAGCAAGCCGTCGGCCGGCGGCCGCGGCCTTGCCCGCGGGAGCGGACACCATGGCCTGAGGTTAGCCCTGGCCACGCCCGCCGGGGACGAACCGATTCACATAATCGGCAATGGCCGGCCGGCCATTCAGCCGGCCCGGGGCTGGCCCACGTTGCGCAGTGCCGCGATCCGCTCGTCGAGCGGCGGGTGCGACATGAAGAGCCGCGAGATGCCACCGCCACCGGAAATGCCGAAGGCCTTCATGGAATCCGGCAATGCCGCCGGCCCATGGGCCGTCTTCAGGCGCTCCAGCGCGGCGATCATGCCGTCACGGCCGGCCAGGCCCGCGCCGCCCGCATCGGCGCGGAATTCGCGCTGGCGGGAGAACCAGGCAACGATCATGCTGGCGAGGATGCCGAGCAGCACCTGGGCGACCAGGCTGGTGATGAAGAAGGCCGGTCCCTGTCCGCGCCGGCCACCGCTGTCGGAGCGCGACAGTGCGCTGTCGACCACGTAGCCGATCACCCGCGACAGGAACAGCACGAAGGTGTTCACGACACCCTGGATCAGGGTCAGCGTCACCATGTCGCCGTTGGCGACGTGGGTGATCTCGTGCCCCAGCACGGCCTCCACCTCGGTGCGGTTCATGCGCTGGAGCAGGCCGGTGCTGACCGCGACCAGTGCACTGTCACGCCGCGCGCCGGTGGCAAAGGCGTTCATGTCGGGCGCATCGTAGACGGCCACCTCGGGCATGCCGATGCCGGCCTGGCGGGCCTGGCGCTGCACGGTCTCGAGCAGCCAGGCCTCGGTGGCATCCCGCGGCTGGGTGATGACCCGCGCACCGGTGCTGCGCTTGGCCACCCACTTGGACATCGCCAGGGAAATCAGTGCGCCGCCGAAGCCGAAGACCGCACAGAAGCCAAGCAGGGCCGTGAAGTCGATCCCGCCCTGCTGGTCGAGCACGCGATCGAGCCCGAGGACCCGCGCGACCACCGACAGGACCGCCAGGACCGCGATGTTGGTGGCCAGGAGCAGGAAGATTCGCTTCATCACGGCAAGGTTTCTCCGGAAACCGCAAGGACGGCTATTTAGTGGTGCCCGGCATCCACAATTCAAGCCCCCCGCGACGCGGGCCAGCACACTGGCCGGGCAGCGGGCCTTTCAAGGTCGGGAGCGGCCACCTAGCATAGGCGGCCTGGCCACCGGACAGCCGCCACCGCGATGACCCCGCCCTCCCTGCTGCGCTTCTGGCAGCCACGCTTCTGGCCCACCTGGGCCGGCCTCGGCGTGCTGCGCCTGCTCACACTGCTGCCCTTCCGCGCGCAACGGGCGGCCGGCGCGCTGCTGGGGAGGCTCGGCCTGCTGCTGGCCCGCGAACGGCGGGTCATCGCCGCCACCAACCTGCGGCTGTGCTTTCCCGAACTCGGCAAGCAGGAGCGCGACGCCCTGCTGCGCCGTCACTTCGCCTCGCTGGGCCTGCAGCTGATCGAACTCGGCATGGCGCTCTGGGCCAGCGATGCACGCGTGCGCCGGCTCTGGCGCATCGAGGGGCTGGAACACCTCCGGGAGGCGCTGGCCCGCGGGCACGGCGCCATCCTCCTGAGCGGACACTTCGCCGCGGTGGAATACTCCGGCCGGCGCTTCTGCATGGAAATCCCCCACACCGCGGCGATCTACCGGCCGAACCGCAACCCGTTGCTGGATGCCATCCTGCTGCGCATGCGCATCCGCACCATCCGGCGGCTCGTCCCCAAGGACAGCATCCGCAAGCTGATCCGCTGCCTGGGCGAGGGCGAAACCGTCTGGTATGCACCCGACCAGAGCTTCCGGCGCAAGGGCAGCGTGCTGGTGCCCTTCTTTGGCGTTCCCGCCATGACCAGCGGTGCGCTGACCGGGCTGGCGCGCGTCAGCGGCGCCCCCGTGGTGCCCTACTTCGCCACCAGGCGCGCCGACGGGCGGGGCTACGAGATCCGCATCGAGCCGGCGCTGGCGGATTTCCCGGGGGGCGACCCGACCGCCGATGCCGCGCGCATCAACGCAGTGCTGGAGCGCCACATCCGCCAGGCGCCCGAGCAGTACTATTGGGTGCACCGGCGTTTCAAGGGCCGGCCCGCACCCCTTCCCGATCCCTACACGGACGGTGGCGAAGGGGAACCCCCGCCAGCCTCCGCGGCCGCGTAGCCCGCCAGCAGCGCCGACCACTCCGCGGCGCCGAAACCGCGGGCGGCCGTCGCGGCAACCTTCACGAGCGAACGGTGCAGCCGTGCAAGATTGCGCCGGCGCCAGGCACCGGATCGCGCCATGATGCGCCCGCGGTCGAAATCCAGCAGGAAGACCTCCCCACGGTCATTGACCTGCACGTTGTGGGCGTTGAGGTCCGCGTGGAACACGCCGGCCGCGTGGAAGCGGCCGATGCACGCGCCGACGCCCCGCCACAGCGCCTGCGGCAGCGGCCCGGCGGCCAGCACAGCGGAGAGCGGCATGACATCAGGGATGCGCCGGGTGATGAGGTCGGCCCGGTACAGCAGGCCGCGGCGCAGGTAGCGCGCTGCCACCGGGCAGGGCACCGGCAGCCCCGCGGCACGCAGCTGCGCGAGCAGCCGCCATTCGCGAAAGCAGCGGGTACGGGCCTCACCGGTCCAGGCGAAGGCATCGCTGCTGATGCGTGCCGCCTGCCCGCCGCGGTGGTAGTGCCGCAGGACCCAGTCCTCGCCCGCGCAGCGGATGAACAGCGTGACGCCGCGGCCCTGGACACGTGGCGCACCGGGCCACGAGGCCGGGTCGAACCAGGCCTCCTCGATATGGTTGGCGAGGGAAGCATCATATAGGATGACGCTCTCGCCGATCCGCGCTACACGCTCCACGCAAAGCATGCCACCTACATCCGGTCGACCGCCAGGGAATGGGCCGGAGTCGATCTGCCTCGTGCGGCTCTCGGCCATCGGTGACTGCTGCCACACGCTCCCCGTCCTCAGGACCCTCCAGGCCGCCTGGCCGCACACGCACTTCACGTGGGTGATCGGCAGGACCGAGCATGGGCTCATGGACGGCGTGGACGGCGTGGAGTTTATCACCTTCGACAAGCGCCACCCCGCGGCGAGCCTTGCGGGCATCCGCCGGCAACTGCGCGGGCGCCGCTTTCCGGTGCTGCTCCACATGCACGCCTCGATGCGCGCCAACCTGGTGAGCTGCATGGTCAGCGCCGGGCGGCGCATCGGCTTCGATCGCGCGCGCGCGCGCGACTGGCAGTGGCTGTTCACCAACGAGCGGATCGCGCCGCAGGCGGGCCAGCACGTGATGGACGGGCTCCTCGGCTTCGCCGGGCAGCTCGGCATCCACGGGCGCGAGCTGCGCTGGGACATCCCCGTCAGCGAAGCCGACCGCGCCTTCGCCGCCGCCCAGGCCGGCGGCAGCGGCCCGGTGGTGGTCATCAGCCCCTGCAGCAGCCAGCGCCTGCGCAACTACCGCAACTGGCGGATCGGGAATTACAGCGCGGTCGTGGCGCACCTGCAGGAGGCCCACGGCGCGCAGGTGATCCTGAGTGGCGCCAGCAGCGCCATTGAAGCGCGCTACGGCGAGGCGCTGGCCGCCAGCGCCCCCCGCCCGCTCGTGAACCTCATCGGCCGCACCAGCCTGAAGCAGCTCCTGGCGCTGCTCGATCGTGCCGACCTGCTCATCTGCCCGGACTCCGGCCCCGCGCACATGGCCACCGCGGTGGGCACGCCGGTGGTGGGCCTCTACGCCACCTCCAACCGCCTGCGCACGGGGCCCTATTTCAGCCAGGACCTCGTGGTGGACCGCTACCCGGAGGCCGTGCAGCGCGAATTCGGCGTCCCGGTGGCGCAGCTGCGCTGGGGCCAGCGGGTGCGCGACCCGGGCGCGATGGACCTGATCTCCCCGGCCGATGTCATCGCCACGGTCGACCGGGCCCTCGGCCACCGGCCCCGGACGTGATGTGCCGGGCGCGGCGGCTCAGCCAAGCGAGGCGCGCACCGCCGCCACCGTGATGCCGCGCAGGCAGTGCAGGTGGCCGAGCGGGCACTCGCGCTGGAAGCAGGGACTGCAGTCGAGCGCGAGGTAGTGGATGCTGCACCGGTCGGTGAGCGGCGGGGTGAAGTGCGGCGAGCTCGAGCCATAGAGCGCGATGACGCGCGTGCCGGCGGCCGCGGCCACGTGCATGAGGCCGGAGTCGTTGGTCACCGCGGCACGCGCCGCCGAGAGCAGGTCGACGCTGTCCTCGAGCCGGGTCTGCCCGCAGAGGTTGTGCACCCCGGTGCCGGCCACGGCACGGATGTGCTCGCCGAGCGGCCTTTCGGCGGCCGAGCCGAGCACCCAGACCTCCTCGCCGCCGCTGACGATGTCCGCCGCCAGTCCGGCGAAGTGCCCGATCGGCCATTGCTTGGCCGGCCCGTAGGCTGCCCCCGGCATGAGCGCCACTGCCGGCGCATGCCCGAGACCCAGTCGTCCGAGCAGGGCGGCGCGGTTGTCGGCATCGACCGTCAGGACCGGGAACGGCGGAGGGTCGGGCAGCGGCGCGCCGCGCGGCAGGCCAAGGGCGAGGAAGCGCCTGACGGTCTGGTCGAGCAGCGCGCGATCCAGCGGGCGCGGATCGGTCAGCAGCCAGCGCCGTCCCTCCGTGGCAAAGCCTGTACGCACCGGAATGCGCGCGAACCAGGGCAGCAGTGCCGCCTTCAGGGATCGCGGCAGCACGATCGCACGGTCATAGCCCGTGTTGCGCAGCTCGCGGCCGAGACGGCGGCGGACGCCGAACGCGAGCTCGCCGTGGCGGACATCCAGGGCGATGCCCCGGCGCACCTCCGGCATGCGTGCGGCCAGCGGCACCGACCACGGCGGGCCGGTGAGGTCGATCAGGGCCTGGGGGTCGCGCTGGCGCAGCAGCCGCAGGAGCGACTGCGCCATGACCATGTCGCCGATCCAGGCGGGGCCGACGACCAGGATCTTCTCGCCCGCGGCCATGGGTCCCGGCCGCCTATGCCGCGCTGGCCTTCAGCCAGTCGAGGTAGGCACGCACGCCCTCTTCCAGCCCGATGAAATCGTGCGGATAGCCCGCCAGGCGCAGGGTGGCCAGGTCCGCCTCGGTGAAGCTCTGGTAGCCGGCCAGCAGGCCGGGCGGAAACGGCACGTAGCGGATCCGGCCCCGGCCGTGCCAGGCGATGACCGCGCGGGCCACGTCGTTGAAGCTGCGCGCACGGCCCGTGCCGAGGTTGAATATCCCGCGGCTGCCGCCATGCGCGAGGAACCAGAGGTTGGCACGCGCCACGTCATCCACATGGATGAAGTCGCGCCGCTGCTCGCCCGGGCCATGGCCATGGCTGCCCTCGAACAGGCGCAGCTCCTCGCCCTGCCCGAGCTGGTTGTGGAAGTGCCAGATCACGCTGGCCATCGCGCCCTTGTGGGCCTCGCCCGGGCCGTAGACGTTGAAGTAGCGCAACCCCACCACCGGCGACTGCGCGCTGGCAACGAGGCGCCTCACGTGCTGGTCGAAGACCAACTTGGACCAGGCGTACACGTTGACAGGCCGTTCGCACTCCGGCGCCACGCGCGACTCCCGGCCGGCGCCATACACCGAGGCCGAGGAGGCATAGACGAGCGCCACCCCCTTCTCCAGGCACCAGTGGAGCAGCTCGCGGGAGAAGGCGTGGTTGCGCTGCATCATCAGCCGCCCGTCCCACTCCGTGGTGACGGTGCAGGCCCCCTGGTGCAGCACGCCGGACACCCTGCCGCCGAAGTCCCGGCGGGCGGCCAGGTGTGCGAGGAACTCCTCGTGGTCAAGATAGTCGGCGATGCGCGCGCCGGCCAGGTTCATCGCCTTGTGCCCATCGGCCAGGTCGTCCACCACCAGGATGTCGGTGACGCCGGCCTCGTTCAGGTGCCGGACGATGTTCGAGCCGATGAAGCCGGCGCCGCCGGTGACGATGATCATGTGCTGGCTGCCACTGCCCCGGGGAGCAGGCTCCGGTAGATGTTGACGTAGCGCCCGGTCATGGCCGCGGGCGAATACTCGCGGGCCCGGGCACGGTTCACCGTGGCCATCCGTTCGCGCAGCCCGGCATCCGCATGCAGGCGGAGCACCGCCGCGGTGAGGCCGGCGACATCGTCGACCTCGCAAAGCAGCCCGCCGCTGCCGTCGCTGACGACCTCCGGTATGCCGCCCACCCGCGTCGCCACCACCGGCAGCCCGAACCCCATGGCGTCGAGCAGGATCGAGCCCAGGCCCTCGTGCCGCGAAGGATAGAGAAAGACGTCCATGGCAGCCAGATGGCTGCCGACATCGCGCACCTCGCCGGCGAAGCGCACGTTGGGCAGGGAGGCGGCCTCGGCCCGCAGCGCCGCCTCGTCGCGGCCCGAGCCGACCAGCAGGTAGCCGATGTCCGGGGCGCATTGCAGGGTCTCGCGGGCCACCGCCAGGATCTGCCGCTGCCCCTTGTGCGAGTCCACCAGCGCGCCGATGTGGCCGACGATGAAGCCGCCGCCGGACTGCCGGCGCAGCTCCGCCACCCGTCCGGGCGTGGCGGCCAGGCCCGCGCTGGCACTGGGGATCACTTCCCAGGCCAGCGCGGCATCCAGTGCCGAGATCGCGGCACCGATGGCCCGCGACAGCACCACGATGCGGGCCGCGCGGCGGTACAGGTCACGGTTGAGGGCGTGGTGCCTGGGCCCCTGCTGCACGCGCCGCGTCACCAGGTAGCGCGCCCCGCCACCGAGCCGGTTGAGCCAGGCCGCCTGCAGCGCGCGGGCCTCATGCGCATGCACCAGGCCGGCACCGCGCAACGCCAGCGCCGCGGCCAGCACGTTGCCGGCCACCTGCCGCAGTTCCACCCCGGGAACATCCGCCAGGCAACGCGCAAGGCCTTCGCCACGCCGGACCACCACACGCTGTGCCCATCCCCCGGCCGCCAGGCCACGCACCAGCAGCTCGGTCTGCCGCTCGCCCCCGCGGAAACCGCGCGCCAGGTTGATGTGCGCGATCAGCGGCCCGGCCACGGCGGCGCGCGCGTGTCAGCGCACCAGGTGGTAGGTGGCACTGCAGTACGGGCACTTGATGGTGCCGCCCGCGGCTTCGATGGGCAGGAACACCCGTGGGTGCGAGTTCCACAGGTACATGCCCGGCATGGGACAGGACAGCGGCAGGTCCGCCGGGTTGACCTGGTAGCGGTGCTCGGCATTGGGCTGGATCAGCTGCTGGCTGCGGGCCTGCGGTGTGGGCACGACGGTCTCCGGTGAATCAGGTGGCTGGCGGGATTATAAGCGCTGCCGGCGCACTGGCCCGCGGCGCAGCAGGCGTCAGGAGGCGAAGACCTCGTCCCAGATGGCGTGGATGCGGCCGGCCAGGGCAGCCGCCGCCTCGCGCGGCATCAGCCCGGGCTGGCCGGCCAGCGCGAGGTGGTGCAACTGCTCGCGGTAGCCGCGGTAGGCATCGGCCAGCACCCCGGCGGTTGCGGTGCTGATCACGCCGGCTGCGGCCAGCGCCTCGAGCTGGCGGATGTTGTCCGACCAGCGCACCAGCTCCGCGTGATGGCGGGCCTCGCGCAGCACCAGGTACTGCACGATGAACTCGATGTCGGTGATCCCGCCGCGGTCGTGCTTGATGTGGAAGCTCTCCGCAGTGCCCCGCGGCAGCTCCCGCGCCATGCGCTCACGCATCTCCAGCACATCGGCCCGCAGCCGTTCGTGGTGCACGTGCGTGGTGAGCACCTCGCGCCGGATGGCCTCGAAGGCAGCCAGCACGCCCGCATCGCCGCCGATGCCCCGGCTGCGCAGCAGCGCCTGGTGCTCCCAGGTCCAGGCGTCCTGCTGCTGGTAGGCCCGGAAGGCGGCAAGGCTCGACACCAGCAGCCCCTGGCGCCCCTCCGGCTGGAGCCGGGTGTCCACCTCGTAGAGGTGGCCGCCCGGTGTGAGCATGGTGGCAAAGCTGATGATGCGCCGGGCAAGGCGCACGAAGAACACGCCGTTCTCCAGCGGGCGCTCGCCATCGGTCTGCTGGGACTCGCCGGCGGAGTCGTGGAGGAAGACCAGGTCGAGGTCGGAGGCATAGCCGAGCTCGAGCCCGCCGAGCTTGCCGTAGGCGACGATGCCGAACGCCGCGGGACGCGCCTGCCCGTCCACGACGCAGCGCGGTCTGCCGTGGCGGGTCTCGAGTTCGCGCCAGGCCTGGTCGCAGGCAGCCTGCAGCACCAGTTCGGCGGTCTCGGTGAGGCGGTCGCTCACCTTCATCAGGGGCAGCACGCCGGAGAGATCGGCCACCGCGACGCGAAACACCGCCGCACGCTGGAAATTGCGCAGCGCCTCGAGCCAGCGTTCGGGATCCTCGCCGCCGACCGCCTCCAGGCGCCTTTCGAGTTCCCCCGCCAGCTCGGCGCGCGTCGGCGGCTCGCCGAACATGCGGGGGTCGAGCAACTCGTCGAGCAGGATGGGATGGTCGGCGATCTGGCGCGCGAGGAAATCGCTCAGGCCGCACATGCCGACGAGGCGGTCGCGTGCCGCGGGGTTCTCGTTGAGCAGCGCGAAGTAGGCCGAGCGCCGGCCGATCGCCTCGATCACGCCGGCCACTCCATCGATGGCCAGCAGCGCATTGCGCTCGCGGCCGGCCGCCTCCAGCAGCGCGGGAACCAGCCTGTCGAGCCGCTGGCGGCCCGCGGCATCGAGCCGCTGCAGGCTCGTCGCGGCACGCAGACGCCGCAGGCGCTCGAGCACCGCCTCCGGTGCGGGGAACCCCGCCTCGCGCAGCAGGCCGGCCGCGGCCTCCGGGGCTGCCTCCTCCAGCCAGACCTGGCGCAGGCCTCCACCGGTGGCGGCCTTGCCGCCGCCCTCGCCGCGGAACACCACGGCGTGGAAATGGCTGCTGACGGTGGCGCGGTGGCGCTCGAGCCCGGCCGCCACCTCGCCCCACTCACCCGCCCCCAGCGCCAGCGCGAGGCGGGCCCGGTCGGACGGCTCGGCCGGCACGTTGTGGGTCTGCTGGTCGCGCAGGGCCTGGATGGCGTTCTCCAGCCGGCGCAGGTACAGGTAGGCGGCGGTGAGCGCATCCACGGCTGCGGCCGGCAGGCAGCCGTGGCGGGCGAGGGCGGGCAGCAGGCCCAGGATGTCCTGGCCCCGCAGGCCGGCCACGCTGCCCCCACGCACCAGCTGGAAGGACTGCACGATGAATTCGATTTCGCGGATGCCGCCCGGCCCGAGCTTGATGTCGGCCGCGAATTCCCTGCGCCGCACTTCGGTCTCGATCAACGCCTTCATCTCGCGCAGCGAGGCGAACACGCCATAGTCGAGGTAGCGGCGGTAGACGAAGGGGCGCACGACGTCCTGGTAGAACCAGGACGCCTCGCTCCACTCGTTGATCACGCGGGCCTTGACGTAGGCGTAGCGCTCCCAGTCCCGGCCGTTCTGCATCAGGTAGTTCTCCAGCGCCGGCAGCGAGACCGCCAGCGGCCCGCTGTTGCCGAAGGGGCGCAGGCGCACGTCCACGCGGTAGACGATGCCCTCGGTGGTGGGCTGGCCGAGCAGGTTGACCAGGCGCTGGCAGAGCAGGCGGAAGTATTCCTCGTTGCTGACCGGCTTCGCACCATCGGTCTGTCCCGCGTCGACATAGACGAAGACGAGGTCGATGTCCGAGGAGAAATTGAGCTCCCGGCCGCCGAGCTTGCCCATGGCGAGGATGCCGAGGTCGCAGGGCGCGCCGTCGGGGAGCCGCGGCCGGCCATGGCGCGCCTGCAGCGCCTCCCCCGCCCAGGCGAGCGCGGCAATGATGCAGGCATCGGCGAGGTCGGAGAGCTCGCGCAATGTCCCGGGCACGGTGGCCAGGCCTTCCAGCTCACGCCACAACACCCGCAGCAGTTCACGGTGGCGGAAGAGGCGCAGCCGGGACATGAAGGCCGTCTCGGCGAGCGGCGGCTCGATGAACTCGCCGAGCGCAGCGGCCAGGTCCCCCGGTGCCGCCGCCCGGTCCACCCGGCCCGAGTCGAGCAGCTGCTGCAGCAGCCCGGGATGGCGGCTGGCGATGTCGGCGGCAAAGGGGCTGGCGGCGAAGAGCCGCAGCAGCCGCGGGGTGAGCCGGGGGTCCTCGCGCAGCGCTGCCGGCAGGGTCTCCAGCGCCTGCCTGGCTTCGCCGAGCAGGGATTCGGGGACAGGCGGCAATCTCGCGCTCATGGCCGCGCATGCTAGCAGCACCCGTTCCGGCAGTTGAGCTGGCGGGACGGCACGATCGCGGCCGGCCGCGCCGGGTGGGTCCCGGCAGCCCGCGCGGCGGGTCCGGAGCGGCGGGCCCCGCAGCCGCGGGGCCCGCCCGTCGTTGACTGCGCCTCCCGGTCCACTCGCCGGACCGGCCCAGGATCCCTCAGCGCACCTCGGCCAGCGCGATGCCGAGTGCCCTGGCCACACCCGCGCCGTAGGCCCGGTCGGCCTTGAGGCAGTTGCCGATGTGCCGCAGCTGGATCTCGCGCGGCGCCGGGCCGATGGAGCGCGCGGTGTTGTCGAACAGCGCCTGCTGCTGTGCCGGAGTCATCAGGCGAAAGAGCGCGCCGGGCTGCGAGTAGTAGTCATCGTCCTCGCGGTGGTTCCAGTGGTCCGCGGCTCCCGCGAGCGCGAGCGGCGGCTCGCGGAAGTCCGGCTGCTCCTGCCACTCGCCATCGCTGTTCGGCTCGTAGCCCAGCGTGCCGCCGTGGTTGCCGTCCACCCGCATGGCCCCATCGCGGTGGTAACTGTGCACCGGGCAGCGGGGCGCATTGACCGGGATGAGGTGGTGATTCACCCCCAACCGGTAGCGCTGCGCATCGCCGTAGGAGAACAGCCGCCCCTGGAGCATGCGGTCGGGCGAGAAGCCGATGCCCGGCACGATGTTGGCCGGATTGAAGGCAGACTGCTCGACCTCGGCGAAGAAGTTCTCCGGATTGCGGTTGAGCTCCATCACGCCCACCTCGATGAGCGGGTAGTCCTTGTGCGGCCAGACCTTGGTGAGGTCGAAGGGGTTGTAGGGCAGCTTCGCCGCATCAGCCTCGGGCATGACCTGCACCATCAGCGTCCACTTCGGGAAGTCGCCCTTGCCGATGCTCTCGTAGAGGTCCTTCTGGTGGCTTTCACGGTCCTTGCCGATCACCGCCTCCGCCTCGGCATCGCTCAGGTTCCTGATGCCCTGCTGGCTCCTGAAGTGGAACTTCACCCAGTGGCGCTCGTTCCCTGCGTTGATGAAGCTGAAGGTGTGACTGCCGAAGCCGTGCATGTGGCGGTAGGTGGCCGGGATGCCCCGGTCGCTCATGACGACGGTCACCTGGTGCAGGGCCTCGGGCAGCGAGGTCCAGAAGTCCCAGTTGTTCTTCGCGCTGCGCAGGTTGGTGCGCGGATCCCGCTTGACCGCATGGTTGAGGTCGGGGAACTTCAGCGGGTCACGCAGGAAGAACACCGGGGTGTTGTTGCCGACGAGGTCCCAGTTGCCCTCCCCGGTGTAGAACTTCACCGCGAAGCCGCGGATGTCGCGCTCGGCATCCGCCGCACCGCGCTCGCCGGCCACGGTGGTGAAGCGCGCGAAGAGCTCGGTCTTCTTGCCCACGGCGGAGAAGATCTTCGCCCTGGTGTAGCGCGTGATGTCGTGGGTCACGGTGAACGTGCCATAGGCCCCGGAGCCCTTGGCGTGCATGCGCCGCTCCGGGATCACCTCCCGGTCGAAATGCGCGAGCTTCTCGAGGAACCACACGTCCTGCAGCAGCTGCGGGCCACGCGGACCGGCGGTCAGCACGTTCTGGTTGTCCGCCACCGGGCAGCCGGCGTTGGTGGTGAGTTTCTTGCCCATCGTCGTTCTCCTTCGGGTTGCTGCGGCCGGCGCCACGCGGCGGGGCCTGGTGTGGCCTTCCCGGCGGATCACCCGCCGGACGCAGGCATTGTGGACAGGCCAGACAAATTAAGCCAATAGGATGTTCCTGTTGGAACGATATTTAAAACAGAATGGTGGCCGCGCCTTGTCCGGCGGGCATCCGCCGGGACCACCCACTGCCGGCGGCGCATGTCGCACCGGCCGGCCGCTGGCCCTAGAATCGGGCGCGATACCCGATGCGAGAGAGCCGATGCCGCAATTCCCGAACCAGCAGGTCCTCGCCCGCCAGGCGGCCGCCACGCCACGGGGACTCGCCGTCCTCGGCGATTTCTTCGCCGCGCGCGCGGCGGGCGCGGAGATCTGGGACATCGAGGGCCGGCGCTTCATCGACTTTGCCGGCGGGATCGCCGTGATGAACGTCGGCCACGGCCACCCGCGGGTGCTGGCGGCGGTGCGCGGGCAGCTCGAGCGCTTCACCCACACCAGCTACCAGACCGTGCCCTACGAGTCCTACATCGCGCTGGCGGAGAAGCTCAATGGGCTCACGCCGGGCAGCCACGCGAAGAAGACCGCGCTCTTCTCCACCGGCGCGGAGGCCGTGGAAAACGCGGTCAAGATCGCGCGCGCCCACACCGGGCGCAGCGGGGTCATCGCCTTCGGCGGTGCCTTCCACGGGCGCAGCCTGCTCGCACTCTCGCTCACCGGGAAGGTGGAGGGCTACAAGGCTGGCTTCGGGCCCTTCCCGGCGGAAATCTTCCACGTGCCCTTCCCGGACGCTCACACGGACCTTGCGCTCACCCGGGCTGCCGTGGAGCGGCTGTTCAGGACCGACATCGAGCCCGCACGGGTGGCTGCCATGATCTTCGAGCCCGTCCAGGGCGAGGGCGGCTTCAACGTGATCCGGCCGGAAGCGGTCGGCTGGATGCGCGAGCTGTGCGATGAGCACGGCATCGTCCTCATCGCCGACGAGGTGCAGACCGGCTTCGGCCGCACCGGCCGGCTGTTTGCCATGGAGCACCACCTCGAACGCAGTGGCGTGGTCGCCGACATCATGACGCTCGCCAAGTCGCTGGCCGCGGGGCTGCCGCTCTCGGCGGTCACCGGCCGCGCGCAGATCATGGACGCCCCGGCGCGCGGGGGGCTCGGCGGCACCTATGCGGGCAACCCGCTGGCGGTCGCCGCGGCGCATGCGGTCATCGACATCATGCGGGAGGAGGACCTGCCCGCGCGCGGTGCCGGGCTCGGGCAGCGCCTGCGCACCCTGCTGGAAGCCGAGCGCCACGCCCTGCCGCGGATCGCCGACGTGCGCGGCCCCGGGGCGATGGTGGCGGTGGAATTCCGTGACCCGGCCACCGGCGCCCCCGATGCCGGCTTTGCCCGGCGCGTGCAGGCCGGAGCGCTGGACCGCGGGCTGCTGCTCCTCGGCTGCGGGATGGATGCCAATGTCATCCGCTTCCTGTTCCCGCTGACCATCGCCGAGCCACTGTTCGAGGAGGCGCTCGGCATCCTGCGCGACAGCCTGCGGGCGGCCTGAGACCCCTGACGGGCGACCCTCAGGGGCGATACCAGCCCTGACGATAGGCCAGCACCGGCCACTGCGTGTGGGCCAGCGCCTCGCGCTCCAGTTCCGTGTCGGGCGGCGCCGGCTCCAGGTGCTGGCCGCGGACGCGGAAGTGATGCGCAGTGCCATCGGGATCGAGGACCTCGACGTCGTCGCCCACGCGATAGGCGTTGGTGTCGTGGAACTGCATGAGGGCGCGGCCTGGTCCGGTCAGATCCGTGCGGCTCTGGTCCAGGCCGGGGGCCGGGATCACCACGCGCAGGCCCATGAGCGAGAGGGCCGTGGGCAGCAGGTCCACCTGGCTGGCGAGCCGTGTCACCTCGCGCGGCTGCACCGTCCCGCCGGCGATGAAGGCCGGGATGTGGAACGAGAGCACCGGCACCAGGCCTTCGCCGAGCGTACGGCTCTCGTGATCGGCGACGACCATGAACAGCGTATTGGCCCACCAGGGGCTGGCCGCGGCGGATTCGAGGAAGCTGCCGACCGCGAAGTCGGCGTAGCGCGCCGCATTGTTCTGCGTCTGCTTCGGCTGCTCGTAGAGTTCGATGCGCCCATCCGGAAAGTCGTAGGGTGGGTGGTTCGACGTGCTGAACACCAGCGTGAAGTGCGGCCGGCCGTCGGCGGCATCACGTTCGAGCTTGCGGGCCACCCAGGCGTAGAGATCCTCGTCGGACACGCCCCAGGTGGTGCTGAATTTCGCGCCAGGCAGCAGCTCGCTCCAGTCCACCACCCGGTCGAAGCCGTTGCCAAGAAAGAACCGGCGCATGTTGTCGAAGCTGCTGTCGCCACCGTAGACGAATTCGGTCTGGTACCCCTGCGCCTTGAGCACCTGCGCGAGCGTGAAGAAATCCCGCTGGGCACGCTCGAGGCGCAGCACGCTCGGCGCACGGGTCGGCAGGAATCCCGTCACCACGGCCTCGAGCCCCCGGGCCGAGCGCGTGCCGCTGGCGTAGAGGTTGTCGAACCAGAAGCTGCGGCCGCGCCAGGTCTCGAGCTTCTGCGCCACCGGCAGGCCACCCAGGCTCTGGAAATAGTGCGCGCCCAGGCTCTCCTGCAGGAGGATCACCAGGTTCGGCCGCCCGCCCGGGCGCGCCGTCGGCACCAGTTCGTGCAGTGTCGGCCGCGCGGGATCGCTGAAGGCAGCGGGCGGCAACTGCATGCCGGAGCGCACGCGGGCGATGACCTCGGCCTCGGGGATGTTCCCGTAGCCCTTCAGGACATCCTTCTCGCGGGACATCTGCCAGAGCGCGTGCACCGCCGAGTACGTGGAGTTCAGCGCCAGGTCATTGACCAGCGGATCGGCCGACGAAGCCGCGAAACTGATGTTGAGCGGCCGGTGGCCGGTGCTGCCACGCACGCCAAAGGCGAGGGCGGCCACCAGCGGCGCCAGCACCACCAGGCGCAACCCCCAGTGCGGGGCATCGCGCAGCGGCCGGCGGCCCAGTGCCCGCCAGGCCAGGAAGCCGGCGGACCCGGTGAGCGCAATACCCATGAGCAGCGCCAGGCGATGCGCCTCCCAGATGGTCATGAACACCTCGCGGGGCGAGTCGAGGTACTCCACATAGAGGCGGTTCGGCCGCAGGCCGAACTCCGCCATGAAGTCGGGGGTCGCCGCCTCGTTCCAGACGATCAGCATCAGCCAGGCAGCCAGCCATGCGGCCAGCGTGCCCTGCCAGATCCCGCTGAGCAGCAACCGGCGCGGTGCGATCCATTGCACCAGGACCACCAGCAGGCACACCGCGCAGATCACCACGAGGTCGAAGCGCCAGGCGCGCCCGAGCACCTCCAGGAGGCTGGCACCCGCCGTGAAATGGCCGGCATAGCGCCACGCCAGCAGCAGGCGGCTGGCGCTGAACACCAGCAGTGCAGCCAACGCGAACAGCAGCAGCGGCCTGAGCAGGGCGCCGAGGGCCGAGGCAGAACTTGCGGCGGACCGGCCCCTGCTGGCGGCCGCCGGGGAATTGCTGGAACGGATGGCGCACCCCTGTCCGGGGCCTGATGCAGCCCCGTTTCAGTCATGTTGGACGGCCGCCGGCCGGCGGGTCAACCGTGCGTCAGGCCCCTGGCATGCTGCAGCCCGCCGAAACGCCCAGCGATGCCTGGGGCTGCCGCCGGCGGCTCAGGTACCGCGGACCGGCGCCTTGCGGCCGGCCTCGTCCACGCACACGAAGGTGATGGCCGTTTCGAACATCACCTCGGCCGGATCACCGGCCTGGACCAGCCCGAAGGCCCGCACCCGGTAACGCACCGAAGTGTGGCCGAGGTGCTCGCGCACCACGGCAAAGCGCAGCACCTCGCCGACGGCGATGCGGCGCCTGAACTGCACGTTGTCCATGGCGATGGTCACGAAGCGCAGCCCCGGGAACTCCACGGTGACCGTGATGTAGGCGAACTCGTCGATCCACTGCAGCAGCCAGCCGCCGAAGAGGAAGCCGTAGTGGTTGATGTGCTCGGGGAGCACCAGCTTGTGATGGTCCATGGGAAATCCCGGCGTGCCGAGGCAGAGTCTACCGGTGTGCCGGCGGCCCGGGCGGAAATGTCAGCGTGACGGCCAGCCCGCCTCCGGACGCCCCCGCCCCGAACCCGACCGACGCCCCGTGGATCTCGGCGATGCGCCGGACGATGGACAGCCCGAGCCCGCTGCCCTCACCGGCAGCCTGGCCGCGGAAGAAGCGCTCGCCGAGCCGCGCCATCTCCGCAGCGGGCACGCCCGGGCCATGGTCGGACACGGTCAGGTGCACCCCGGCGCCAGTATCGACGAGGCTGACCTGCACCGGCGGCGCACCATGGTGCAGGGCATTGGCCAGCAGGTTGCGCACCAGCGTGCCGAGCAGCAGGGCCTGGCCGGTCACGTGGGCATTGCCCGCGGACTCGAACGTGAAATCCGCGTCACTGGCGCCGGCCACCACCGCATCGGCAATGGCCTGGCGGACCGTGGCGGCCAGGTCGACATCGGCCGCGGCCGGGAGGCCAGCATCCTGGTCCAGCCGCGCCAGCGTCAACAGCTGGTCGATGAGCCCGGCCATGCGGTCACAGGCGCGGATGACCTTGTCCAGCGCCTCCCCGCGCGTGGACACATCGCCGGTGGTGCGGGCCACCTCGGCCTGGGCGCGGACGGCGGCCACCGGCTTGCGCAATTCGTGGGAGGCGTCCGCGGTGAAGCGCCGCTGCAGGTCGGTGCTGTGGCGGATCCGGCTGAACAGCTCATTGAGTCGCTGCACGAGGGGCAGGGCCTCGGCAGGAATGCTGCGGGTGTCGAGGGCATCGAGGGCCTGTGGCCGGCGTCCGCGCAACTGCTCACCCAGGCCAGTCAGCGGCCGCAGCGTGTGGCTCACGATCCACCACACCAGGACCGCCAGCAGCGGCAGGGCCAGGGCGAGCGGCCGCAGGGCATTGAGCGCGGCACGCCCGGCGATACGCTCGCGGACGACGTGGTCCTCGGCCACCTCCACCAGCGCCCTGCGTTCGCGGTCCCGGGCCGTGAACACCCGCCAGTGCCGCCCGGCCACCATCGAATCGGTGAATCCGTGGTCTGCACTGCTCAACCGTACCCCGGGCGCATCCGCGGATTTCAACACCAGCCCGTGCCCTTCCTCCCAGACCTGGAAGGTGACGCCATGGCCGAAGTCCCCGGCATCCGGCAGGTCACCGGCGTCGAGTTCCAGCAGCTCGTGGCCCGCCTCCGCGGCCAGCACCGCGGTGGCCTGGGCCAGGTGTGCGTCGAGCAGCCGGTCGATGGCACGGTGCGCATCCACGTAGGTGGCCATCGCGGCCAGCGCCCAGACCGTGGCAACCGCCGTGACGAGAAGCGCCAGCAACCGCGTGCGCAGGGAGGGGTTATGCGTCATCGTCTTTCGCGGCATCCCGTGGCAACAGGTAGCCGACGCCACGGATGGTGCGGATCACCTCCGGGGCGAGCTTGCGCCGCAGGCGATGGACGAACACCTCGATGGTGTTGCTCTCGGCCGCGCGATCGAGGTCGTAGAGGCTGGCCTCGAGCTGCTCGCGTGTCAGCACCCGCCCGCTGTTGAGCATCAGCTCGCGCAGCAGCGCGAACTCGCTCGCATGCAGCTCGACCCGCTGGCCGCGGAAGCTGACCTCGCGCGAATGGGCATCGAGCGTCAGCCCGCCGACCGCCAGCAGGTTCGAACCGGCGCCATGGGCGCGCCGTATCAGGGCCCGCAACCGCGCGGCCAGTTCGCTGATGGCCACCGGCTTGACGACATAGTCATCCGACCCGGTATCGAGCCCGGCGATGCGGTCCTCGACGGCATCGCGCGCGGTGAGGACGAGCACCGGCACCCGGTCGCCGCGGGCCCGTGCCGTGCGCAGGACCTCGAGCCCGCCCCGCCGCGGCAGGCCGAGATCCAGGACCACGGCAGCATATTCCCCGGTGCGCAGCATCGTGTCGGCGCCGATGCCATCGCGCACCCAGTCGATGACAAAGCCGCGATCGCGCAGGCCTGTCTGGAGCGCGCCGCCCAGCAGATCGTCATCCTCCACCACCAGCACGCGCATGGATCAGCCCTGCGGCAGCACCGTGTCAATCCTCGCCATCGTCGCCTGCCTCCTTGTACCCGGTCACCATGGAGCGGACAAGGTTTTCCCGGTGCAGCACGCTCGAGAGCAGCACGCCGGCCACATGCACACCCACCACCAGCAGCCAGGCGCTGGCCAGGAACTCATGCACCTCTTCGAACGCCTCGCCGCCGATCTCATTGTACGTGGCGATGCCTGCGGCCCCGGTCAGGACGGCCAGCCCGAGGATCGCCCAGATGGCATAGCTGCCGGCGGGGTTGTGGCCGAGATAGCGGGGACTGCGTCCATCGAAGAGCCCGTGCAGGTAGCCAAGCACCTCGCGCGGACCGAACAGAAAGCTGCGAAACCGGGCATATCGCGTGCCGAGCAGGCCCCAGACGATGCGAAAGGCCACGAGCCCCAGCACGGTGTAGCCCAGCATGACGTGGACATCGCGCCAACGCTCGCTCTCGGAGAGCAGCCATGCACCGGCAAAGCTGCCGGCCAGCAGCCAGTGGAAGGCCCGCACGGGCAGATCCCAGACCATGATCCTGTCCTTCATCGCTTGTTTCCTCCAGGCAGGCGTATCTCGTGCTCGTTGAAACGGCCCTGTTCGGCCTGCGGATGGCAGGCGCCGCAGTTCGCGGCATTGCCGACGGCGGCCGAACTGAACAGGCCGGCCACCTCGTCGTGCTCGCGCCGGAACCAGCCTGTTCCGGTGATGCGCAAGGCCGATTCGGACGAGGCCTGGCGCGCATTGGCGACAAGAAAGGCCTCGATGCCGCGCGCGCGCCCGGGCTCGAGGCTGGCGTCGGCATCGAAGTGCCGGTCCAGTGTGGCCATGATCCGCCGCCAGGACTGCGCCGGCAGCAGGCGCGGCGGGTAGGCCACGTGGCAACTCCCGCACTCCTCGCGCCAGGCCGGATCGTCGGGCGACCTGCGCCCGCCATCGGCCAGGACAGCGGCAGGGGCGGCAGGGATGGCCAGGGCCGCTGCGATCAGCAGGCCGGGAATCCACGCCGGGCGGGCCTTGGCCCTCTCATGTGAACGG
The DNA here is from genome assembly GCA_020853135.1 of Gammaproteobacteria bacterium. Taxonomy (GTDB): domain Bacteria; phylum Pseudomonadota; class Gammaproteobacteria; order Steroidobacterales; genus QUBU01. The sequence goes on from JADYZO010000005.1 coordinate 57,618, forward strand.
GAAGCAGGCATGTTGCCTCCTCAGCGGCCCATGGACCGCAGATAGGTGATGACGTCGCCCTTCTCCTGCGCAGTGCACTCGCGGGACAGGACGTCCTTGCAGTTGCGCCGGAACCATTTCTCGACCCTTGCCGGGTCGGTGAGACGGCGGGGGTTGACCGCCGGCGCCATGGGCTCGATGGGTTTGCCGGTCACGGCATGGCGGCCGGCCCGACGCGGATCGTCGCTGTGGCAGGTCGAGCAGCTCCAGCTGCCGCCGGGCGTGCGGAAGAACCGGGCACCGCGCTCGGCGGAAAACCCGGCAAAGCCCGGCACCGCATTCGCCGCCACGGTGATGTCGGCCAGAGGGTCCGCCGCCAGGGCTGGCAGGCCGCCCAGGGCCAGCGCTGCCGCAAGCAGGGCCAGGATCTTGTTCATGCCTGTCCTCCATGGATCATCAGTGACCATGGGCGCAGGCTAGTAGGCGGGGATGAATCGTCCCTTAATCAGCCGGCCGCAGAAACAGCACGCAGGATCCCTATTGCACGGGGCGCGCGAACCCCGCCAGCCGCACCGGCAGCCGGCGCGCACCCCAGGTGCCGGCGGCGGCGGCGAAGACCCCGGGCAACCGCGTCCCGCACCCGGGGCAGCAGCCCTCTGGCGTGAGCCTATAGGCGCCGATGCGGTACCCGTCACGCTCGATGAGGCGCGTGCCGCAGCCGGCGCAGTGGCTGCTGGCACCCTCGCTGTCGCGGATGTTGCCGGTGTAGACGTGGTGCAGCCCGTTGGCCCGGGCAATCTGCCGTGCCCGCATCAGGGTGGCGGCCGGGGTTGCCGGCCGGTCGGTCATCTTCCAGTCCGGATGGAAGGCGGTGAAGTGCAGCGGCACATCGGGGCCGAGCTCGCTGGCCACCCAGCCCGTCAGCGCCTGCAGCTCGGCATCCGAGTCGTTCCCGCCGGGAATCAGCAACGTCGTCAGCTCCAGCCAGGTGTCGGTCTCGTGGCGGACGTAACGCAGGGTGTCGAGCACCGGCTGCAGCCGCGCCCCGCAGACCCGGCGATAGAAACCGTCGGAGAAGGCCTTCAGGTCGATGTTGGCCGCGTCCATGTGCGCGAAGAACTCCGCCCGTGGCGCAGGCGAGATGTAGCCGGCGGTCACCGCCACCGTACGCACGCCCCGCCCGCGACAGGCCCGGGCCACATCGATGGCGTACTCGTGGAAGATCACCGGGTCGTTGTAGGTGAAGGCCACGCTGGCGCAGCCGAGCGCGTGCGCGGCATCGGCCAGCTGTCCGGGGGTGGCCGCATCGGCCAGCGTGTCCATCTCGCGCGACTTGCTCATGTCCCAGTTCTGGCAGAACTTGCAGGCCAGGTTGCAGCCGGCGGTGCCGAAGGACAGCACGCTGCTGCCCGGCAGGAAGTGGTTGAGCGGCTTCTTTTCGATGGGATCCACGCAGAAGCCGCTGGAGCGGCCCCAGGTGAAGAGCTTGATGCGCCCGTCTTCGCAGCCGCGCACGAAGCACAGCCCACGCTGTCCCTCGTGCAGGCGGCACTCGCGCGGGCACAGGTCGCACTGCACCCGGCCGCCCTCGATGGCGTGCCAGTGGCGTGTCTCGACGACCGGGGAATCGGCATTCCCGTGCATGGGCGACACCATGGGGACGGCCCGCTGCATTTGCAATGCAGCGACGCCGCGCTGGCCAGGGGGCTTTTGCAGGCACCGCGTTGCCCCCATAGTGTAGCCATGACCCGCACCGATGCGATGTCACAGAGCAGCAGGAAACCCGCCGTGGCCGGCTTCTTTTACCCTGCCGCCGCCGATGCGCTGCGCCGGGATGTGGCCGGATACCTCGCGGCCGTCGCCGAGACGGGGCCGCAGCCCAAGGTGCTGGTCGTACCCCACGCAGGCCTCGCCTACTCGGGACCGGTGGCGGCCACGGCCTATGCCCGGCTGCGCGATGGAGCCACCTGGATCAGGCGGGTCGTGCTGATCGGCCCCACCCACCGTGTGGCCTTCCGGGGCATCGCGGTGCCCGCGGTGGATGCCTTCACGACCCCGCTGGGCGCGGTGCCCATCGACCGCGCCGCCCGCGACGCGGTTCTCGGCTGTCCGGGGGTGATCCGCTCCGACCGCGCCCATGAGTTCGAACACAGCCTCGAGGTGCAGCTGCCATTCCTGCAGCTCGTGCTGGACGACTTCACCCTCCTGCCACTGGTCGTCGGTGATGCGCCCGCCGCCCAGGTGGCCGAGGTGCTCGACCTCATCTGGGGCGGCCCCGAGACCCTGGTGGTGGTCAGCACCGACCTCAGCCACTTCCACGGCTATGAGGAAGCCCGCGCACATGATGCCGCCACGGCCCGGCGCATCCTGGCGCTCGACCCCGGACTCGACGGCGGGGACGCCTGCGGCTGCATGGGACTGAATGGCTTTCTGCTCAGCGCCCGCAGGCACGGCCTGCTGGCCCGGCAGCTCGACCTGCGCAATTCGGGTGACACCGCGGGCGACCGCTCGCGTGTCGTGGGCTACGGGGCGTTCTGTTTCCATGAGCCGAGACGCGCCGCCGCGTGACTATCTGCTGGGCCTGGCCTGGCGCTCCATCCGCCTTGGGCTGGATGGCATCGAGCCCGCCAGGCCCGAACTGGATGGCTGCCCGCCGGATGCCCTGCTGCCGGGCGCCTCCTTCGTCACGCTGACCGCAGGAGGCGGAGAACTGCGCGGCTGCCGCGGCATGCTCGAGCCGCACCGGCCACTGGCCGCCGATGTCTGGTACAACGCCTGGGCCAGTGCCTATGACGACCCGCGCTTCCCGCCGGTGGGCCGACATGAACTCGACCACATCCGGCTCGAGATCTCGGTGCTCGGCCCGCTCCAGCGGGTGGCAGCCGGGCGGGAGGCGGAACTGGCCAGGCAGTTGGTCCCAGGCCGGGACGGGGTCGTGCTCGGTTGGCGCAGGCACCGTGCCACCTTCCTGCCCCAGGTCTGGGAGAACCTGCCCGACCCGCGCGAGTTCTTGGCCGCACTCAAAGCCAAGGCCGGACTCGCGCCGGACTTCTGGGCCGATGACCTGGAGGTCCACCGCTACGAAGTGGAGAAGCTCCGTACCGCATCTCCCTGATGGGGCGGAACCTGGGCCGTTGCTGGTTTGGACCTTGCAAGTCTTATGTTTAATCATGGGCTGCCGGCGCTGCAGCCAGTCCGATGAAAGGCTGGACGGCAGCCGGGCGATTGGCTAGATTCAGCCTTGGTGGCCGGCCAACGGCCACGGGGAATCAAGACCACGAACAAGCGGCACCAGCCGCACGACGGGGGAAGCAATCATGGGTAGCATCCGGACGAGCGTCGCCCTGGCGGCCGCATCAGTCATCCTGTGCGCCAGCGGCACCGCGCTGGCGACACCGATCTACACCAGCTGGGGTTCGCTGCCGGGCGCAACCTTCGGCGGTACGGGCATCCCGAACACCTCGGTTGCGAAGACCGAAGTCTTCGTCAACGGCTCGACCACCGTCACGCTCGCGCTGACCGCTCACGCGCGTTACTCCAACCCCACGGTGACCGACAACGGCGCCGGCGACTATTACGCCGGGCCGGGCAGCAACTGCGGCATCGCGACCGATCCGGTCGGCTGTCCGAGCGCCACGCAGGGCGCGTTGTGGAACGTGGGCTACTACATCAGCGTCTCGGGCACAGATCCGAACTTCAACGACTTCGGCGACTTCACCTTCACCGTGTACTACGACTTCGATCCGGGTGCGGGCACGGCCTTCGGCAGCCTGGGCAGGATCAACGTCAACAACATGTTGATTGCCAACAGCATCAACCCCGCGACCACAACCCTGGCGCAGGGCTCGGAGAACATGATGTTCTCCTACCTCGCCACTCCGGTGCCGTTCGTGGTCACGCCGCCGACCTATGGGGCGTTCAACCCCAACTCGCTGGGCGAGTACAACTTCTACATCGGCTTCACGGCGAACAACCTGCCCGCCTTCAGCGGCGCGGTGGGCGTTGACGTCAATGTCGTGCCGGTGCCGGGAGCGGTGTGGCTGCTCGGCTCGGGCCTCGGCCTGCTCGGCTGGGTACGTCGTCGGGCCAGCCAGGTCGCCTGATCCCCTGCTGATTTCTCCCCTGTGCAAACCGGCCGCCACCAGGGCGGCCGGTTTTTTTCCGGCGGCTGCCTGCCCGCGCCGTGGCTCGCCCGAGGCCCTGTCACAACCGGCAGCAGCCTATAATCACGGCTCGCCAGCCACCGGACATTCCTGCTCATGAGCCAGAAGCAAACCGCCGGCGCGCCGGTCAGCGTGGTCGTGATCGGCGTCGGGAGCCTCGATGCCTCACTCGGGTTCTACGCCGGCACGCTGGGGCTCGGCATCGGCGAAAGCGGCACGCTGGAGGGCGGTGAGTTCGAGCGCCACTGGCGGGTGCCGCCAGGCACCACGGCGCGTTACGCATTCCTTGGCCACGGCGCGCACCCGGTCGGGCGCATCCAGCTCATGGAGTTCAGCGGCAGCACCCGCCGGCAGGTCCGGCCGACGGAGCTGCGCCGCGCGGTCGGCCTCTTCAACCTCAACATCTACGCCAGCGACATCCGCCGCGACTACGGCAGGCTGCAGGCGCAGGGCTTCCGCTTCTGGAGCGAGCCGGCGCACAACAACTTCGGCCCGGCGGTGGGCGAAACCCTGGAGGCCGCCTTCGATGGGCCGGACGGGGTGGTCATCAACCTGATCCAGTTGCTGACCGAAGATCCGCAGACGGTGATTGGCCACATCACCCGCTTCATTGCCGGCTATGGGCGCACCCCGACCGGCTTCACCTCGGTGGTCACCACCGCCCACACCGTGACCGACATGGACAAGGCGCTGGCCTTCTACTACGGCCCGCTGCAGATGACACTGTTCCTCGAGTCGATCCTCCAGGGTCCCGTGACCAACCGCGCGCTCGGCCTGCCCGAGGCGGCCCGCACCCGCAGCGTCATCGTCCAGGGCAGCCACGAGTACGGCAAGATCGCGCTGGCCAGCGCGCTGAACTACGAGATCCCCTCGCTGGTGGCCGACGCCGTGCCACCCAACATCGGCTACCTCGCGCAGTCCTTCCAGGTCGCCAACCTCGATGCCACGGCGCAGGCCTGCGCCGGCATCGGCGCCGAGGTCTTCTCGGGGCCGCAGGATATCGGCCTGCCCGGCCGCGGCCGCTGCCGGGCCATGGTCGTGCGCAACCCGGGCAGCGGGGCCCTGCAGGAACTGTTCCAGCCGCTCTGAGACCCTGCGGTCCGCTGTTGATATTTGCCAAGTGCCGCTGCAGCCGGAATCCGTAGAATCGGCCCCAGCAGTTAGGAGACTGACATGAAGCTATCGGTGCTGCTGTGGGGCATCCCGCAGGCCATGCGGGCGGCGGCCAGGGTGTACCCGGAATACGCCGAGCGCCTGAAGGAACGCAACCTCGTGGCGCAGTTCCGGCTGCGCGACCGGCCGGTGGGCCGCTGGATCCAGCTGGAGAATGGCCGCATCCGCACCAAGGCCGGCATCCACCCCAGGCCGGACCTCGACATCCACTTCAAGAACCAGGCCATCGCCGAGAGCTTCCTCACCCCCCCGGTGGACCTGCTCGAGCGCATCGACGCCGCGAAGAACTTCAAGATCGGCCTCGAGGGCCCGGACGACCTCGCGGTGTGGTTCATGGCCACCCTCACCCGCCTGGAAACGGTAACCTGGAAGGCCGGCACCGACATGGGTAATGGGGTCACCCGCTACACCAACGGCACCAACGGCGGGCCGATCTTCGTCTACGTCAAGGATGGCAGGATCATCCGCACCACGCCCATGGACTTCGAGGCGGATGACGCACCGTCCTGGTCGATCACCGCGCGGGGCAGGACCTTCACGCCGCCGCGCAAGGCCACGCTGGCCCCCCACGCGCAGTGCCAGAAGTCGATGGTCTATTCGAAGAACCGCATCCTGCACCCGATGAAGCGGGTGGACTTCGATCCGGATGGCAACCGCAACATCCAGAACCGCGGCAAGTCGAAGTTCGTGCGCATCAGCTGGGAAGAGGCGCTCGACATCGTCAGCAAGGAGATCAAGCGCGCCAAGGCGGTGGGTCCGGGCGCCGTGTGCGTCGCCAACGGTTCGCACCACCAGTGGGGCAACCTCGGCCATTACCTCTCGGCCTTCAACCGCTTCTGGAACCTGATCGGCGTCACCAAGCTGGTGCACAACCCCGACAGCTGGGAAGGCTGGTTCTGGGGCGCCATGCACCACTGGGGCAACAGCCTGCGGCTGGGCTGCCCCGAGTTCTACGGCACGGTCGAGGACTGCCTGAAAGAGGCGGAGATGATCGTGTTCTGGTCCAGCGACCCGGATGCCAACTACGGCTTCGAGGGCACGCAGCGCCGCGCCTGGGCCAAGGAACTCGGCATCAAGATGGTGCACGTCGACCCGTTCTACAACCACACGGCGGGACTCCTCGGCGGCAAGTGGATCTCGCCGAAGCCGGGCACCGACGCGGCCTTCGCCCAGTCGCTCTGTTACGTCTGGATCACCGAGGGTCTCTACGACAAGGACTTCGTCGAGAAGCGAACCACCGGCTTCGACGAATGGCGGGCCTACATCCTCGGCGAGACCGACGGCGTGCCAAAGACGCCCGAGTGGCAGGAGAAGGAAACCGGCGTGCCGGCACGCGAAGCACGCGCGCTCGCCCGCGAGTGGGGCAGGAAGAAAACCTACCTCGGCGTCGGCGCCTGGGGCATGGGCGTGGGCGGCGCCTGCCGCGGCCCGATGGGCATGCAGTGGGCACGCATGATGGCCATCCTCGGCGCCATGCAGGGCTTCGGCCGCCCGGGCTCCAATTTCGGCAACCTGCAGTACGGCACCCCGCTCGACTACA
>JADYZO010000006.1 GCA_020853135.1 Gammaproteobacteria bacterium
CGGCTTGAGCAGCGCCATGTACACGGCCGCATTGGCCTGCGAGCCCGAATGCGGCTGGACGTTGGCGAAGCCGGCGCCGAACAGCTTCTTCGCCCGCTCGATGGCCAGCACCTCGGCCTGGTCGACGAACTCGCAGCCGCCGTAATAGCGCTTGCCGGGGTAGCCCTCGGAATATTTGTTGGTCAGCACGCTGCCCTGGGCCTCGAGCACCCGGGGGCTGGCATAGTTCTCCGAGGCGATGAGCTCGATGTGCTCTTCCTGGCGCCGTTCCTCGCCGGCAATCGCCGCGGCCAGCTCCGGGTCGAATCCGGCGATCTTCAGGTCCCTCGTAAACATGCCAGCCTCCGCGCCAATGGGGGCGCAATTGTACGCCGCGCCCCGCCGCCCCGCGACCCGGCGCCGGGCCCGCGCGAGGCCGGCGCTGGCCAATCCCGGAGCCGCCGCCGATAATCGCCGCCTTTCCCGCGACCAGCCGAAACACCAGCCATGAGCCAGTACGTCTTCACCATGAACCGGGTGGGCAAGATCGTGCCCCCCAAGCGCTTCATCCTCCGCGACATCTCGCTGAGCTTCTTCCCCGGGGCGAAGATCGGCGTGCTGGGCCTCAACGGCTCGGGCAAGTCCACCCTGCTGCGGATCATGGCGGGCGTGGACAAGGAGTTCGAGGGCGAGGCCCGGCCGCAGCCGGGCATCCGGATCGGCTACCTGCCGCAGGAACCGGAGCTCGACCCGGAGCGCACGGTGCGCGAGATCGTCGAGGAGGGCGTGGCCGACGTCATCGGCCTGGTGCACCGCTTCAACGCCATCGCCGAGAAGTTCGCCGAGCCCATGGACGACGACACCATGAACAAGCTCCTGGAGGAGCAGGCCAGGCTGCAGGACCAGATCGACGCGCACAACGCCTGGGAAATCGACCGCACCCTGGAGATCGCCGCCGACGCGCTGCGGCTGCCGGAATGGCCGGCGCTGGTGAAAACCCTCTCCGGCGGCGAGCGCCGCCGCGTGGCACTGTGCCGCCTGCTGCTGTCGAAGCCCGACATGCTGTTGCTCGACGAGCCGACCAACCACCTCGATGCGCACTCCGTCGCCTGGCTGGAGAAGTTCCTCGAGGACTATCCCGGCACGGTCATCGCGGTGACCCACGACCGCTACTTCCTCGACAACGTCGCCGGCTGGATCCTCGAACTGGACCGCGGCCACGGCATCCCCTGGCAGGGCAACTACTCCTCCTGGCTGGAGCAGAAGGAGGCGCGCCTCGCCATCGAGGAGAAGCAGGAGGCCGCACGCCAGAAAACCATCAAGGCGGAGCTCGAATGGGTGCGCGCCAACCCCTCGGCCCGGCGCGCCAAGAGCAAGGCGCGCCTGCAGCGCTTCGAGGAACTGTGCTCGCAGGAGTTCCAGCGCCGGCAGGAGACCAACGAGATCTACATTCCGCCCGGCGAACGGCTCGGCGACCTGGTCATCGAGTTCAGCCACGTGCGCAAGGCCTTTGGCGACCGGCTGCTGCTCGAGGACTTCAACGGCCTGATACCGCCGGGCGCCATCGTCGGCGTCATCGGCCCGAACGGCGCGGGCAAAACCACCCTCTTCCGCATGATCACCGGCCAGGAAAAGCCCGACGGCGGGGAGATCCGCATCGGGTCGAGCGTGCAGATGGCCTACGTCGACCAGTCACGCCAGACACTCGATGACGACAAGACCGTCTGGGAGGAGATCTCCGGCGGCAACGAGCTGATCCGGGTCGGCAGGTACGAGACCTCCTCGCGCGGTTACGTCGGGCGCTTCAACTTCAAGGGCACCCAGCAGCAGCAGAAGATCGGCCTGCTCTCCGGCGGCGAACGCAACCGCGTGCACCTCGCCAAGGTGCTCAAGGCGGGCGCCAACGTGCTGCTGCTCGACGAGCCCACCAACGACCTCGACGTGGAGACCCTGCGCGCGCTGGAGGAGGGCCTGCTCGACTTCCCCGGCTGCGCCATCGTGATCTCCCACGACCGCTGGTTCCTCGACCGCATCGCCACCCATATCCTCGCCTTCGAGGGCAATAGCCAGCTGACGCTGTTTGCGGGAAACTACACCGAGTACCAGGCTAACCTGCACCGGCGCCTCGGCGACGATGCCGACCAGCCCCACCGCATCCGCTACAAGCCGCTGCGGCACTGAGCCGCCGCGGCGCCACGACGGGCCAGGCCATGACGACACCGGCATTCCTCGACAGCCAGAACCGCCTGCACCGCGAGTCCGTGAACGGCGAATGCCCGCACTGCGGCAACGTCGTGCACTTCTCGCTGATGGCCTGCCCGGGCTTTGCCCGGCTGCAGGCCGAGCGGCCCGCGCGCATCGGCATCGTGCTCCAGTGCGACGGCTGCCACACGCCGGTGTTCCTGCGCTACCGGGTGCGCGCCTGGCACCCGGACCGGGTCGAGTTCCACCCCCAGCCCGAGCACCTGGAGCGCCCGCCGGAGCATTTCAGCTACGCCTGCCTGCCTGCAGCCGTCGCCACGGTGTTCCGCGAGGCGCTGGCCTGCCACAGCGCGGGCCTGTACCGCGCCTTCGCGCTGCTGGCCAGGGCCACCCTCCAGGCCATGCTCGAGGACCTCGGCGAGCGCAGCCGGCTGCGCCTCTTCGACCAGGTGGCCGAGGTGCGCACGCTGGCGGAGATCGACGATGCCACCTTCGAGGCCATCCGGCGGGTCCTGTTCGAGGGCGAGACCCCGCGCGGGGAGGTTCCCGTGCTGACCCGCGTGCAGGCTGTGGTGCTGGCCGAAACCCTCAAGGACCTGCTCTACCAGGCCTACGTGCGCCGTGCCCGCCTGCAGCAGGCGCTGCGCCTGCGCCGGTTTCCCGGCGCCGAGGCTGCGCCCCCGCCGGCGGGGTTCGTTGCCCGCGTCGTGGAACGCTGAGCGGTTGGCGCCCGTGGCGAGCGGCATTCGGGCGGGAAGGCCGATAGAATGACGCGATGCACCTCCCCACCCTGCCCGCCACCGGCCTGCGCTGGCTCGCCGCACTCGCCCTGCTGGCCCTCGCCAGCGGCTGCGGGGGCAAGCCCCCGGCAGCCACCGCCGCGCCCACCCCCAGCCTGACCGTCGCGGCCAGCCGGCCTGCCAGCCAGCAGCTGGAGCGCACGCTGGTCGTGTCCGGCTCGATCGGCGCCTGGCAGGAGATGTCGCTCGGCGTCGAACTCAGCGGCGTGCGCGTCGCCGACGTGCTGGTGGACGTCGGCGACACGGTGAAGGCCGGCCAGGTGCTGTTGCGCCTCGATGCGCGCACGCTGGAGGTCCAGGCCCGCCAGGCCGATGCGGCCCTGGACCAGGCGCGTGCCAACCTGGCCCTCGCCCGCTCCGCCAGCGCCCGCGGCGACACCCTGCTCGCACGCAACCTGATCTCCACCAGTGACAACGACCAGCTGAAGGCCACCCTCATCAGCGCCGAGGCCAAGCTCACCACGGCGCAGGCCGACCGCGATGCCGCCCGCCTCAAGCTCAGCTTCGCCACCCTGGTGGCGCCGCATGCCGGGGTGATCTCCGCCCGCGCGGTGCAGCCCGGCCAGGTGGTCTCGGCGGGCACCGAGCTGTTGCGGCTGATCCGCGACGGGCGGCTGGAATGGCGGGCCGAGCTGGCCGAGCGCGACTTCGCCCGGGTCCACGAAGGCGCGGTGGTGGAACTCACCGGGCCGGACGGCGCGCCGGTGCAGGGGCGCGTGCGCGCCGTGTCCCCCGCGCTCGACCCGCAGAAGCGCACCGGCCTGGTGTACGCCGACCTGCCCCGGCCGGGCGCGCTGCGCGCGGGCATGTTCGCGCAGGGCCGCATCCTGCTCGGTTCCGTGGCCGCCACGGTGCTGCCACGCGAGGCCATCGTCTACCGCGACGGGCTGCCCTATGTGTTCGTGCTCAAGGACGGCGAAGCCGTGACGAAGGTGGTCCAGCAGCGCATCAGCACCGGCACGCAGCAGGCGGGCATGGTCGAAGTGACCGGCGGCCTCGGCCCCGACGACCGCGTCGTGGTCCGCGGTGCCGGCTTCCTCAGCGACGGTGACCTGGTGCGGGTCGCCGGCGCGGCGGATGCCGCGGGGCAGCCGCGGGAGGCGCGCCCGTGAATGTCTCGCGCTGGGGGATCGCGCATCCGATCCCCGCCGCGCTGGTGTTCGTCGTGCTCTGCGTCTTTGGCTTCTGGGGCTGGCGCCTGCTGCCCATCTCCACCCTGCCGGATTTCACGCCGCCGGAAATCGACATCACCATCACGCTGCCGGGCGCGAGCCCCAGCCAGCTGGAGACCGACGTCACCCGCAAGGTCGAGGATGCGGTGGCCGGCCTCGCCGACATCGACAAGCTCCTCTCCACCGTCAGCGAGGGCCAGTCGCGCACCCGCATCCTGTTCGAGCTCGGCCGGGACATGGACACCGCGCTGGAGGAGGTCCGCGATGCCATCGACCGCGTGCGCAGCGAACTGCCGCCGGAGATCGACGAGCCGCAGATCACCCGCCTGACGGTGCTCGGACCGGTCATGCTCACCTACGCCGTCGAGTCCGACCGCCTCGGCCTGGACGAGCTCAGCTGGTTCGTGGACGACACGGTGAAGAAGAGCCTGTTCGGCATCGCCGGCGTGGGTACGGTGAGCCGAATCGGCGGGCTGACCCGCGAGGTGCGCGTGGACCTGCGCCCGGAGATGCTCCAGGCCTTCGGGCTGACCGCGGGCGCCGTGTCCATGCAGCTCGCCCGCATCCAGGTGGAACGGGCCGGCGGGCGCACCACCATCGGCGGCAGCGAGCAGACCGTGCGCACCATCGCCACGGTGCACAGTGCCGCCGAGCTCGCCGACTACCCGATCTCGCTGCCCGACGGGCGCCCGGTGCGCCTGTCCGCCATCGCCACGGTGGCCGACAGCCACGCCGAGCCGCGCGACCTGGCCCTCTTCAACGGCAGGCCGGTGGTGGGCTTTGGCATCCAGCGCGCCGTGAAGACCAGCGAGGTCGCGGTGGGCGATGCGGTCCGCCAGCGCATCGCCGCGCTCGCCCGCCAGCACCCCGAGGTGCGCTTCATCGAGGTGGACTCGGTGGTGGAGACGGCGCGCAATTCCTACGAGGCCTCGATGTCCATGCTCCTCGAGGGCGCTGCGCTGGCCGTGCTGGTCGTGTGGCTGTTCCTGCGCGACCTGCGCGCCACGTGGATCTCGGCCCTCGCGCTCCCGCTCTCGGTCATCCCGACCTTCGGTGTCATGCACCTGCTCGGCTTCAGCCTGAACCTGCTGTCGCTGCTCGCCATGGCGGTGGTGATCGGCATCCTGGTGGACGATGCCATCGTGGAGGTGGAGAACATCACCCGCCACCGCGCCATGGGCAAGACCCCGCTGCAGGCTGCTGGCGAGGCGGCCGACGAGATCGGCATCGCGGTGATCGCCACCTCCGCCACGCTGGCCGCGGTGTTCGTGCCGGTGGCCTTCATGCCCGGGCAGATCGGCCTGTTCTTCCGCGAGTTCGGCTGGACGGCCGCCACCGCGGTGCTGTTCTCGCTGCTGGTGGCGCGGCTGCTGACGCCGATGCTCGCCGCCTACTTCATGCGGGCCGACGGCACGACCCACCACGGCGACCCCCGCTGGATGCAGGTCTACCTGCGGCTGGTGGGCCGGGCGCTCGATCGGCCGTGGCGCACCGTGGCGGTTGCCTTCGCCACCTTCGTCGCCGCCATCGCGCTGGTGCCGCTGATCCCGCGCACCTTCGTGCCGCCCAACAACGAGTCGCGTGCGACACTGCTCCTCGAGCTGCCCCCGGGCGCGGTCCTGCAGGACACGGCTGCGGCGGCCGAGGAGGCCCGGGCGCTCCTGCGCGACATCCCGGAGATCACCAGCATCTTCACCCGCGTCGGCCGGCAGTCGGGCAGTGGCTTCAGCACCCCCAACAGCAGCGACGTGCGCGTGGCGCAGGTCAACCTGCTGTTCACCGACAAGCGCAGGCGCACCATGCACGAGCTGGAAGCCGCGGTGCGCGAACGCATGGAGCGGCTGCCCGGCGTGCGCGTGAGCTTCCAGGCGCTGGGTCCCGGCGACCGGCTCGAGCTGGTGCTGGTCGGGCGCGACCCGGTCCAGCTGGCCGCCACCGCCCAGCGCGTCGAGGCGGCGATGCGCGGGGTGCGCGGCCTGAGCGGCGTGCAATCGAGCGCCTCGCTGCTGCAGCCCGAGATGGTGATCATTCCGGACCCGGCACGCGCCGCAGATCTCGGCGTATCCACGGTGGACATTGCCGAAGCCGCGCGCATCGCCACCACCGGGGACTTCCTGCGCAACCTGCCCAAGCTCAACCTCGCCGAGCGCCAGATCCCGATCCGTGTGCAGGTGGCCGAGGCCGCCCGGGACGATGCCTCGCTGCTGAGCCTGCTGCGGGTGCCCGCGCGCGGCGGCTCGGTGCCGCTCTCCGCCGTGGCCGAGATCCGCGAGAGCAGCGGGCCGGCGGTCATCGAGCGCTACAACCGCGAACGCAACGTGAAGATCTCCGGCGAGCTCAACGGCAACGCGCTCGGCCCGGTGATGGCCGAGGTGCGCCGCCTGCCCGCGGTGCAGAACCTGCCCCCGGGCGTGCGCATCCTGCCGGGCGGCGACGCCGAGGCCTTCGTCGATCTTTTCGTGGGGTTTGCACTGGCCATGCTGACCGGTGTCCTCAGCGTCTACATCGTGCTGCTGATGCTGTTCAACAGTCCCTCGCTGCCCCTGGTGATCCTCGGCGCCATCCCGCTCTGCGGCGTGGGCGCCTTCGGCGCGCTGCTGGTCACAGGCTATGCACTGTCGCTGCCCTCGCTGGTCGGCCTGCTGATGCTGACCGGCGTCTCCACCAAGAACTCGATCCTGATCGTCGACTACGCGATCCTCGGCGAGCGCGCCGGGCTGCCCAGGCGCGAGGCACTCATCGATGCCTGCCACAAGCGCGTGCGTCCGGTGATCATGACCACGCTCGCCATGGCCGCAGGCATGCTGCCGGTGGCCTTCTCGCTGGCGGCCGATGGCAACTTCCGCGCCCCGCTCGGCATCTCGGTGATCGGCGGCCTGCTGACCTCGACGCTGCTCTCGCTGCTCGCGGTGCCGGCCGCCTACTGGCTGGTCGCCGAGTGGATCAGCCGCATCCGCGCCCGCCGGGCAGCACGCCGCCAGGCGCGCGAAGCACGCCCCGCCTAGCCGACCCAGGCCCGCGCGTTGTAGAACAGCCGCATCCAGGGGCCTTCCCCGTCCCAGCCCGCCGGATGCCAGGAGTGCTGCATCGCCAGGTGCACGCGCTCGGGGTGCGGCATGAAGACCGTGACCCGGCCATCGGCGGAGACCAGTCCCGCCACGCCGTCGGGCGAGCCGTTGGGATTGGCGGGATAGGTCAGCGCCGGCCGGCCATGGTTGTCGACATAGCGGATGGCCACCTGGCCCGCGGCATGGCAGGCCGCCAGATCGCCCGCCTCCGCGAACTCGGCGCGGCCCTCGCCGTGCGAGGTGGGGATCAGCAGGCGACTGCCGGCCATGCCCGCGAGGAGCACCGAGCGGCTCTCCACCACTTCCACCAGGCTGAGGCGTGCCTCGAACTGCGCCGAGAGGTTCTGCACGAAGCGCGGCCAGTGCGCCGTGCCCGGGATGATCTCGCGCAGCGAAGTGAGCATCTGGCAGCCGTTGCACACGCCGAGCGTGAAGACATCCGTGCGCTGGAACCAGGCCGCGAAGGCCGCGCGTGCCCGCGCGTTGAACAGGATCGAGCGCGCCCAGCCGCCGCCCGCACCCAGCACGTCACCGAAGGAGAAGCCACCGCAGACCAGCAGCCCGCGGAACCCGTCCAGGCCGCGCCGCCCGGCGAGGATGTCCGACATGTGCACGTCCACGGGCGTGAAGCCGGCGCGCAGGCAGGCTGCGGCCATCTCCAGCTGGCTGTTCACGCCCTGCTCGCGCAGGATGGCCACCTGCGGGCGGGTGCCGCTGGCGATGAAGGTCGCGGCCGGATTCACCGCCGGATCGAAGGACAGTCGCGGCGTGAGGCCGGGGTCATCCGCATCGAGCAGCGCCGCACGGGCTTCATCGGCGGTTGCCGGATTGTCGCGCAGGCGCTGCATGCGCCAGCTCAGCTCCGACCAGGCGGCATGCAGCCCGGTGCGATCGAAGTCCAGCAGCACCGCGCCGGCCTGGCGCAAGACGATGCGCGGACCCGCCGTGACCCGCCCGATGCACCGCGACCAGCCGGCGATGCCCTGCGCGGCAAAAACCGCCTCCGCACGGGCGGCATCGGCGGCACGCACCTGGATCACCACGCCCAGCTCCTCGGCAAACAGCGCAGCGTGCGGGTCCGCGCCGGCGGGCAGCTCGAGATCCAGCCCGGTGCGCCCCGCGAAGGCCATTTCGCAGACCGTGGCGAAGAGGCCGCCGTCGGCACGGTCGTGGCAGGCCTGCACCAGCCCCTCCCCGCGCAGCGCCGCGAGGCAGGCCGCGAGCTGCACCAGGCGTCGCGGCTCGTCGAGGTCCGGCACCTCCCCGCCCGCCACGCCGAAGACCTGCGCGAGGCAGGAGCCGCCGAGGCGGTCACGCCCGGCGCCGAGATCGAGCAGGTAGAGGAGCGAGCCCGGCTCCTGCAGGAGCTGCGGCGTCAGCGTGGCGCGCACGTCGGTCACCGGCGCGAAGGCCGAGACGATGAGCGACACCGGGGCGACCACCGATTTCGGCACGCCATGTTCCTGCCAGGCGGTGCGCATGGACAGCGAGTCCTTGCCAACCGGGATGGCGATGCGCAGCTCGCGGCAGAGTGCAGCCACCGCGCCCACGGTGTCGAACAGCGCCTCGTCCTCGCCGTTGACGCCGCTCGCCGCCATCCAGTTGGCCGAGAGCCGCACCTCATCGAGCCGGGTGATGGCCGCCGCCAGGATGTTGGTCAGTGCCTCGCCCACCGCCATGCGCCCGGAGGCGGCCGGGTCGGTCACCGCGAGCGGCGTGCGCTCACCCATCGCCATCGCCTCGCCCGCCACGCCGTCGAAACCGAGCGCGGTCACGGCGACATCGCTCACCGGCACCTGCCAGGGCCCGACCAGCTGGTCGCGCGCCACCAGCCCGCCGACCGTCCGGTCGCCGATGTGGATCAGGAAGGACTTGTCCGCCACCGCGGGGAAACGCAGCACGCGCCGGCAGGCCTCGGCGAGGTCGAGCCCCGCGAAGGCAGCCGCCGGCCGGGGCCGCGGTGCGCGCAGCACCTTCTTCACCGTGCGCGGTGGCCTGCCGAGCAGCACCTCGAGCGGCATGTCCACCGGTACCTCGCCGAGCAGCCGGTCGACGACCGTGAGCTGGCGGCTGTCATCGGCGCTGCCGAGCACGGCGAAGGGACAACACTCGCGCTCGCAGGTCGCGCGGAACCAGTCGAGGTCCTCCGGCGCGATGGCCAGCACGTAGCGCTCCTGCGCCTCGTTGCACCAGATCTCCGCGGGCGACATGCCCGGCTCCGCGTTGGGGATCTCGCGCAGCTCGAGCCGCCCGCCGCGCCGGCTGTGGTCGATGAGCTCGGGCATCGCGTTGGACAGCCCGCCTGCGCCGACGTCGTGGATGAGCAGGATGGGGTTGTGCCCGCCGGGCGCCGCGCCCGCGGCCCAGCAGGCCTCGATGACCTGCTGCGCCCGGCGCTGCATCTCCGGGTTGCCGCGCTGGACCGAGGCGAAGTCGAGGTCCTCGGTGCTGGCCCCGCTCGCCATGGACGAGGCCGCGCCGCCACCGAGCCCGATCAGCATGGCCGGTCCGCCGAGCACCACCAGCAGCGCGCCGGGCGGCACCGTGGCCTTGTGCACGTCGTCCTCGCGGATGTTGCCCAGCCCGCCGGCGATCATGACCGGCTTGTGGTAGCCCCATGCACGGCCCGGCTCGCCCGCCACCGGCTGCTCGAAGCTGCGGAAGTAGCCGCAGATGTTCGGGCGGCCGAACTCGTTGTTGAACGCGGCCGCGCCGATCGGCCCCTCGAGCATGATCTGCAGCGGCGAGACGATGCGCCTCGGCCGGCCAAGGTCGCCCGCCTCCCAGGGCTGCCCGAAGCCCGGGAGCCGCAGGTGCGAGACGCTGAAGCCGGCGAGCCCCGCCTTGGGACGCGCGCCGCGCCCGGTGGCGCCCTCGTCGCGGATCTCCCCGCCCGCCCCGGTGGCCGCGCCGGGGAACGGCGAGATGGCCGTGGGGTGGTTGTGGGTCTCCACCTTCATCAGCGTGTGCACGGGCTCGCGCTGCAGGCGATATTCGCCGGTCGCCGGGTCGGCGAACAGCCGGCCGGCGATGCTGCCGGCCACCACCGCGGCATTGTCGCTGTAGGCACTGAGCACGCCGGCCGGGTTGGCCGCATGGGTGCTGCGGATCATGGCGAACAGGCTGTCGGGCTGCGTGACACCGTCCACGGTCCAGCGGGCGTTGAAGATCTTGTGCCGGCAGTGCTCGGAGTTGGCCTGCGCGAACATCATCAGCTCGGCATCCGTGGGATCGCGCCCGATGGCGGTGAAGCGCTCGAGGAGATAATCGATCTCATCGACCGACAGCGCGAGGCCAAGTGACTGGTTGGCGGCCTCCAGCGCCGCACGCCCGCCAGCGAGCAGCGGTACGCGGGCCAGACGCCGTGGCGGCTGCGTGCCGAAGAGCTCCGCCGCCACGACCGGGCGGGTGAGCACCGACTCGGTCATGCGGTCGTGCAACAGCGGGGCGATGGCGCCCAGCACCGCCGCCGGGAGCGGGCCGTCTGCGGGCACCGCCCAGGCGACACCGCGCTCGATGCGCCGCACGGCAACCAGCCCGCAGCTGCGGGCGATGTCAGTGGCCTTGCTCGACCAGGGCGAGACGGTGCCAAGGCGCGGCACCACCCAGAGCACCGGCCGGTGCGCATCCGCCGGAGCGTGGTCGGGTCCGTAGCGCAGCAGCCCGGCCAGCATGCCGGCCTCGGCGGCGTCGAGCGCCCGCACGGTGTCGACGTAGTGGATGAAGCGCGCCCTGAGGTCGCGGACACCGGGCACCGCCGCGCGCACCGCGGCGAGGAGGCGCTCGCGCCGGAAGTCCGCCAGCGCGGGCGGGCCGGCTAGCTCCAGCATGGCAGCGCAGGGCCCGCCCGGCGGCGGGACGCCCGCCGGCTACTCGCCACCATCGTGGCGGCCTGGCGTGTAGATCGGCATGGGGAACTGGGCGACATTGCCGCCCTCGGCCGCACTGACCTTGCTCACGCCTTCCTTCTCGACCTCGTCGATGCGCAGGATGGCGTGCATGGGAATGAACGTCCGGCGTACGCCGGTGAACTCGGCCTTGATGCGCTCCTCGGCCGGGTCCAGCACCACGGTGCTGCGCGTGCCGAACACGAGCTTCTCGACCTCGATGAAGCCGAACAGGCTGCCCTGGGCCACCGACCGCGCGTAGACCTCGTAGACCTTGCCCTGGTTGACGAAGGAGATTTTGTAAAGTCGCCTGGCTGACATGGGCTGCGGGAACCTGCTGGCAGTCCGCGCAGGGCAAGGCACCCTCCCAGACCGGGCCGGCATTATAGCCCAGCGCCTGCCGGCTGCTGGCGCGCACCACGGCGGCGGACCGGCGCATCCCGGGGTGCGAACTGTGAACTGCACGGCGGCGCCCGCCCGCCCGCCCACGCATGATCGGCGGGCGGAAAACGGCATCGGGACAGCCCCGCGACCCACTCCTGCTGGGTCCCTGTCCCGGTTCCCTTGGCGGGTGAGAGCAGCATGGCATTGCGGCTTCGTGTCACGAGTCAGCACAAGGACCGGCTGGGCGAGACCCGGCTGCGCGAGTTCAACGCCTGCGGCGGCACCATCGGGCGCTCCGCGGACAACGACTGGGTGCTGCCCGACGAAAAGCGCTTCGTCTCCAGCCGCCACGCGCTCGTCGACTTCCAGGGCGGCGCCTATTACCTGGTCGACACCAGCCGCAACGGCGTCTACGTCAACGGCTCGGATGCCGCGGTGGGCCGCGGGCACCCGCAGCGGCTGTTCAACGGCGACCGGCTGCGGGTCGGCGAGTACGAGATCGAGGTCGAGCTGACCCCGGGGGACGAGGCCATCGCCGACGACGGCATGCGCGATTCGGTGGTGCGCGCCCAGCTGGTGCCCGTGGACGAATCCGCCGAACTCCAGCTGGTGGACGAGAGCAAGCTGCGCGCCTTCGAGTACAACGCGCTCGAGCGCCACCTCACACCGGCCGAGGACGCCTCCGGCGCGGTACGCAAGCCCGCTGTAGCCGCCACGCCGGCACCCGTTGCGACGGCGGCCGCCCCTGCGCCGCGGCAGCCCGACCCGGCCGCCGCCGCGCTCGAGGTGTTCTGCAAGGCCGCCGGCCTGCAGCCGGGCGACCTGCACGGCTCCAACCCCGGGGAGACCCTCCAGACCGCCGGCCTGCTGATGCGCGAACTGCTGACCGGGCTGGCCGAGCTGCTGCAGAGCCGTTCGCGCATGAAGGATGCGCTGCGGCTGCCGCAGACCATCATCCAGCCGGCGCGCAACAACCCGCTGAAGTTCTCCCCCGGCGTGGCCGATGCGCTGCGCTGCCTGCTTGGCGAACCGGGCCAGTCCTACCTGCCGCCGGACCGTGCGGTGCAGGCCGCCTTCCTCGACGTCAAGAGCCACCAGCAGGCGCTGTTCAAGGCCATGATCCACGCGGTGCAGGACTTCGCCGAACGGCTGGAACCCGAGGAGCTGCGCCGGCGCTTCGACCGCGGCCTGAAGCGCTCGCCGCTGCTCGCCGGCACCAACAAGCTCAAGTACTGGGAGCTCTACGAAGAGACCTACGCGACCATCACCCAGCAGGAATCCGGCGCACCGCTGCCCGCGCTGGTCATCGAGGAAATGACCCGCGCCTACGAGCAGGAGATCGAGACCCTGCAGCAGGGCGCCACGCGGCCAATCGGCGCCCGCCCCGCGCGCGCCTCCTGAAGCCGACCGCCCGGGCGGCTGTCTGCCCGCCACTCCCGGCACGCCTGCCATAATGGGCGGAGTGTTCTCCGCTACAATGGCGGCATGACACTCGATGAGCTGAAGCCCGGCCAGAAGGGCACCATCCTCCGGATCGAGGGCGACGGCCCGCTGGTGCAGCGCCTGATGGCACTCGGGCTGCTGGAAGGTTCCGACATCTCCATGACCCGGCGCGCCATCGGCGGCGACCCCGTCGAGGTGCAGGTGATGGGCTACGCCCTGTCCCTGCGCCGCGAAGAGGCCCGCCGCGTGGAGGTCCGGCTGCTCACATGAGCACCCCGGCCGCCGGCGCAGCGCCGGCCCCTGCCCCCGATCCGCATGCCGCACCGGTCATCGCCGTCATCGGCAACCCGAACACGGGCAAGAGCACGCTGTTCAACCTGCTCACCGGGCTGAAGCAGAAGACCGCGAACTATCCGGGCGTCACCGTCGAGCGGCACACCGGCAGCATCCGGCTGGACGGGCGCCAGGTATGCCTGGTGGACCTGCCGGGCACCTACTCGCTGGCGGCCCAGTCACCCGACGAGATCGTCGCCATCGACGTGCTGCTCGGACACGTGGAGGATCTCGCCCCGCCGCAGGCGATCCTGGTGGTGATGGATGCCACCAACCTGCGGCGCAACCTGTTCCTCGCCACGCAGCTCGCCGAGCTCGGGCTGCCGCTGGTGCTCGCGCTGAACATGCTGGACGTGGCTGCCGAGAACGGCGTGCAGATCGATGCCGCACGCCTGGCCGAATGGCTCGACGCCACGGTCGTCCCGGTGGTGGCTGCCAGCGGCAAGGGCCTGCCCGAACTGCGTGCCGCACTTGCCGCGGCGGTGCGCAAGCCACCGCGCGAGCGCCTGGTGGTGATGCCGGAGGTGCACCAGGCGGCCGTGGCGCTGGCCGGACGCATCGCCGCAGCCGGCCACCACCTCAACGTCTATGAAGTCGAACGCGCGCTCATCGATGCCGCCGGCATCGCCGAGCGACGCTTCGAATACGCCACCAGCCCCGAGCTGATGGGCGACATGCTCGACCTGCGTGCCCGGCTCGGCGCCGGCAGCACGCTCGCCGCGATGGAAGCCCGGGCGCGCTACGAACTCATCAATCGCGTCATCACCGAGGTCGAGGTGCGCGCCCCGCCGCGGGTGACCTTCCGCGACCGGCTGGACCGCATCACCAACCAGCCGGTGGTGGGCGCACTGCTGTTCGTGCTGGTGATGGCCACCGTGTTCCAGGCGGTGTTCTCCTGGGCGGCACCGCTCATGGAGCTGATCGACGCCGCCACGAAGTGGGCCAGCGGGGCGTTACGCGCGGCGCTGCCGCCCGGCGCGCTCTCCAGCCTGCTGGTGGATGGCGCCATCGCCGGGGTGGGCAGCGTGGTGGTGTTCCTGCCGCAGATCCTCATTCTCTTCGCCTTCATCATCCTGCTGGAGGACACCGGCTACATGCCGCGGGTGGCCTTCCTCATCGACCGGCTCATGCGCCTGTGCGGGCTCTCCGGCAAGTCCTTCATTCCGATGCTATCGAGTTTCGCCTGCGCCGTGCCGGGCATCATGGCCACGCGGGTGATCCCCGAACGGCGCGACCGGCTGGCCACCATCCTCGCCGCGCCCTTCATGACCTGCTCGGCGCGGCTGCCGGTGTACGCGCTGCTCATCGGCGCCTTCGTGCCCGACCGGCATTACCTCGGCGGCCTGGTCAACCTGCAGGGCCTGGTGCTGCTCGCGCTCTACCTGCTCGGCATCCTCGCGGGCATCGGCACCGCACTCCTCATGAAACGCACCGCGCTGCGTGGCCCGACGCCCACCTTCCTGATCGAGCTGCCGCCCTACCGGCTGCCGAACTGGCGCTCGGTGGCGCTGCGGCTGCTGGAGCGTGCGCGGATCTTCCTCGTGCGTGCGGGCACGGTGATCTTCTTCGTCGCGGTCATGGTCTGGGCGCTGGTCTACTTCCCGCGCGACCCGGCGATCGCCGCGCACTACGAAGCCGAGCGCACCACGGCGGCCGCCGTGCTCGATGGCCCCGTGAGGGAGGCCGCCCTGCACGAGATCCACAACCGCGAGATCGCCGCCAACATGGAGGCGAGCTACCTCGGCCACCTCGGCAAGTTCGTGGCCCCGGCCTTCGCCCCGCTCGGCTGGGACTGGAAGGTGTCGGCCGCCGTGATCGCCGGCTTCCCGGCCCGCGAGGTGGTGGTGGCCATCCTCGGCACCATCTATGCCGTGGGCGATGAGGCCGAGGCCGGGAAGGACAGCGAACTGGCCGGGCGCCTGCGCGAGGCGACCTGGCCCGACGGGCGCCGGGTGTTCACCCTGCCCATGGTGCTCGGGCTGCTGGTGTTCTACGCCTTCTGCCTGCAGTGCGCGGCGACCATAGCCATGATCCGGCGCGAGACCAACGGCTGGGGCTGGCCCGCCTTCGCCTGGGTGTACATGACCAGCCTGGGCTACTTTGGCGCCATGCTGGTGTACCAGCTCGGGTCCTCCTGAGCCGCCCGTGGACACGCAGGACATCGCCGCGCTCGCCATCGTCGCCCTCGTGGCGGCGCTCGCCCTCTGGCGACAGGTCCGCCTCCGGCGCGCGCGCCGGCGCAACCCCTGCGCAGGCTGCGAGAACACCCAGGTGACGCCCGGCGAGACCGCGGTGCGCTTCCAGCGCCGCCCGAAGGACAACAAGGGCGGCGGGGACTGCTGTTCCTGAGCCGGCCGGGTACGGCCTGCAACGCAGGGCCGGAGATGCGCAGGCCGGGCCTCCATCGCGGACCCGGCCTCATTGCACCAACAACAGGATGTGGCGCGTCAGTCGCAGTAATTGGCGTCGTTCGGGTCCAGGCCGTCGATCCAGGCACCGATTGCATTGCGCTCGCCTGGGCTCAACAGGCCGCCGATGGGCGGCATCGGCCTGGCGGCATCGTTGATCCGCTGCCACAGCACGCTGGTCTCCTTCACGCCCGGGGTGATCACCGGCCCGCGATAGCTGCCGGTGCGCAGGTTGTCGCAGGTCGTGAGGCTGAGCCGGGCCGAGGCGCCGTGGCAACCGGTGCAGGTGCGGCTGAACACCGGCTGCACGTCGCAGGCGTAGGTGACCGGGCCGCCGGCAGAGGACACCGACACCGGCACGGTGCCCGAAGTCACCGCACCGCGGTTATCCACGACCTCCACCGAGGCTGTGTAGTTGCCGTCGCACGAGTAGGTATGGCCCGGCGAGGCATCCGTGCTGGTGCTGCCGTCGCCGAAGTTCCAGAGGATGTTGCGGATCGTGCCGTCCGGGTCCACGGCATTGGCAGCGAAGGCCACCGGCAGCGGCTCAACACCGGTGGCGGGGCTGGCCGTGGGTGCCACGGTGGGCGCCAGGTTCGGGTGCAGCTTGTCTTCCACGGTATTGCCAAAGACACGGTTGATGGCCTGGAAACGCTCGCGCGTTCCGGCGTCACGCACCTGCAGCCTGACGACATCGTCGAACCAGCCGCTGAGCAGCCCCGCCCACTGCAGTGCAACCGCATCCGGATGCCCGTCGCCGATGGCGTAGCCGATCAGCAGCAGCCAGCCCTCCATCAGCTTGCGGCTGGTCTTGCCGAGGCGCAGGGCGGCGTTCGGCGTGTCGGCGAGCACGTTCTTCATGCCCCTGACCTGGGGTGCAAGGCCGGGCGTGTACACCTCCACCGTGCGCAGCAGGACGGCGCCCGGCGAGACGAAGCCGCCAGAGATGACGGCGCGGCCGTCATCCAGCAGCAGGCCGCTGAACTCGTCGCGGCCCGTGCTCATGATGCCGGAGAGCTTCCACGCACCAGCCGCCGGGTCGAAGACCTCGGAGGTGGGCTGGAAGATGCTCGGGAAGCTCGGGCTGGTCGTGACGCCGCCGGCTACCAGCAACGTGCCATCCAGCAGGCCGATGGCACCAATGTCGATGCGCGGCTTGAACATCGGCGGGATCGGCGCGAAGGTACGCGTCGCCGGCGTGTACATCTCGCTCTCGCCGGTGATGCGCCCGCCGGCTGAGGTGTGGGCGTCGTTGTAGTAGGAAGCGCCCTGCACGATGCGTCCATCACGCAGCCTGCCTGGCAACTGCGCCAGGTGCGAATAGTTCATCGGCCCGACGGCGGTGAAGCTGTTGTCCGCGGGATTGAATATTTCCGCGGTGCTGGTCGGGTACAGGGTGCCCATGCCGGTGGAGCCACCGGTGATCAGCACCGTGCCGTCGTCGAGCAGGATGGCGCTGTGCGCCGAGCGTGCCTGCGTCATGTTGCCAATGACCGTGAACAGGCCGGTGGCCGGGTCGAAGACCTCGACGGAGGCTAGCGGCATGGAGCTCGTGGTGCTGACGCCATTGCCACCACCCGAGATGAGCACCCGGCCATTGGGCAGGAGCGTGGCAGCGTGACTGCGGCGCCCGACGCTCATCGCCCCGGCGGTCTCGGTCCAGGCGTTGGTGGCCGGGTCATATATTTCCGCCGTGGCCAGCACCACGCCGGTGGCTGCAGTCGAGCCGGTGCGGCCACCGGTGACCAGCACGCGCCCGTCGGCCAGCGCGGTGGCGGTGTGCGACCAGCGCCGGATGGTCATCGGCGCCACCGGCGACACCGAGTTGTCCGCCGGGTTGAAGGCATCGACGGAGTTGGTGATGACCGAGGCGGGCGCATTGGCCGACTGCCCACCCGTCAGCAGCACCCGCCCGTCGCGCAGCTTGGCGGTACGGTGGATGAAGCGCGGCAGGGTCATGTTGAGGCCGCGGGTGAAATCACCGACCGCGCAGCTCTCCAGGCCCATACCCTCCAGCACCTCCTGCGGCGGCGAGTTCGGGATGCCGGCATGGCAGGCGATGCAGGACGCCGGCGCCCGGCACTCCGCCTGGGCCACCTGGGCCAGTGGCAACAGCAACAGCGCGGTGAGCAGGCCTGCCCCCGCATGGCTCGTCGAACGGATGTTCCTGCTCATGGTGCCCCCCCATTGGCGTGGATCCGGCGAACTGTGGATGTCATGTCGTCATGACATCAGGTCCACCGGTTACGGGAAGGGGCCCTGGAGCGTCGATACGTATTTTTACTTACGGACGTCTGAACAACTACAGAGCCTTTTGTTGCAACTGTTTGTTGCCAAAGGCCGTACGGTCATCCCGATCCGCGATCAGCCGCCCCGCCCCAGCCATACCGCATATGACGTCAGCGCGGCCGGCTCAAGCCTCACCGGGACGCCTTCGCGCAGTCGTGAGCGGGCCGCATCGGCTGCAGCCTGGCGGGCCTCATCGTCGAGACGGGAGCGGATGCCCTCACGTACCTCGGCGAGCGGACGCAGCCGGGCAGGCCGCCGCTCCTCCACCCGCAGGACGGCAAAGCCGCCGGCCACGGCCCCGATGTCGCCGACCGCACCCGGTGCCATGTGCAACGTCGCCGCCTCCAGCGGGATCGCCCCCGGCACGTCCTGCAGCCAGAATTCATCCGCCTGCGCACCGGGACCCGCCTGGCTACGGGCTTCCCCGAGACTGGCGCCGCGATCCAGCGCCGCGCGCGCCCGGCGGGCAGCGTCCTCGCCAGGCGCCACCACGCGGCTGACCCTGGCCCGTGCCGGCTCGGTGAACTCGCTGCGGTGGGTGCCGTAGTAGGCCGCAATCCCGGCCGCCGATACCGCAAGCAGCCGCCCCAACTGCGCGTCGAGCCAGCGGCTGGCGAGGTCACGGTCCTGCTCCCGCCCGCCCTCGCCCGGGACACCCTGCGCCAGACCGTCACGACGTGCCGCCGCCGCCATCAGCCGCTGGTCCACCAGCGAGGAAACGAATTCGGCCACCGCCGCCTCCGACGATATCGCCTCGAGCCGGTCAGCCGCCGGCATCGCGACCAGCGCCGCGTCGGCATCGGCAACCGTGATGGTGATGCCACCCGCACGCGCCAGCACGGCCTGCGGCGGCGGGCCCGGGGTGGCGGCCGGCCCCTCGAGCGGGGGATGGCTGGCCGGCAACGCCGGCGCGGGGGGCGGCGCCTTCGCGCAAGCGGCGAGGCAGAGCGCGACGGCGGCGGCCGCGCAGCAGCGAAACATGCGGATAGTCATGTGGCCACTCCAGCGCCTGAACGTTCTCCAGGGCAGTTCATCGGCGAACCACCCGGGTTACTACCGAGCCGCGCGCCAGCCCGCCGCACGGGCCTGCTCCTCGCTGCAGAACCAGCGCTCGCCCTGCGCGGGGTCGACCTGCGTCTGCACGTAGTGTTCGGTGCCAGGCAGGTGGTAGATGCGCTGGCCCTTGCGGTTGATGTTGCCCTTGATGTCGCAGCCCGCCCGATGGCCGGCGCTGCCTGCGCCCGACGTCGCGGGCGCTGTGGATGCACCGGGCGCGGGCAGTGACAGGGATCCGCTGCCCCCGGCACCGTGGGGCTGGCCGATCGCGGCGCTGCAGGCAGCGGCGGTCTCGCCCGCGTAGTCACGCGAGGGCACCGCGGCGCCTGGTGGTGCCTTCTGGCGCTCGCGCCAGATCCAGGGTGGCACCCAGCGCTCCGCAGGCAGCGACCAGAACCCGCGGCGGCCGGCACGTGCCGCAGCCTCGAGCTCGCAGTAGCGCCGGTCGCCGTCCAGTTGCCCGAGGTAGCGGCGGTAGGCCCAGGCGTGGCCATCGGCGAGGAGCCGCTCGTTGACGTTCGCACCGCCCGCGTACACGACGGCGACGAGGCGGTCGTAGGCATCCCGGGGGTCATCGCTCACGGGCTGTAGCTCGACCGCGCCCACGGCCACCAGCCGCCTGAGCGCCTGCGTCGCCTCGCGTCCGCCGGGCGCGCGCGCCTCGGGCGCATCGACGCCGTAGAGCCGGATGCGCTCGGGGCCGCTGTCGAGTGCCACCTCCAGCGTGTCGCCGTCGATGACCCGGATGACGCGGCCGGCGAGGACCAGCTCCGCCTCCTCGCGGGGCGCCGCCGCCAGCGCCGGGAACAGCGGGCGCAGGCCCCACAGGCCCGCCAGCAGGGCGGCAGCAATCAGCACGATCCGCAGTGGCTTCAAGGCTGGATCAACCGGGCAACTCCACGGCAAGCGCAGCTGCCGATTCTAGTCGGTCGGCATCCCCGGCGAGAAGGCGGATCGCCGAAGCGCGGCGCCTCCACGCTCCATTCACTCCCGGGACTCGGCGCCCGGTGGCCACGGCTGCAGCGGCCCGGGTTGCCCCGGCGGCGGTCCTGCGCGAAGATCGGCCCGGGAAGGGAACTCAGGCGAACAAGGGGGCAATGCCATGCAAACCGTCGCTGACATCCTGGACAGCAAGGGCCGCCAGGTGTGGGCCGTGAGACCGGCCGACACCGTGCTCGATGCGCTGCGCGTGATGGCCGAGCACGACATCGGTGCCGTCGCGGTGATCGAGGGCGGGGAACTCGTCGGCATCTTCACCGAGCGTGATTACGCCCGCAAGGTCGTCCTGATCGGCCGCGCCTCGCGGGACTCCGCGGTCAGGGAGATCATGACCCACAACCTGGTCTGCGTGACGCCCGGCCAGTTCGTGAACGAGTGCATGGAGCTGATGACGGAGCACCGGCTGCGCCACCTGCCGGTGCTCCACCAGGATCGCGTCATCGGCCTGGTCTCGATCGGCGACCTCGTCAAGGCGACCATCGAGGACCATGAGTTCACGATCAGCGAACTCCAGAGCTATGTGACCGGCTGAGGGCTACCCGCCCATGCCGGGGCCGGCACCGTGCGGCGCCCAGTGGTAGCGCACCGGCAGCGCGTGGTAGCCCTTGAACATCACGCCCTCGCGCGGCACGGGATCCGCTGCCAGGCTGACGCCGCCCAGTGCGTCGGCGAGCTGGCGGAAGGCGATGCGCCCCTCGAGCCGCGCCAGCGCGTGCCCGGCGCAGAGGTGGCGGCCGGCGGCGAAGCTGAGGTTGTCGCGGGCATTGGCGCGACCGAGGTCGAGCACGTCGGGCTCCTCGAAGTGCCGGGGATCGCGGTTCGCCGCGGCCAGCGACAGCATGAGGAAGGTGCCCGCCGCAATCGGCTGCCCCCCGACCGCCACGTCCTGCGCCGCCTGCCGGAACAGCACGTACAGCGGCGGGTCGTAGCGCAGGAACTCCTCCACCGCATTCTCCGCCAGCGCGGGTTCCGCCTGCAGCCGCTTCCAGCTTTCCGGATTGCGCATCAAGGCCAGCAGCCCGTTGCCCAGCAGGTGCGTGGTGGTCTCGTGCCCGGCCATGAGCAGCGTGATCGCCGCCCAGACGATCTCCTCCCGCGACAGCTTGTGGTCGCGCTCGTTGCGCAGGAGCAGGCTCAGCAGGTCGTCGC
>JADYZO010000007.1 GCA_020853135.1 Gammaproteobacteria bacterium
CCGAACAGGGCCGCCGGTTCGGCGGCCTGGACGCGCAGGCCTTCACGCCCTCGCGCTGGCTCGCGCAGGGCGACACGGTGGCGGTGGGCGACGAGCTGCTGGAGGTGCTGCACACCCCCGGCCACACCCCGGGCCACGTGGCGTTCTTCCATCGCCGCGACCGCATCGCCTTCGTCGGCGACGTGCTCTTCGCCGGCTCCATCGGCCGCACCGACCTCCCGCGCAGCGATTTCGCCGCGCTGCTGGAATCCATCACGGGCCGGCTGTGGCCGCTGGGTGACGATGTCACCTTCGTCCCCGGCCACGGCCCCACCTCCACCTTCGGCGAGCAACGGCGCAGCAACCCCTTCGTCGGCGACGCGGTCCTGGCCCGGTAAGGGCATCAGGCCGGGCTACCCGGGTTCGCCTCCGGCGTGGCAGCCATCGGGGTGAAGACCCGCAGCCCGGTGCCCCAGTGCGCCCCCTCGAAGGGTGAAGTCTCCAGGGTGACGAATTCGGCGGGACTGCCCGGGCGCAGCTCCGGCCATGCGCAGCCCCAGTGCTCGCGCGGCGCGGAGGTCGCGGCGGCCAGCACGCCCGGCAGCGACAGCCCCGCCCCGCGCAGGAGCGCCAGCTCGTCGAGCAGGCCCTGGCCGTGGACGACACCGGGGCTGCCCGCATCCGAGCCCGCGATCAGCCGCACCCCCAGCTCATCGGCCAGCGCGACCTGCGCGAGCTGCGCATCGAGGATGCGCCGGATATTGACGACGACCTGCGCGGGCCAGCCGGCCACCTCCGGGTGCGCCCACTGGAAGTGCACCGGCGCGAGCGTGGGCACCCAGGCGATGCCGCGCTCGGCCATGGCCTTCAGGGCAGCGCTCGTCATGAAGTAGCCGTGCTCGATCGAATCGACGCCGGCGGCAATGGCGGCCTCGATGCCCTCGACCCCGCTGCAATGGACGAACACCGGGCGGCCGTGATGGTGCGCGCGTTCCACCATCCCCTGCAGTGTCGCGGCATCGAACTGCGGGCCGGCGCTCACCGCCATGCGCTCGAAGTCGACGATGCCGGTGAGGATGATCTTGATGTCGTCCGCCTCGGCAGCCAGGCGTTCGACCGCGGCGAAAGCCTCCTCGCGCGTGGCGACCCCGGTACCCATGAACTTCCCGTAGGCGCCCTGGCGGCAGATCGCCGGCCCCGGCGAGCGGATCACGAGGCCCGGTTCCGCCTGGCTGCGCGCGCGCAGCCGGTGGTTGATGCCGTGACGATCGCCTGCATCGCGGATCAGCGTGATGCCCTGCGCCCGCGCGAGACGGACGTTGGCTCGCGCCACCGCCAGCATGCCATCCGGTTCATCGCGCCGGCCGGCACCGCGTGCGGCCCGGTCGAGCACCGCTCCGTCGAGGAAGAGGTGGCAGTGGGCCTCCACCAGCCCGGGCATCAGGAAGGCGACGGCCTCGTGGCCCTCCGCACCCGCCACGATCCCACCCGGGCCCGGCTCGCCGGGCCCGGTGATCGCCGCGATGCGCCCGCCGCGCAGGTGGAAGGCATACGGTCCTTCGTCGTGGAAGCGCCGCCCGCAGAAATAGCGGCGGGCGACGAGGATGCGCGTGCCGGCAGCCGTGTCCGTCATGCCCAGGGCCTCAGGAACGCTGCAGCTGCAACAGGCGGCGCAGCGCGGGCCGGCCATCCAGCGCGATGATCTCGCGCAGGGCCGCCAGCAGCGGATCATCCGCGGGCAGCAGGCGGTAATCGCGCCAGGGCGTGCCGATGATCATGTCGAGCCCGCGCGGCACGGCGAGCGTCAGGAAGGCGTTTTCGAGGCCCTCGCGCAGCGGCAGGCCACTGCGGGTGGTCGCCGGCAATTGCTGCGCGAGGTTGCTCAGCCCCCCGCAGAGGTGGACGCCGGCGAGCGCCGGATCGCTGGCGATCCGCTCCACGCCCTCGAGCGCCGCGCGGGTCATGCCCGTCAGGTCCGCGGCCAGCGCGCTGATGGAGACATCGACGATGATCTCGCCGGGGACGAGCCCGTGGTCCGCCACCAGCCGTTCGACGCAACGCCGCGCGGTGGCGTGGATCTCGGCACCGGTGCGGTTCTGCCGCGCCTCGCCGCCTTCCATCCGCTCCGAGGCCATGACGATGACTTGTGCGGGGCAGCTCCCGCCGGCACCAGGCAGCACCCAGCGCGCCTCGGTGATGGAGTTGATGATGGGCTTGCGCCCGCCGGCCCTGCCCGGCTCGTAGGCCCGCAGGCCGATCTCCTGCACCCGCGGGTCGGGCGAGTCCAGGCACAGCGGGAGATCGACCACCGCCTGGACCGCGCGGATCACCGCGCCCAGGAAGTCGGGCCGCGCGAGCGCATCCGCGCCGGTGTTGATGTTCAGGCTCGTGGCACCCGCCGCGGCCTGGCGCCGCGCGAGCGCCTGGATGCCCGCGAGATCGCCGGTCTCGAACAGCCGGCGCGTGCTGCGGAAACCGGGGTTGATCCGCTCGCCGATGATCTGCAGGCCGGGGATTGCCAAGGCGGGTTCCTCGCTGGCCGCACGCGGCTCAGTGGAAGTTGATGCGGCTGATGAACCGCCGCTGGAAGGCGGCGCTGCCCGCCATGCCGACATGGCGCGCCTCGCGCGCGATCCCGGCCGCGCGTGCGCGGTGCGGGTGCGAGAGCGCCGCCAGCCGCGCGCCGAGGCCCGCGGCATCACCGATCTGCCGGAAACGTTCGCGGGGCAGGTCGGGCAGCATGCCGATGGCGACGGCGCTGTCGATGGCAATGTAGCTGCCGAAGGCGCCGGCGACGATGACCTGGTCGAGCTGCGCCTCGTCCAGGCCCGCGGCCTGCAGCAGCATGTCGATGCCGCTGCGGATGGCGGCCTTGGCGAGCTGCACGGCGCGCACGTCGCCCTGGGTGAAGACAATGGCCGGCGCATCGCGCTCCTCCTCCCCCACCAGCACGAACTCGCGGGCCGGCCCGTTGTCGCGCACCCGCGCATGCCCGGCCTGCAGCCGCCCGCGGTGGTTGATGACCCCGCCACGCAACAGCGTGGCGACGATGTCGAGCACGCCCGAGCCGCAGATGCCTTCGGGCGGCGCCCCGTCGATGGTCTGCAGCTCGAGCACGCCGCCATCCAGCGCCACGCGCTCGATGGCACCGGCCGCCGCCTGCATGCCCCAGGTGATCTCGCCGCCCTCGAGCGCCGGGCCCGAGGGGCAGGAGACCGTCAGGATGGTTCCGGCATGGAGCAGCGAGATCTCGGTATTGGTGCCGATGTCGAGCAGCAGCGCACTGCCGGCCAGGCCGCGGGTTTCGAGCGCCAGCAGCGCCGCGACGTGGTCACCGCCGACGAAGCCGGCGATGCCGGGGAACAGGTGCACGCCCGCACCCGGCGCCACCGCGAGCCCCAGGTCGCGCGCCCTCAGGTCGGCGGCCCCGCGCAGCGCCGGGGAGAACGGCGCATGTGCGAGGCCGTCCACTGGCAGCCCCAGCAGGAGGTGCACCATGGCCGCATTGCCCGCGATCACCACGTCGCAGATGTCGGTGGCGGGCACGCCCAGCTGTCCGCAGAGCATCGCCACCAGCCGGTTGATGCCCCCGGTGGCGAGGCGCTGCAGGTCCTGGCGGCGGCCTGCCTCGCGCACCGCCAGGTTGAGCCGCGTGATGATGTCACCGCCCAGCGAGACCTGCGGGTTGGTGATGCCCGCCTGGCTGATCGCGGCGGTGTGTCCCTTGCGCAGGTCGAGCAGGAATGCGCCGATGCTGGTGGTGCCGAGATCCACCGCGAGCGCCAGCGCACGGCGGCTGGCCGGCAGCACGTTGACCAGCTCGCCCAGGCGCAGCGCCGCGAGCAGCTTCGCGGGTTCGCGCCCGGCCAGCGCCGCGGCGGCACGCAGCGCATCGACATCGAGCGCCTGGCAGCGCGCCGGGCCGGTGCCGTTGATGGCCGCGAACAACCGGTCATCGAGTCCGCGCGCCGGGTCATCCGCCAGCCCGGCGAGGCGGATCCGCCAGGTCCTCACCGTGGGATCGGGCGTGATCCTGACGTCGCCACCGGCCAGCGTGCGCACCGCCTGCGCACCCGAGGACCTGGGCGGCACGAGCACGCTGCAACCCTCCGTGGGCCAGACCTGGCAGGCGCGCCGCCAGCCATCGGCCAGCAGCTTCGCCGAGAACAGCAGGCGATCGGCCGCGCTCGGCGCCGGTGCCGTGCCGGCCTCGATGCGCACCATGCAGGACAGGCAGGTGCCGCTGCCCCCGCAGGAACTCGCCAGCGGGATGGCGCCGCGCCGTGCGCCATCGAGCAGCGACTCGCCGGGCAGCACCTCGACCGTCCTGCCGGCCGGGGAAAAGGCGACCGATGCCGCAGGGCTGTCAGTGCGCGCTGGCACCGGCGGCGATTCCCTTGCGCCCGCGCGCCCGCAGGCGACAACCGGCACGGCTCGCGCAGGCCGCGCAGGCCGCCTCCTGGCGGGGCTGGCGAACCCGCTGCCCGACCGCCGCCAGCGCGGTCCCGGTCTTCAGCGGCGAGAGCACGCCGCCGCCGGCGAGCGTGACACCCACCTCGCCGGCCCCCGCCAGCTGGAGGAGCGCCGCCTGGGCACCCAGCGTCACCACGCCATCGCCCGGCCGCTGTGGCCTGCCGACGCCCAGGCCCTGGACTGCCAGCTGCTGGCGCAGCCGGGCGAACAGCTGCTCACCGAGGCGGAACACCAGCAGGCTGGCGATCTCGTCGAGCACCAGCGCCTGCAGCGCCCGGCGCTGGCGGAAGCCGTCGGCGATCGCCCGCGAGACATCCGGC
The DNA here is from genome assembly GCA_020853135.1 of Gammaproteobacteria bacterium. Taxonomy (GTDB): domain Bacteria; phylum Pseudomonadota; class Gammaproteobacteria; order Steroidobacterales; genus QUBU01. The sequence continues at coordinate 4,773 of JADYZO010000007.1, forward strand.
CCCAGCGACCAGACTGCCGCAACGATGAACCCGGCGCGCGAGCGCTGCGACAACCGGCGACCGGGCTCGAACAGGCCCGCTGCCTCGGGGTCGAAGCCCGCCTGCGATCCGTGGCGCAGGGCCACGCAGCGGTAGCTCGCCTGCGGCCGGAGCAACTGCTCCTCCCGGAGCCGCGCCAGCAGTCCCGCCACCATCACCGCTGCCGGCCGTGCCCGGAAGGCACGGCCCTCGAGCATGAGACGCCCCAGCACGTCCTCGCTGGAGAGCTCGAGGTCGAAATCCGCGATGAGCGCCACGTTCTTCAGTACACCCCGTGCCGCCTGATGGCGTCGAACATCGCCTTGACGTTGGCCGGGCGGGCCTCGCGCGGGATGCCCGCGCCACCGCCGTCGAGGATGTAGGCGCCATCCCGGCCCACCGTGGCCACCAGCTGCCTCACCCGTTCCTCGACTTCGGTGGGCGATCCGGCGATCAGCAGCGAGGCGGGCATGCCGCCGCGGATGCAGATGCGGGTGCCGAACACCGCCTTCGCGCGCA
>JADYZO010000008.1 GCA_020853135.1 Gammaproteobacteria bacterium
CGGGGTGGGCATCCTGTTCGTGACCTATGTCGGCGGCCTGGTGTTCGACGGCCTCGGCCGTACCGCGCCGTTCGTCATGGTCGCGCTTCTCAACCTCCTGCTGCTGGGGGCGGCCGCGCTGGTCCGGGGCAGGGCGGCGCCGTAGCAGCGCCGCGTGCCCGGCCGTATCCTGTGCGCCCAGCCGCCCATCCGGTCCAGCCGCCCCGCACCATGCGCCACAAACGAAAAGGTGTCCGAAAAGGTGTCAGACTTATTTTTCGTTGACGCTGAGAAGACAAATCCGGACACCAACCCGGGAAAATAAGTCTGACACCTTTTCCCTGCACCATGCGCCAGAAACGATTGCCGCCGGTCCGTTCGTCGCCGCAGGCCTGGCCGCTCGCTCTGGCCTGTGTCGCGGCGGGCGCCGCCGTGGTGCTGGTGCTCTACGCCGGGGGCTTCACCGGCATGGTGGCGATGTGGGCCGGCTCGGCGACCTACCGCAGCCTGTTCTTCGTGCCGCCACTCGCGCTCTATTTCCTCTGGCTGCGCCTGCCGGAGCTGCGCGCGCTGGCGCCGCGGCCCGCACCCGCCGCGCTGCTGGGCGTCCTGCCCTGCGCCGCGCTCTGGCTGCTCGGCGAGACGGCACAGGTGGCCACCGCACAGCAGCTGGCCGCCGTCGGCATGCTGGAGGTGGTGTTCCTCACCGTGCTCGGCTGGCGCATCTGCCGGCGCCTGCTGCTGCCGCTGGCCCTGCTCTGGCTCATGGTGCCGCTCGGCGAGGACGTGCTGCTGCCGCTGCTGATCCGCCTGACCACCACGCTCACCGTGGCCGGGCTCCGGCTCGCCGGCATGCCCACGGTGGTGGACGGCAACCTGCTGGTCGCCGGCGGGGTGCCTTACAACATCATCCGCGAGTGCGCGGGCCTGGACTTCCTGCTGGGCAACCTGCTGGTCTCGCTGGCCTTCGCCAACCTGGTGTACCACGGCTTCCGCCGCCGGCTGCTCTACGTGCTGGCCTCGGTGCCGGTGGCGATCCTCGCCAACAACCTGCGCACCATCTCGGTGGTGCTGATCTCCGCCGGCGGCATCGATCTGGCCACCAACCACGTCACCTATGGCTGGTTCCTGTTCACCGTGATGATGCTGGCGCAGATGGCCATCGGCCTGCGGTTCCGCGACGCCCCGGCGGCGCAGGCGACGGACACGCCGGACACGCTGGCGAGCCCCTCCGTGGCGGGCCGCTCGCGGCTGCTGGCGGCGACCGCGGGCGTGATCGTCGTGGCCGGCCTGGCGCCGGCCTGGGCGCACCATGCGCTGGCCGGGGACGAGGGGCCGGTGGCCGTCCGGCTTTGCCTGCCACCCGGGGTGGAGCCGGTGCCCGATGCCGCGGGCGATGACAGCGCGTGGCTGCCGCGATTCCCGGCCGCCGATGCGCAGCTGCGCGGCAGGCTGGCGGGCGGCGCCGGGCCTGTCGACCTGTTCGTGGCCTATTACTGGCGCCAGGGACCCGGGCGCGAGCTCATCGCCTGGGGCAACCGCTTCGACGACGGCCGACGCTGGTACTTCCTCGCCAGCGGCGGGGACACTGCGGTGGTGGCGGGCACAGCCCGGGCGGTGGCGGCCGAGCGGCTGATCGGGCCGGGCGGGCAGCAGCGCCTGGTGTGGTACTGGTACTGGGTGGGCGGGCGCTTCACCGCGAATCCCGTGGCGGCCAAGCTGCTCGGGGCCTGGGCGGTGCTCACGGGTGGCGAGCAGCGTGCGGCGGTGATTGCGCTGTCAGCCCGGGAGTCGGGTACACCGGGCGTGGATCATGCCGTGTTGCAGGCGGCGCTCGACCACGGGCCGGATTTCCGGGCCCTGATGCAGGAAGCCGCCAGGAGCGATGCTCCTGGCGGCTTCTGTCGCTAGAGGATCAGCGAGGGGAGGTCTTGGTTAGCGGCGGCGGGCGACGGCAATGGCCACTCCGAGGCCGAGCGCCACCAGGCCGAAGATGCCCGGGCCTGCCAGCGGATAGCCCGGGGAGCCACCACCCGGGGGCCGGTGGCCGCCGAAGATCCAGCCCCAGAAGTCGAAAGCAACCAGAGGATTACCGAAGTCATGGGCAAAGGCCGGTGCAGCCACCAGCGAGCCGGCCAGGGCCAGCAACATCGCAGTACGCAGCTTGTTCGATTTCATGATCATTCTCTTCCTTGAGCCGGGTGGCTGACTGTTCCTGCAGTATACAAGCAGATTTCGTGCCAGCAAGCCGCGCCACCCACGATCAATGAGTTGGGTCTTGCTCCGGGGCTGCTTCGCCTGGCAGCTGTAAAGCATCCCGGCATGTCGCAGGTCCTGGCCCGTGATCCACGTCACGCATCGGCTGTCTGTGCCGTGCGTTCCGTCACGGATGCCGTGGCAGGGCCGGGTCGCCACAGCACCAGTACGCGGTTCTCCACATAACGTCCAGGCTACCCGCCAGCGTGGCAAATATCCCGACAGGGAAAAGGTGTCTCGGAGAAAAGGTGTCACGAAAAGGTGTCAGACTTATTTTCGGAAAAGGTGTCTGACTTATTTTCTTCCACTACACGGGATGAATCGGCCAGCCAGCAGAAAATAAGTCAGACACCTTTTCCGAAAATAAGTCTGACACCTTTTCCGAGTGCTAGAACTCCGCGGTGAGGGCGAGGCGCAGGGTGCGCGGCTCGACGGGATGGAAGTGGATGTCGGCGACTGGTGCGGCTTCGCCGGGGAGCTGCGATTCGTAGTAGTAGGTGATGTCGTTGTCCCGCGAGTCGAACAGGTTGAGCAGCGTGGCGGTGAGCTTCAGCCGGGGGGCGATGCGGTAGCCGCCTTCGAGGTTGACCACGGTGGTGGCCGAGGAGCGCACCGAGTTGTCTTCGATCAGCGGGGCGGGGCCGAAATGGCGGATGCGCAGCCCGCCGGTCCAGCCGGAGGGGTGGTTCACGGCCACGCCGAGCGCGGCCACGCTGTCCACCGCGCCCGGGATGCGATTGCCGGCAGCCGGATCGGCAGGGTCGGGCTCGTCGAAGCGCGCATGGGTCCAGGCGAGGTCGAGGTCGAGCACCAGCCAGTCGAGCGGCGACCAGATCGCCGAGAACTCGAGCCCCTGGCGCCTGCTCTTGCGGTTGGGCTCGGTGATGCCGGCATCGCCGACGAACAGCAGCTCGGAATCGAGCCTGAGCTGCCAGAGGCCGAGGCTGAGCTGCGTGCGGGGCAGGATGGCGGTGCGCAGCCCCAGCTCGCTGCCGAGCGCACCGACCAGCGGGCTCACGCGGTCCACGGCCCGGGAGGTGTCGGCCGGATCCACGCGGATGGTGGTGCCGCGCGCGTCGTTGCTGTGGAAGCCCTTGCCGATGTTGGCGAAGAACTCGGTCTGCCGCCAGGGGCCGAAGGCCAGCGAGAGCTTGGGGCTGAGTTCGGTGGCGGATTCGGTGCCCGAGTTCGCCGCGATGTTGCTGTTCACGTCGAAGTGGAAGTAATCCGCGCGCAGCCCGAGGTTGCTGCGCAGCCAGCCGGTCCAGCGGCTGTCGAGGCTGAGGAACCCGGCGATGCTGCCTTGCCTCACGGCATCTTCGCGCACGGTGCCGATGCGCTGGCGCGTGGCGGTGTGGTACAGGCCCACGGTGCCGATGTCGTCATAGCGCAGGTCGCCGCCGGCCTGGAAGCTGGAGGCCGCACCGAACACCTCCACCGGCAGGCTCCAGCTGGCGCTGCCGCCGTAGATGCGGCGGTCGTCGTACTGCTCGAACTGGTCGCCATGGACGGGATCGTCCATGAAATAGGTGAAGTTCGAGAAAAGCTTCATGCGGTAGTCGACCACATAGGCCAGTGCGCGGTAGCGCCCGGCGCCCAGCGCGCCCTCGCCGTGGGCGGCGATGCTGTAGCGGTGGCTGGCGCCGCCATCGGTCGGGTCGATGAAGCCGAAGCGGCCGATGCGTCCTGAGTCCACCGCGCGCTGCGGGATCTGGTCGGTGGCATCCCAGTCGGCGTCATGGCCCTGCAGCGTGAGGCTGAAGCGGCCGGTGTCGGTGGCGCGGCTGTAGCGGGCCAGCGCGTTGATGCGTGACAGGTTCTCGTCGAGCTGCCAGGGGCCGTCATTCCCGGTGTAGTCGGCGGCGAGCAGCAGGTCCCCGCCCGCGGCCTCGAGGCTGCCGGCCAGCAGTCCGCGGCGGTAGCCGAATTCACCTGCCTCGACGGTGGCGAAGGGCCGGTCGAGGCGGTCACGCCAGGCGAGGTTGACCGTGCCCGCGGCGGAGAAATTGCCCGCGTCCGCGTAGTAGGTGCCCTTGCGGTACTGCACCTCCTGCACCAGCTCGGGGATGACGAAGTTGAGGTCGGTGTAGCCCTGCCCGTGGCCGTGGGTCGGCATGTTCACCGGCACGCCGTCCACGCTGGTGGCGAGGTCGGTGCCGTGGTCGAGGTTGAAGCCGCGCAGGAAATACTGGTTGGCCTTGCCATCGCCGCTGTGCTGGGTGACGATCAGCCCGGGCACCACCTCGAGGATCTCGCCGGTGCGCCCCAGCGGGCGCACCTCCAGCTGTTCCCGGGTGACCACGCCCTCGGTGGCCGCCAGCGGCGCACCGTCGAGGCTGTCGAGCCGGCCGATCACGACGATCTCGTTGCCGGGAGCGGTCGGGACGCCACCGGCCAGTGCGCTGGCCGATACGGTGAGACAGAGGGCGGGCAGTGCAGATCGCATCATGAAAAAGGTGTCTGACATATTTATTCGCAGGCAGCCGGGCCGGCGCGCCAGGCGCGGCTGCCGGCTGGCTGGTCGATGGTATGAACTATTTATAACTTCTTCATAATCACACTGTCAACGATTCCTGAACCCTGAAGCGGGGATTCCCATGCAGCGCGTGACCATCTCACTGGATGACGAGCTCCTCGGCGAGCTCGACCGCTTTGCCGCCGCCCGCGGCTATGCCGGGCGCTCGGAAGCCGTGCGCGACCTGGTGCGCAGCGGCCTGCAGCAGCTGGAGCCGGATGCGGATGGGGACCGCGAGTGCGTGGCGGCGCTGGTGTATGCCTTCGACCACCAGGCCCGCGAGCTGGCCGCGCGGCTCACCTCGCGCTTCCACCAGCACCACGATCTGACGCTCGCCACCCTGCACGCGCACCTCGGCCACGACAGCTGCCTGGAGGTGGCGCTGTTGCGCGGGCCGGCGGGGGCGGTGCGCGAGTTCGGCGAGCACGTCAGCGCCGAGCGCGGCGTGCTCTACGGGCGGCTCGTGACCCTGCCGGTGCAGGTGACCACCGAGCGCCACACCCATGGCGCGGGTCGGGCCCACAGCCATGAGCACACGAAGATCGGAAAAGGTGTCTGACTTATCCGGAAAAGGTGCGCAGAAAAGGTGCCCGGAAAAGGTGTCAGACTTATTTTCTGCTCCCACAGCGGATATATCGGCCATCCATCAGAAAATAAGTCTGACACCTTTTCCTGACACCTTTTCCTGTTCCAAAAAAAACCCCGCCGGAGGGCGGGGTTTTCTTTTCCCGGAAGGGAAGCGTCGAGGCGTGTCAGGCAGCCTTGCGGCGGCGGCTGAAGCGGCCTGCGGCGAACACCGCGGGGGCCAGCAGCCAGGCGGCGGCCGGGACCGGCACAAACGTCAGGTAGGACGTGCCAGCGCTGCCCAGCGGGATGCCGTTGGAGATGACCAGCGTGCCACCCGTGCTGAGGTTGTCGGACACCACCGTCCACAGGTTGAAGGCGCCGTCGCCCGCATCGCAGCCACCGCCACCGGCGGTGTTCATCAGCGTGCGGGGGTTACCCGTGCTGACGTCGTCACCCCCGAGGGTGCGCTGCACGCAGTTGGCGTTGCCGCCGACGTTGTAGACAGCCGAGCTCCCCAGGACGCCATCGTCACCTAGGCTGATATTAAGACAGCCGTTGGCCCCCACGCCAGACAGGAACTGGCCCTCCACACAGGCGTAGCTGCTGGCCGTGGTGGTGTGGTTCACGGTGTCGATGGCCATGTTGCTGACCTTGTCGCCGATCACCGCCAAAGCCACCGTGGAACCGCTGCTGCTGAGTGTCGAGGCCGAGTTGAAGTCGCCCGTCATGGACAGCACACCCGTGCCCGCGTTCCAGTCCCACACCGCGGTGGAGGGCGTGATGC
>JADYZO010000009.1 GCA_020853135.1 Gammaproteobacteria bacterium
CTCGCGCCGCGTGCGCTTGCGCTGGCCGAGACCCTCGGCATCACCGAACGAATATTGCATCGATCTCATCCCCGAAGCAGTTCGCCATTGTCGCCGAACATGGCAGAATTGTTCAGAGTTTCCCTAGCGGGTCTGCTCCTCGATCCGTGCATCCATGTCCTGCTTGTGCTCCGCCGGAATGCCCTCGACGGCCCGTGCACGCTCGAGTGGCTGCCGGACGGCATCGAGCAGTTCACCGTTCGATGCCGGTTCCCGGTCCCCGGTGTCTGCTGCAGCCTTGTCCTTGGCCGGTCCGCCGCAGCCGGCCAGCATCAGCACGACGGTTGCGAGCCCCAGGCCTGTCCTTTTCATCACGATTCTCCCTGTCGTCGTCGGCCGCCCATCCCCAGAGCAGTGCATCGAGCCGGGCGTGGGCATCGAGCAGGCGCCGCGGCACGCGACCGTTGCGAACCTCCACGCCCTCCGCGCGCAGCCGGCGCAGCTGCTCCCGGGCCGAAGCCGACCCGGGTGGCAGCGCAATCCGGCCCGCGGCGGTGAGGACGCGATGCCAGGGCAGGTCCTGCGGGCAGTCCGCGAGCACACGCCCCACCAGGCGTGCCCCGCGCGGCAACCCGGCCTGCGCCGCGACCTGGCCGTAGCTGGCAACCGCACCGGGCGGGATGGCGGCCACCGCGGCATGGATGCGCCGCCTGCGTTCCTGCGCGCCCTGCCCTGGCTGCCCGTCCTCCATGCGTCGCCTAGGGCAGCAGCACGGTCGACCCCGTGGTGCGCCGCCCCTCGAGGTCGCGGTGCGCGCGGGCGGTCTCCGCCAGTGGATAGGTCTGGCCGATGTGCACCTTCACCGCGCCGCTGGCGATGAGCGCAAACAGCTCGCCGGCGCCCTCCTCGAGATCGGCCCGTGCCGCGATGAAGTCGAACAGCGAGGGCCGCGTCACGTACAGCGACCCGCGCCTGGAGAGCTCCAGTGGCGTAAACGCCTCCACGGGCCCCGATGCATTGCCATAGCTCACCATCACCCCGTGCTTGCGCAGGCAGTCCAGCGACTGCGTGAAGGTCAGCTTCCCGACCGAATCGTAGACCGCGGCGACGCCCTCCCCGCCGGTCAGCTCGCGCACCCGCGCGACGAAACCCGGGGCATCGGCCAGGATCACTTCGGCATAGCCGTTGGCCCGCGCGAGCGCCGCCTTCTCCGCAGTGCTTGCCACGCCGATCGCACGCACGCCGAGGCTGCGCGCCCACTGGCCGAGGATCAGGCCCACGCCACCGGCTGCCGCATAGGCGAGCACGCTGTCGCCGCGCCGTGCCGGGTAACTTCGCCGCAGCAGGTACCAGGCGGTCAGGCCCTTGAGCATCGCCGCTGCGGCCGTGCGCTCACTCACGCCGGCAGGGAGCTTCACCAGACGTTCGGCCGCGAGGGCGCGCTTCTCGGCGTAGGCACCCGGGGGCGGGCTGCAGTAGGCCACGCGATCGCCGGGCGCCAGCGCGCCCACGCCCGCACCCACGGCCTCGACGATCCCGGCGGCTTCCATGCCGAGGCCCGCCGGGAACGCGAGGGGGTAGAGGCCCGATCGGTGATAGGTGTCGATGAAATTCAGGCCGATGGCGGTCTGCCTGATGAGCGCCTGCCCGGACCCCACCACGGGCTCCGGCGCATCGGCCCACTCGAGCACTTCGGGGCCGCCATGGCGGTTGATCTGGATCAGCTTCATGAAGACAGGGTCCTGTCGTGGTGCGTGAGGATTTTGCCGGGCCGGTGGCCCGCCGCCAGTATAATCAGCGCAGCACACCGCAAGTCCCTTCCATGCACGATGCCGTTGTCATTGCCGGAGCCGGCCAGGCGGCCGCCCAGGCCGTCATCTCGCTGCGCCACGGCGGCTACGGCGGCGACATCATCCTGGCCGGCGAGGAACCCTACCTGCCCTACCAGCGCCCGCCGCTGTCGAAGAAGTTCCTCGCCGGCGAGACCGAACTCGAGCGGCTGCACCTGCGCCCCGGGCAGTTCTACGAGGACAACCACGTGGACGTGCGGCTCGGCGTGCGCGTGGAGTCCATCGACCGCGGGCGGCGCACCGTTTCCATCGGCGGCCACACGACGCGCTACGGCAAGCTGATCCTCGCCACCGGCAGCCACGTGCGGCGTGTCCCGGTTCCGGGTCAGGACCTGCCGCAGGTCCACTACCTGCGCACCATCGACGACGTGCGCGGCATCCAGGCCGGGTTCCAGCCGGGCCGGCGCCTGGTGGTGATCGGCGGCGGCTATGTCGGCCTGGAGGTGGCAGCGGTGGCCGTCACGGCGGGGCTCGAGGTCACCGTGGTGGAGATCGCCGATCGCGTCATGGCCCGCGCGGTGGCGCCACCGATCTCGCACTTCTACCTGCAGGCCCACCAGGGCGCCGGCGTGCGGTTCTGCCTGGAGACCGGCATCACCGCGATCCGCGCCTGCGGCGATGGCCTCATGCTGAAATGCACCACCGGCGCCGGGCTGGCCGCGGACCTGGTGGTCGTCGGCGTCGGCATCCTGCCGACGACGCAGCTGGCCGAGATGGCCGGGCTTGAGTGCAACGATGGCATCGTCGTCGATGAATTCTGCCGCACCAGCGATCCGGACATCTATGCCGCCGGGGACTGCAGCAACCACCCCAACAGGCTGCTCGGCAGGCGCCTGCGCCTGGAGTCGGTGCACAACGCGACCGAGCAGGGCAGGACCGCGGCGCTGCACATCCTCGGGCGGGCCGAGCCCTACGCGCAGATCCCCTGGTTCTGGTCCGACCAGTACGACCTCAAGCTGCAGATGGCCGGCATCGCCACGGGCCACACCACCATGGTCCTGCGCGGGGAGCCGGCCAGCCGCTCCTTCGCCGCCTTCTACTTCGCCGGTGAGCGGCTCATCTCGGTGCATGCCATCAACAGCCCACGCGAGTTCATGCTCTCGAAGAAGCTGATCGCCGACGGGGCGAGGCTCGATCCCGGCGCGGTCGCCGACACGGCTGTCCCGTTCAGGACGCTGGCGGAATCCGCCCGCAGCGCCTGACGGGCTGCAACCCTCACTCGGTGGCGAGGTTCAGCTGGCGTGCGCCGGTGAGATCCCCCGGCCGTGCCGCAACAGGCGTGAAATCCTCGCGGAAGCCCCCGCGGACGCCGGCAAACGGGCCGGTTCCCGCGACGAGCAGCGGTGCGCCCGATCCCGGGAGCGGCGGCAGGGCATAGCGCTTGTCGCCCGGCGCGAAGCCCCGGCCGCGCACTGCCGACCACAACCCGTCGCGCAGCGGTGCCCACAAATTCTCCGAGCCCGCCAGCAGGACGGTGCCCTGGCCCGGCCAGACCAGGTTCCACGCCGTCACGACGCCGAGGCGGGCCTGCAGCAGCGCATCCTGCGGCCCGATGGCACTCAGCCTCACGCCCAGCACCTGCGCACCCCCGGCATCCTCCGTGAGCGCGGCGATCTCCACGCGCGCATGGCGCAGTCCCGGGTCGCCGAAGGCCGCGGCGCGGCCGGCGGCACTTTCCCAGCCGAGCAGCCCGCCGGGCGTGAGTTCGAACCCCCGGAAGCCGCCGCCCGATTCCCAGCCGAGCACGCGCACGGCACCGGACAATCCGGCCGGCGTACCCTGCGAGAAGCTGAGGGGATTCAGCAGGAGCAACGCCACGCCGAGCAGGACGCCGATCAGCAGGCCCAGCGCGGCGACGATGGCGCGCATCAGGGTGCCGTCCTGATGCGGGTGGTGAGCGTGATCCGGCCACTCGTGGTGCCGTCGGCCGCCACCCGCTCGAGGTCCCAGGTCTCGTCATAGCCGCCGGTCAGGCCGGCGAACTCGCCGGTGCCGCCCGTCACGCTGCCGGCACCGCCTGCAGCAGGGCCGGCGGTGATGCGCAGCTGCCTGGCGTTGCCCCAGAACGCCGCCGCATCCGCCGCCGTCGCTGGCGCCGTCCCCGCGGCACGGGAGGCCGGCGCCACGTCACGGCTGTTCAGCTGGCTGAGGAACAGGCTGCCGCGGCTGGGCACCAGCAGCACCCAGTCGCTGCCCTGGGCCCTGCCGCCGCGGCTCGTGGTGCTGCGACTGGCGAGTCCGACCACGTTGTCCGCGGCATCACGCAGCCGGAACACCTCGATGCTCGCGGACGCGCCGTCGGCAGCCGACAGCACGGCCGCCGCGCCCATGAGCCCGACCGGCCCGCCACGGCCGGACTGCAGCGGCTGCACGCGGTCCCCGGGCCAGCGCATGGAGAAGACCTCCTCGCGGCCCCCGTCGGGAATCACGTTGATCAGGGAGCGATAGCGCGTGTGCTGGGGCAGCGGATAGACGGCGGCCACCAGCACGGCAAGCACGACGCCAACGAGCACGCAGGCGTAAAACAATCGTGCCAAGGCGGCGGACTCCACGGAAGGCAGGTGCAGGATACTAAACGGCGCACCAGCGGCGCACAACACGGCACCAGCGCCGGTGTGCACCCGGCCGCCCCTGCCACCGGGGCCTGCCGGCCTCGCTGGCGCCGCTCAGGCGTAGTAGGCGGCCAGATACTCGTCGAACGACAGCGTATCGTGCTCCTCGATCCAGCACTGGCGATCCAGGGACGCCTGGGCCTCGGTTTCCAGCAGCTGGTAGTGGGAATTGGCCGCATTCTCCAGCGCGAGGAAATGCTGGCGATAACCGGTGGCCAGCCCCAGGCCGAACTCCACCAGCGATTGCCCGCCGGAACGCAGCTCACGCAACACCCGCGCCGACGGGGTCGCCTCCGGCGTGGCGAAGAGCGCGGCACACTCGTGCACCGCGGCCTGGTAGCCCGCCGGCGCGCCACCGTCCAGCAGGGCCGCCACGGCCGCCATGGCCTGCAGGATCTCCTGCGCCCAGGCTTGCATCGCCACCTCGCGGCCCTGGCGGCGCAGTACCAGGCCGGGCTCCCGCCCACGCCGCGCCACGGCACGGTGGTTGAAGTCGATGTCGGCATGCTCCGCCTGGCTGATGGCCGGGCTGTCCCACAGCAGGCAGAAGACGAGGAACACCTCGGAAAACAGCAGCTCGCGCACGTTGATCCCGGTGGGTGAAAAGGGATCCAGGTCCAGTGCCCGCAGCTCCAGGTACTCGATGCCACCCCGCCGCAGCGCCGATGTCGGGCGCTCCCCGCTCAGCGCCGTGCGCTTCGGGCGGATGGTGCTGTAGTACTCGTTCTCGATCTGCAGCTGATTGGAGTTCAGCTGCCGCCACTGCCCGTCCACCTTCAGCCCGATGCGCTCGAATTCCGGCTGCGGGGTGTGGATGGCCCGGGTCAGGTCACCGATGTACTCCTCCAGGCTGTTGGCCGAGATCCAGAGGCCCGCCTGGCTGGCGTTCTTGTAGCCAAGATCGCTCATCCGCAGCGAGGTGGCATGCGGCGCAAACCAGGTGGCGCCATCAAGCGGCTCAAGCCCGGGACCGCCACCGGGCAGGAAGCACCGGCACACGGCGGGCGAGGCGCCGAAGAGGTACAGGAGCAGCCAGTCCATGCGGCGGACGTTGCGCACCACGTCCAGGTAGGCCGCCGACTTCAGTGCGCCCACATCGCAGGAAGCACGCTCGAGTTCGGCATAGGCGGGCCAGAAGTCTCCGGGAAGCGAATAGTTGAAATGCACGCCGGCGATGGCCTGCATGTAGCGGCCGTAGCGGAACCCCAGGCCGCGACGGTAGACACTCTTCATGCGGGCGACATTGGCGCTGCCATAGCGGGCGATGGGGATGTCGTCCTCGCCGCGCAGGCGGCAGGGCATGGACAGGGGCCAGAACAGCTCGGTGCCGATGGCGGGCCAGGCAAACTGGTGGATGTCGGTGAGGAAGTCCAGCGTGGCCGGCGTGCTCCGCTGTGGCGGGGTGATGAACTCGATCAGCGCCTCGGAATAGTCCGTGGTGATGTAGTGATTGGTCAGCGCCGAGCCCAGTGCCACGGGATGGCCGGTCCGGGCGACGTGGCCATCGGGCGTGACCCGCAGGCATTCCTTCTCCACGCCGCGCAGCCCGGCCTGCAGCAGGCCGGGCTGGCCGGCCGCCAGCGCGGCAAGCCGGGCCTCGAACCTGCGCCGCCTGGTCATGACATCCCCTGCATCATCCTCCAAGGTTACACGGCCGCGGCGCCGCACAATATCGGTGCGGCAGGATTGCAGGCGCACTGATCACTGTGTGGTCCAGGGGGGCACTGCAACCGCAGGCTGTCGCAGCTAGTGCGACGGGGAATCGGGCAGGAGGCTGACGCTGACGCGGTTGTTCTGCCGGGCGATCGCGTTCCACTCACCCGCGCTGATGCCCGCCACCGTCGGCGGGTAGGGCACGGCGGGCCGGGAGGTGCCACGGGCGAGGATCTCGATGTGCAGCGCGGGATCGGCGGCATGGCTCGCCAGGTAGTTCGCGAACGCCACCGACTGGCGTCCCGACGCGGATCGCGCCTCCTCGGGGGTGGGCCCGATGCGCGCGCAACGCTCGGCCGGCAGGTCATCCGGGGCCAGCACGGGTGCCCCATCGGCACCGGGCACATAGCAGAAATCGCCCATGTGGCTCTCGAGCCGCACCGTGCCGGTGAAGCCCAGGGCGGCCAGCCGCTCCACCAGGCCACGCACCACCTCCAGGCGCTGGCCGTCGAAGGGCTCACGCCCGGGCGGGTAGGGTGCCGCCTGGTTGACGCTCCACTCCAGCGCTCCGAGGAAATCCGCGAAGCGCTCCGCCGCAGCATCCGGCACCGGGGCTGCCCGTGCCTGGCCATCGACCGCGGCCGCGGTGGCGGCGCGGCGTACGTTGAGCGCGGCCATCAGCCCCGCATTCTGCTCCACGGCGCTGCGCCATTTCTGCTGGACATCGATGTTCAGCAGGGCGAATGTCGCCGCGATCGCCACCAGCACCAGGACGAGGAGCAGGAACGCCCCGGCACGCGGGCGCATCGGCCAGGACGCCGGCGGTGCAGCCGGCGTGCGCGCCATGTCGTGCTCGCGCAGGGCCCGGGCCACCGCGTCCTGCAGCCCGGCGCGCAACTCCTGCGCCTGGTGTGCCAGCAGCGACTGCACCCAGAGCTCGAGGTCGCCATGGCCCGCGGGCGGACCCGCCGCCGGCCCCTCCGGGACGATGAACTCCCCGGAGGCCAGGTGCTCGCCGGCCCCGGCAGGCACGGCAGCCTCCGCCGCCCCGACGAGGTGCAGCGACTGCAGCAGCTCGGACACCTCGACCGGCTTGATCTCCTTGGGCAGCACACCCAGCGCACCCAGCGCGCGGGCCTGGCCGACGTAGAGCTCCCCGCCCTGGGATGTGTACATCATGATCGGAATGGTCGCGGTGGCCGGGTTGGCCTTGATGGCCTTGACGGCCTGCAGCCCGTCCATGCCCGGCATCAGGTGATCCATGAAAATCACGTCGGGCCGGCTGTGGCCGAGGAACTCCAGCGCCTCCTCGGCGGATGCCGCCGTCTCCACGCGCAGGCGATTCGCGGCCAGCACGGCGCCCAGCGCATGCCGCGCGGTCCTGCTGTCGTCGACGATCAACGCACACTTGGACACGATGGCCAGGGCTAACCTGCGCTCGACATGAGCCGTTGCGCCCGGATTGTAGCGCCGACCGCCGGCCGGTTTCCGGGGCCAGTTCGCACTGCGAGCGCCGCCGGCCGGGGCGCCCGGTCGCTGCTAGAATGGGCGGAAAGCGCCTCCCGACCCCGATGCCACCGGGGCTGCCCACACAACAACAACTTCACAGGGACGCGCTGGCCACCACCCATGAGATCGCCGAGCCTGCTGTCCAAGTACCTGCTGATCACGGCAGCCACCTGTGCCGCAGCCGTGGCGCTGACGGGCCTGAGCCTGTACGTGGCCTTCCGCTCCTCCATGGCGACGGTGCTCAGCCAGAGCACCCTGGTGTTCCAGGACCAGATGGCGGCACAGCTCGAGGAACATGCGCGCAGCACGACCCGCGCCCTGGCGGCGCGCTGTGCGACCCTGATGCGGGGGAAGGTCCCGGAGGACCTCACCGACACCCTGCAGCGGGCGGCGGAGCTGGACGGTGCTGAACTGATCGTGCTCATCGATGCCACCGGGCGCGTGACCCACCAGACCGGGGACAGCGCGCTGCTGGCGCAGCTCGAGGGCGTGGCGCCCGGCCAGGTTACCGCGCGCGGCGGCTTCATCGTCGCGCGCATGGCGCTCCGCCAGGAGGCCGATGCCGCCTCGGTGGCCCAGGTCTTCGACACCGTCCTGACCACCACCGAGGCCAGCGTGCTGCGCCGGCTGCTGACCGCCCTGGCAGCCCGGTATGGGCGCGACACCATCATCTGGGCGTTCCTGGCGGCTGCCGTCGTCATGGCGGGCGTCTTCCTGCTGCTCGTGGTGTTCGCCAGGCGCCAGGCGGGCGACATCCGCCTGCTCACCCGCAGCGCCGAGCGCATGACCGGCGGCGACTACGGCAGCGCCATCGCGCTGCCGAGGCGCGACGAGATCGGCGACCTCGCCACGGCCTTCGACGGCCTGCGCAAGCGCCTGCAGACCACGACGATCTCGCGCGACTACCTCGACAAGATCCTCGACAGCATGAGCGAGGCCGTGCTCGTCACCAGCCCGCACGGGGTCATCACCCGCGTGAATGCGGCCGCCAGCCGCCTGCTCGAACTGCCGGAAGCGGCGCTGGTGGGCCGGCCGGTGGGCACGCTGCTTGCCCCGGCCCACCACGAGGAACTGGTGCTGCAGGACACCGGCATCCGCACGCGCGAGGGCACCCTGGTCAACCAGGCCGGCCGCGAAGTGCCCGTCTCCTTCACGGTCTCGGAGATCCGCGACGTGGAGCCGGCCTTCCACGGCTTCATCATCACCGCGCGCAACATCGCCGAGCGCAAGCTCGCCGAGCAGCGCATCCGCTACCTGGCGCGCATCGATGCGCTCACCAGGGTGCCCAACCGCATGCAGTTCCAGCACCTGCTGCAGCGGTCCATCGCGCGGGCCGGCCGCCAGAAGCGCGCGTTCGCGCTGCTGTACCTGGATGTCGACCGGTTCAAGGACATCAACGACATCTATGGCCACAGCGCCGGCGACCTCTGCCTGGAGACCCTCACCGGGCGGCTCGGCCGCCTGCTGCCCGAGAGCGCCATCATCGGCCGCTTCGCCGGCGACGAGTTCGGCATCATCCTCGACAACCCGGACGGCGCCGTGGAGGCGAGCCTGCACCTGGCGAACACGGCCCGCACCATCCTGCGCGAGCTGGCCCAGCCCCTCGCCTTCCAGGGCCACCCGATCATCATGACGGCCAGCATCGGCATCGCCATGTATCCCACCGACGCGCGCAACGTCATCGACCTGATCCGCAGCGCCGACTCCGCCCTGTACCACGCCAAGCGGGCCGGGGGCGACGCCTTCGAGTTCTTCGACCCGGAGATGAACGCGGCGGCCACCGAGCGGCTGATGCTGAAGAGCAAGCTGCGCCGGGCCTTCCAGCGCGACGAGCTGCTGCTGCAGTACCAGCCCAAGGTGGACGTGCGCAGCGGGCTGGTGACCGGCGCCGAGGCCCTGGTGCGCTGGGAAATGGCCGACGGCGGCCTGGTGCTGCCTTCGGAGTTCATCCCGCTGGCCGAGGAGAGCAACCTGATCCTCGACATCGGCGAGTGGGTGCTCGACCGCGTCTGCCGCGATTTCCGCGCCTGGCAGGCGCAGCTGGCCTTCCCGGGCAAGATTGCCGTGAACCTGTCGCTGAAGCAGCTGCGGCAGGGCCATTTCGCGCAGCGGGTCGCCGCCATCTGCCGGCACCACGGCGTGCCGCCGGCCAGCCTCGAGCTGGAGATCACCGAGAGCACGCTCATGGAGGACCCGGAGCGGACGGTGAAGATCCTCGAGGAGCTGTACGCGATGGGACTCTCGCTCGCCATCGATGACTTCGGCACCGGCTACTCATCGCTGAGCGCGCTGCAGAAATTCCCCATCAACACGCTGAAGATCGACCAGTCCTTCGTGCGCGACGTGGCCACGGATGCCGATGACGCCACCATCGTCTCGACCATCATCCAGATGGGCCACGGCCTGAAGCTCGAGGTCATCGCCGAGGGCGTGGAGTCCCCCGAGCAGCTGGCGTTCCTGCGCTCGGCAGGCTGCGACTACGTGCAGGGCCTGCTGTTCGGCGAGCCGATGCACGCCCCGCAGTTCATCGAGCTGCTCGTCGCGCAACGCCGCGGCAGCGCTGGCGCCCGCCCGCTGTCGGGTTGAGGCACCGTGCCGGCTGCGGCATAATCAGCCGGCGCCGCCAACCGGGAGGCCACCGCAATGACGAGGCTCGCATCAGTCCTGCTCGGCGCCCTTGCCGCCGCCATGCTGCAACCCGCCGGCGCCGCCTGCGAGTACCCTGGCGAGATCAGCATCCCGGGCGGCGCCAGCGCCACCGAGGCGCAGATGCAGGCCGCCAACCAGGCGGTCAGGCAGTACATGGCCGCCGTGGAGAGCTACCTCGCCTGCCTCGACGAGGAGGAAAAGGCGCTGGGAGCCTCGGTCACGGACGAGCAGAAGAAGGTCCACATCCAGCGGCACAATGCCGCCGTGGACGCCCTCAATGCCGTGGCCGCCCGGTACAACGAGCAGGTGCAGGCCTTCAAGAAAAAGAAGGCCCAGTAGCCCCGCAGGCCTGCGGCAAGTACCGCTCCCGGACCGGCTTTTCCCGGTGGTAGAATCCCGGCCCCGTCGAGGGGCCCGGCCGGCGCCTGCGCTGCCGCCGGGCGCCGCGCGCAACCCCTTTCAGCATCTTCCCGGAGGAAGGCTTCCCATGACTCAAGCCGCCAGAGTCACCATCACCGGCGCCGCAGGCCAGATCGGCTACCAGCTCGCCTTCCGCATCGCATCGGGGCAGCTGCTCGGCACCAGCCAGCCCGTCATCCTGCAGCTGCTGGAAATCCCCCCGGCGCTCAACGCGCTGAAGGGCGTGATGATGGAACTCGAGGACTGCGCCTTCCCCTCCCTGCAGGGCATCATCGCCACCGACCAGCCCGAGGAAGCCTTCCGCGACGCCGACTATGCGCTGCTGGTGGGCGCCAGGCCGCGTGGTCCCGGCATGGAACGCGGTGACCTGCTGAAGGAAAACGCGAAGATCTTCTCCGTGCAGGGGAAGGCCATGAACGCGCATGCCAGCCGCAACATCCGCGTCCTGGTGGTGGGCAACCCGGCCAACACCAATGCGCTGATCGCCCAGCGCAACGCGCCGGACCTCAACCCCGCGAACTTCACCGCCATGACGCGCCTGGACCACAACCGCGCGCTCGCCCAGCTCGCCGCGAAGACCGGCACCCATGTCAACCGCATCAAGCGCATGACGATCTGGGGCAACCACTCCTCCACCCAGTACCCGGACATCAGCCAGGCAGTGGTGAACGATCGCGCCGCCCGCGACTTGGTCGACCAGGAGTGGCTGGCCGGGGACTTCATCCCGACGGTGCAGCAACGCGGTGCCGCCATCATCAAGGCGCGCGGACTCTCCAGCGCGGCATCCGCCGCCTCCGCCGCGATCGACCACATCCGCGACTGGACGCTCGGCACCCCGGGCGATGACTGGGTCAGCATGGCGGTCCCAGCCGACGGCAGCTACGGCATCAGGGAAGGGGTGATCTACTCCTTCCCCTGCCGCTGCACGAAGGGCCGGTACGAGATCGTTCAGGGCCTGCCCATCAGCGACTTCAGCCGCGCGCGCATGGATGCGACGGACAAGGAGCTGCGCGAGGAGCGCGAGGCCATCGCCGACCTGCTGCCGCGATGACCTGCGGCGCCGTCGCCCGCCGGGCGGCGGCCCTGCCGACACAAGGGGCTGGACGCTGGTCCAGCCCCTTTTTCGTTAATATCCCCGGGTGCGCGGCCCATCGCCCCGGAGGATCCCACCGTGCTCGACTTCCTCACCTGGCTGTTCTGGACCCTGGCGCTGGCTGGCGTGGCCCTGGCGCTCGCCTATCGTCGCGTGGACCTGCGCACGGCCACCGCAGCACTGGGTCTGGCGATCGTCGCCTGCATCGTCCTGGCCGGCGCCTGGTGGTGGTGGGACCTGCTGCTGCTGGCGGCCTGGGCCGGCATGCTGGCGCTGAACTTCACCGAGCTGCGGCGCGAGCACGTCACCGCGCCGCTGCTGCGCTTCTACCGCACGCTCGTGCCGCACATCTCCGACACCGAGCGCGAGGCACTGGAGGCCGGCACGGTGTGGTGGGACGGCGAACTGTTCACCGGGCTGCCCGACTGGTCGAAGCTCGAGGCGCTGCCGCCACCGCAGCTCTCGGCGGCGGAACGCGCCTTCCTGGAAGGCCCCACCGCGGAGCTCTGCCGGCGCCTGGATGACTGGCGGATCACCCACGAGATCGGCGACATGCCGCGCGAGGTCTGGGACTACATCATCGCGCAGCGTTTCTTCGCGATGATCATCCCCGAGCGCTACGGCGGCCTCGGTTTCTCCCCGCTCGCCGTCGCCATGGTGCTCACCAGGCTCGCCAGCCGCAGTGCCGTGGCCTCCTCCACCATCGGCGTGCCGAACTCGCTGGGGCCGGCGGAGCTGCTGCTGCACTACGGGACCGAGGCGCAGAAGGACCACTATCTGCCGCGTCTGGCGCGGGGCGAGGAAATCCCCTGCTTCGCGCTCACCAGCCCGCGCGTCGGCTCGGATGCCTCCTCCATCCTCGACACGGGCGTGGTCTGCCGCGGCAGCTTCCGCGGCGAGGAGGTCATCGGCATCCGCCTGAACTGGGACAAGCGCTACATCACGCTGGCGCCGATCGCCACCGTGCTGGGGCTCGCCTTCAAGCTCTACGACCCCGAGCACCTGATCGGCGACCGGGACGAATACGGCATCACCGCCGCGCTCATCCCCACCGACCTGCCGGGCATCGACATCGGACGGCGGCACTTCCCGATCAACATCCCGTTCCAGAACGGCCCAACCCGGGGACGCGACGTCTTCGTGCCGGTGGACTACATCATCGGCGGGCGCGAGCGCGCCGGGCAGGGCTGGCGGATGCTGGTCGAGCAGCTGGCGGCCGGCCGCGGCGTGGTGCTTCCCGCCAACGCCATGGGCGGCGCGCGCGCGGCCGTGCACGCCACCGGGGCCTATGCCCGCATCCGCAGCCAGTTCGGCCTGCCGATCGCCCGGTTCGAGGGCGTGGGCGAGGCGCTGGCCCGCATCGCCGGGCACGCCTACATCATCAATGCCGCGGTGACGGTGACCTGCACCGTGCTCGGGCGCGGCGAGAAGCCGGCGGTGCCCTCGGCCATCCTCAAGTACCACTGCACGGAGATGGGCCGCCGCATCGCCAATGACGCCATGGACATCCACGGCGGCAAGGGCATCATGCTCGGGCCGAAGAACTACCTGGCGCGCAGCTACGAGGTCCTGCCGGTCGCCATCACGGTCGAGGGCGCCAACATCCTCACCCGCAGCCTGATCATCTTCGGCCAGGGCGCGATCCGCTGCCATCCCTTCGTGCTGAAGGAGATGGAGGCCGCGCAGGATCCCGACTTCGAGCGCGCGCTGGCGGCGTTCGACCGCCACCTGTTCGGCCACATCGGCTATGCCATCAGCAACGCCGCCCGCTCGCTCTGGCTGGCGCTGACCCACGCCCGCTACAGCAGCGCGCCGGCGGATGGCCCCACCGGACGCTTCTACCAGCACATCACGCGCTTCAGCGCGGCCTTCGCGCTGTCGGCCGATGTCGCGATGCTCACGCTCGGCGGGGGCCTGAAGCGGCGCGAGCAGCTCTCGGCACGCCTGGGGGATGTCCTCAGCGCGCTGTATCTCGCCAGCATGGTGCTCAAGCACTACGAGAACCAGGGACGGCAGGCGGCCGACCTGCCGCTGGTGGAATGGGCCTGCCGGACGCTGCTCTACGATGCCCAGGAGCAGCTGCACGGCTTCCTGCGCAACCTGCCCAACCGCTGGGCGGCAGCCGGATTGCGCGCCCTGGTCTTCCCCCGCGGGCGCATGTACTCCGCGCCCTCCGACGAACTCGGCCAGGAGATCGTCGCCCTGGTCACCCACCCCACCGGGACACGCGAGCGCCTGACCTCATGCATCTACGCGGCAGACGAGCCGGGCAGCCCGCTCGGAGCCCTGCAGCGCGCGCTGGAACTGGCCGAGGAACTGGTGCCGCTGGAGGAGCGGCTGCGTGATGCCATGCGCAGCGGCCTGGTCAGCGAGGAGCATCCGCTGGCACGGATCGATTCCGCGGAGCGCCAGGGGATACTCAACGCCGGCGAGGCGGAGCAGATGCGCCGTTACGATGCGCTGGTGATGGAGATCACCGGCGTGGACGATTTCGCCGCGCCGGAGATCGGCCGCACCGCCGGCCGTGGCGGCTGGTGACCCGCCTGCAGCGCCCGCGCAGCCACGGACAGGCCATGCAGCGGGGCGGATTGGAGTAGCATTTCCCGCCATCGTCTGTCCCGGGAGAACATCGATGAAGACCTGCCTGCGTGCCACCGCGCTGTCGACCCTGCTCCTTGGCCTTGCTGCCTGCGGCGGCAAGCCGGCACCAGCCACCGCACCGGAATCCGCGAGCCCGCAGGCGGCCAGCCCGGCCGCTCCCGCCGCAACGGCGCCCGCGACCCTGCCGCGCACGCCCTCGCCTGCCGGCGCCAGCGTGAGCATCACCAGCCCGGCGGACGGTGCGACGGTCAAGTCACCCGTGAAGGTGACTTTTGCCATCCAGGGCATGACGCTGGCCCCGGCCGGGGATGCCACTCCGGACAGCGGCCATCACCACCTGCTGATCGACACCGGCCTGCCGGCGCTCGACCAGCCCATCCCGACCGACGCCAATCACATGCACTTCGGCAAGGCACAGACGGAGGCCGAGATCCAGCTGCCTCCGGGCCAGCATACGCTGCAGCTGCTGCTGGGTGACGCCCACCACGTGCCACACGATCCGCCGGTCGCTTCGGAGAAGATCACCATCACGGTGGAGTGACGCGCGCGCGACCTGCGGGGGCAGCCGGCCGGGCCCGCGCCTGGCAGCCGGACCATCCCGCTCAGCGCAGGAGGAGCCCGGGTGCGCCCCGGCCACCGGCGAGCACCATGACCCCCGCGCCGGCCAGGGCGCGGGTGGCCTGCCCGATGGCCGCCGCGTCGGCGGCCAGCACGAGGCCAAAGTCGCCTCCGCCCGCGCCGGAGGTCTTGTAGAGGCAGCCCGCATCGGCCGCCAGGGCCGCCAGCCGCCGGTGTGCACGCGTCACGATGCCGATGCGCGCACCGGCGTCGAGCGCCGCCAGCGCATCACGATACCGGGCCAGCGCTGCGAGGACGGCGGCCGCCTCGCCACCCTGCCAGGCGCGCAAGGCCGCCTGTGCCGCCTGGCAAAGTTGCCCGACCAAGGCCTCCCCGGCAGCGCCGCTGCGCCGCCGATACGCATTGAAGCGCGCCAGCAATGGCGGCGTGGCTGCGCCGTAACCCGACCAGGCCGCCAGCCAGTGCAGCCCGGCCGGCCAGCCGAGCACCTCAACCTCCTGGCCGGGCACCAGGCCGACGATGCCGCCATGGACGGCCGCGGCCACGTCGATGCCGCTGCCATTCCCGCCCTGCAGGCGCCGGTGCGCCAGCCGCGCCAGTTCGAACAGCGTGCCGGTGGCGAGCGGCCTGCCCACGGCAGCACAGAGCGCAGCGGCCAGGGCCGCGGTGATGGCGGCACTCGAACCCAGTCCCAGCTTTCCGCCACCGGGGGCATGGAAGGCCTGGGTGTCGAGCCTGATGGACACCCCCTGGTGCAGCGCGAGGCCGGCCTCGGCAAGGGTCGCCGCCAGCGCATCGAGCACCAGCCCGCGTCCGCCATCCGGCCTGTCCGGCCAGCAGGGCAAGCCGCGCGCATCCCAGGCAAAGGACCAGCTTCCGGCACCTGCCACCTCGAAGTGACAGGGTCCTGCGGTGCGGATCACCTGCGCCCGGGCCCGCACATCCACCGCGACGGCAATGGCCGGGGCACCGGCAAGCACCGCGTACTCGCCGCAGATGACGAGCTTGCCCGGCGCATCGGCCTCAACCATCGGTGCAGTGCGCCCCGGGTCCGAGCCCACTGTCGATCACCTGCATCACGCCCGGCACGGCGGCCAGCGCATCGCGCACCAGCGCTGCTGCGCCCGGCTCGCACACCGCCTTGACCTGCGGCCCGGCATCGATGGTGAAGAACACCGGCGTGCCCGCCCGGCGCAGCGACTGCACCAGCTGCAGGCAGGCCAGCGTGGTGGGCGACCAGTAGATGAGCGGCGGGCGCGTGGTCAGCATGACCGCGTGCATCTTCAGGCAGTTGTGCTCGGCTACCCCTGCCAGCGCCGCGAAATCACGGTCGCGCACGCCCCGCAGGCCGGCCTCCAGGTCCGCGTCGTGGCTGCGCAGCCATTCGCCGTAGTAGGGCGAGGTGGCGCGGCTCGCCGCCATCCCGTCACGCGAACCGGTCTCCTTGGGCGCAGTCGCGACAATGGCGATGACGACGCGCAGCGGCCAGGCCGGCGCGGGCAGCAGTGGTTCGACCGCGACGTCGCCATCCGGCGCATTGCGCAGCACGACGAACCCGCCGAACAGCGAACGCGGCGCCGAGCCTGAGCCCAGGCGCGCCACGCGGGCCAGCTCGCGGGCGGGCAGATCGAGCCCAAGCGCCGCGGCAGCCGCGGTGACGAGGGCCGCAAAACCCGATGCCGAGGAGGCGAGGCCCGCCGCCGTCGGGAAGTCGTTGTCCGTGTCGACGAGCGCGCCATGGCCGACACCCGCCCGGCGGCGCAACAGGTCCAGGCAGGCACTGATGCGGCTGGCCGCACCGGCGTCCTCCCGGCCGTTGAGCCGCACGCTGTCACCCTTGCGGCCGGGCTCGAAGCACACCCGGGTGCGCGAACACATGGCATCCAGCGTCACCGACAGCGAGCCCACCGCGGGCAGGTTTTCCGCCACATCGCGCTTGCCCCAGTACTTGATGAGGGCGATGTTCGGGTGGGCGATGGCCGTGGCAACCAGGGGGACGGTCATGGTGGGCGGATTATCGTCTATCCTTGTCTGCCTTTGCCTGGCTGCCCCATCGACGCACGGATCCCGTGTCATTCGCCGACCGCATACCCGCCTACCTTGAGCGGACGGAACACGCGCTGGAGCGCGCGCTTCCACCCGCCTCGCGGCCGCCGCAACGCCTGCACGAGGCCATGCGCTACGCGGTCCTCGGCAGCGGCAAACGGCTGCGCCCCCTGCTGGTCCACGCCACCGGCGAGGCGCTCGGCATCCAGCCCGACCGGCTCGACGCCCCGGCGGTGGCCATCGAACTGATGCATGCCTTCTCCCTGGTCCACGACGACCTGCCAGCCATGGACGATGACGACATGCGCCGGGGCCGGCCCGCCACCCATCGCGCCTTCGGCGAGGCCACGGCGATCCTCGCCGCCGACGCGCTGCAGCCGCTCGCCTTCGAGGTCCTGGTGAGCGCACCGGCCATGGCCATGGAGCCGGCCGCCCAGCTGCGCCTGGTGGCCCTGCTCAGTGAAGCCTGCGGCCCGAACGGCATCGCCGGCGGCCAGGCCATCGACCTCGCGGCGGAGAAGCAGCGGCTGGATCCGGCGGAGATCGAGCACATGTTCCGCCTGAAGACCGGGCGGCTCCTGCGTGCCAGCGTGCTGCTGGCGGCCCACTGCGCACCGGCGGTCTCCACCACCACGCTGCACCATCTGGAGGTCTACGCCGATGCACTGGGCATCGCCTACCAGATCTGCGACGACATCCAGGATTTCACCGACCCCGGCCAGGGCGCGGGTTCCGACGCCACGAAGGCCAAGGCGACATACCCCGGCCTGTTCGGCCTGGACCGGGCCCGTGCCCGCTCCGGGCAGCTGCTGGCCACGGCCACCGGGGCCATCGCCAGCCTGGGCGATGCCGCCGATGGCCTGCGCTGGATGGCCCGCCACACCATGCTGCGCGGCGGGTAGTCGCCCCGCCGGCGACAGCCGCGGCACGAGCCTGGGACCTGCGTCGCAGCCGCCACCGCCCGGCGGGCGGGGGCGAGGCTAGAATGGGCGGCGATGTACACCAGCTTCTTCGGCCTGCACGAAAAGCCGTTCTCGATCACTCCGGACCCGCGCTACCTCTTCATGAGCGAGCGCCATGCCGAGGCGCTGGCGCACCTGCTGTATGGGGTCAGGGAGGCGGGTGGCTTCATCCAGCTCACCGGCGAGGTCGGCACCGGCAAGACGACCCTGGTGCGCAGCCTCCTGCAGCAGCTGCCCGACACTGCGGACGTGGCGCTGATCCTCAACCCGCAGCTCTCGCGCATCGAGTTCCTCTGCGCCATCTGCGAGGAACTCGGCGTGCCGCTGCCCGAGGCGCGCGGCAGCATCAAGGCACTCATCGACGCGCTCAACCGTTTCCTCCTCGAGAACCACAGCCGGGGCCGGCGCACCATCCTGATCGTGGACGAGGCGCAGAACCTCAAGCCCGACGTGCTCGAGCAGGTGCGCCTGCTGACCAACCTGGAGACCACCAAGCAGAAGCTGCTGCAGATCATCCTGATCGGCCAGCCGGAGCTGCGCGAACTCCTCGCACGCAATGACATGCGCCAGCTCGCCCAGCGCATCACCGGGCGCTACCACCTCGAGCCCCTGTCGCGGACCGAGGCGGAGGCCTACATCGACCACCGCGTGAAGGTCGCCGGTGGCGTCGGGCGGATCTTCGCCAACGGCGCGCGGGCCGAGATCTTCCGCCTCGGCCGCGGCATCCCGCGCATGATCAACGTCATCGCCGACCGGGCGCTGCTCGGCGCCTTCACCGCGGAATCGAGCCAGGTCACGCCGGTCATCGTCCGGCAGGCAGCCGCCGAGGTGTACGACCGGCCGCGTGCGGCGCTGTCACCCTGGTGGCGCTGGCTGCGGCTCGCCGCGCTGCCGGCGGCGGGCCTGGCGGTGCTGGCCGGCGCCGGCTGGTGGCTGCTCGCGCGCCAGGGCGAGGCGGGGGCGCCACCGGCTGCATCGGCACCGCTGCCGGCGACGGGCGCCATCGAACGCGACGCCGGACCCGATCCGCTCGGTGGGGTGCTCGACGCGCTGCCGGCCACCTCTGACGCCGATGCCGCCTACGCACGGCTCTTCGCCCTCTGGCATGCGCCATTCGTCCCCGGGCCGACCGGCGCCTGCCAGCAGGCGGAGGCGCAGGGGCTGCGCTGCCTGCTCCAGCACGGGACGCTGGAGGATGTCGCGGCGCTGAATACGCCGGTGATCCTCACGCTGCGCAGCCACAAGGGCGTCGAGCACCAGGCGGTGCTCACCGCCCTGGACGACCGGGCGGGCAGTCTCAGCCTCGGGGGCCGTGACTACGAGATCGCCGCCGGCGAGATCGCCGATTTCTGGCAGGGCGAGTACCTGCTGCTGTGGCGCCCGCAGACGCACGGCGTGAAGACCTTCATGCCGGGCATGCATGACCCGGACATCCGCTGGCTGCGCGCCAGCCTGGCCACGATCCAGGGCGAACCCATCGCACCCATGCAGTCGGATCTCTACGATGGGACCCTCGAGGCACGGGTCAGGCAATACCAGCGTGAGCGCCACCTCACCGCCGACGGGCTGGTGAGCCACCAGACCCAGGTTGCCATCATTGCCGACCTCGGCGCCGCCGAAACGCCGCGGCTCGCCCGGATCAACTGAGGCTGCCCCGCCATGTCCTTCATACTCGATGCCCTGCGCAAGAGCGAGACCGAACGGCAGCGCAAGTCCGGACCCGGCCTCATCGATGCCGGTCACCGCCCGCCCGCTGCCCGGCGTGCCGTCTGGATCCCGCTGCTGGTCATCGTGCTGGCCGCCAACCTGGCGGCGCTGGCCTTCATCTTCCTGCGCCAGCCTGCCGGCGTACCGCAGGCCCGGGCCACGGCCGCGCCGCAGGAACCCGCCGCGCCGGCGCTGGCGGATTCCGCCGGCACCAGCGCACCGGGCGAAGACCTGCAGCCCGGCAACGACGAGGAGGCGGCCTATGCCGCCACGGCCGCGATGCCGGCCATCGACGCCGGGGGCAGCGGCGCCACGACGACGGCCGAACCCCCGCCGGGCGCGCCGGGACAGCATGCAACGCCAGGCGTGATCGAGGATGGCCTGCCGAGCGCCGCGGAACTGATCGCCAGCGGGGCCCTCAACCTGCCCGCCCTGCACCTGGACATGCACGTCTTCACGCCGGACCCGGCCGGGCGCTTCGTCTTCATCAACATGCGCAAGTACACCGAGGGCGCCCGGCTCAGCGAAGGGCCCCAGCTCGAGGAAATCACGCGCGATGGCGCCGTGCTGAGCTACAACGGCCGGCAGTTCGTCCTCAACCGCAACTGACCACCGCGCTGGCCGAGCCGCGGTGACACCCGCCGACCTGCTGCGCTTCCTGGCGATGGCCGCACTGTTCGGCGCATCGTTCCTGTTCATGCGCATCGCCGCGCCGCACTTCGGTGCATCCCTCACGGCGGAGCTGCGCGTGCTCATCGCCGGCACGGTGCTGGCGGCTTTCGTGCTGGCCAACGGCAGCAGCCTGCTGACCCGCAGGCACTGGCGGGCCTTCCTGGTGGTCGGCGCCTTCAACACCGGCATCCCGTATGCCCTGTTCGCCTACGCGGCCATCCACATCCCGGCGGGGTACTCCGCCATCCTCAACGCGCTGATGCCGGTCTGGGCGGCATTCTTTGCCGCGGCCATGCTCGGTGAACGCCTCGGCTGGCAGACCTTCGCCGGGGTGGCGGCCGGGGTGGCCGGCGCAGCGCTGCTGGTGCAACTCGGGCCGGTGGCGGTCACCCGTGACGTGGTGCAGGCGGCGCTGGCCTGCGTGGCGGGTACGGCCTGCTATGGCTACGCCGGGTCCTACACCAAGAAGCACCTGGCGGGGCTGCCGGCACCCGCGGCCGCCGCGAACACCATGCTGTTCGCAGCCGCAATCCTCCTGCCGGCGGCAGCCCTCAACCTGCCACCGGCACCACCACCGGCAGGGGCCTGGCTGGCGCTCGGCGGGCTGGCGCTGCTGTGCTCGGCGCTGGCCTATTTCCTCTACTACCAGCTGATCGCGCGCATCAGCGCCACGCAGATCGCCTCGGTAACCTTCCTGCTGCCGGCCTTCGGCATTTTCTGGGGCTGGCTCTTCCTCGGCGAGCCGGTGACGGCGGCGACGCTGGGCGGCTTCGTGCTGGTGGCGCTGGCGGCCGGCCTGGTACTGGGCATCGGCCCGTTCCGGTCGCGGGCCTGAGCGGCGTCAGCCTGCAGCCGGGCCGTGCAGGCGTCCGACGGCGCCCGTCAGCTGCGGATGCCGGTGCCGCGGCGGATCAGCACCAGGCAGGCCACGAACAGCAGCGCCGCAAACGCCAGGATGAGGGCATAGGCCAGGCCGATGTCGATGTCCGACACGCCCAGCATGCCGTAGCGGAAGGCGTTGACCATGTAGAGGACCGGGTTGAGCCGCGAGAGATGCCGGGCAAATTCCGGCAGGATCGATATCGAGTAGAACACGCCGCCCAGGTAGCTCAGCGGAGCCAGGACGAACGAGGGGATGATGGAGACGTCATCGAAGTTCTTCGCGAGGATGGCATTGATGAGCCCACCCAGGGAGAACACGAATGCGGTGAGCACCACCACCGACAGCGTCACCAGCACGTGGGCCACGTGCAGGTGCGTGAAGAACAGCGCCACCACGGTGACGGCGGCCGCAACCGCCAGGCCACGCACCACGCCGCCCATGGCGTGGCCGAGGATGATGACCCAGTCGGCCATGGGCGCCACCAGCATCTCCTCCAGATGGCGCTGCATCTTGGCCGAGAAGAACGACGACACCACGTTGCCGTAGGAGTTGGTGACCACCTGCATCATGATCAGCCCCGGGGCGATGTACTGGGCGTAGTCGAAGCCGTCCATCTGCCCGATGCGCCGGCCGATCAGGTTGCCGAAGATCAGGAAGTAGAGCGCGGTGGTCATGGCCGGCGGCAGGATGGTCTGCAGCCAGATGCGGAACACCCGGTTGCATTCCTTGCGCACCAGGGTGCGCAGCGCCACCAGTTGCGTGGCCATGGCCATCGGCGGCGTGCCCTCAGGGGTCCTGCGGCTCGCGCGCCGTGAGCCGCATGAACAGCTCCTCCAGGCGGTTCGCCTTGTTGCGCATGCTGAGCACCCGCAGGCCGGCGGCGGACAACGCCGCGAACACGCCGTTCAGGTCCCGGTCGCGGGTCACCTCGACCTCGATCTCGTGGTCGTTCACCCGCCTCACGCCGTAGCCGGCCAGCACCGGCGCCGCGGCCACCGCCTCGCGCAGGTTCAGCACGAAGGTCTCGGCCTGGAGCTTGCGCAGGACATTGGCCATCTCGTCGCGCTCGATGATGGTGCCGTGGTCGATGATGGCCACGCGGCGGCAGAGCATCTCCGCCTCCTCGAGGTAGTGGGTGGTGAGGATGATGGTGGTGCCGGCGGCGTTGATCTCGCGCAGGAACTCCCACATGGAGCGGCGGATCTCGATGTCGACACCGGCGGTGGGCTCGTCGAGGATCAGCAGCGGCGGGCGGTGCATCAGCGCCCGCGCGATCATCAGCCGGCGCTTCATGCCGCCGGAGAGGTTGCGCCCGGTGTCGTGGCGCCGGTCCCAGAGCTGCAGCTGCTTCAGGCATTCCTCGGCACGCGTCCGCGCCGCGCGTGGCGTCATGCCGTAGAAGCCCGCCTGGGTGGTCACGATGTTCATGACCGATTCCCAGTAGTTGATGTTGATCTCCTGGGGCACCACGCCGATGGCGGCCTTGGCCTGCTCCAGTTCGCGGTCGATGCTGCGGCCGAAGACCAGCACCTCCCCCGCGGTCTTCGTGACCAGCGAGGTGACGATGCCGATCAGCGTGGTCTTGCCGGCGCCGTTGGGCCCGAGCAGCGCGAAGAAATCGCCTTCCGGCACCTCCAGGTCGACGCCGCGCAGCGCCTGCACGCCATTGGGGTAGGTCTTGACGAGGTGGCGGACGGCGAGCGCGGGCATGGCGCGCCATTGTGCACAGGCCGGCGGGCGGCGCCAGCCCGGGGCGCCGCCTCAGTGCGCACCGGCCACCCGGACCTGCAACGGCACCGCGGGCGGCGGCTGCACCGGGCCGAGTTCCGCGACGGCGAGCTGGATGGCGGCGAGGCGGGCCAGTTCGAGCCGTCGGGGCTCCCCCTCGCGGGCTGCGCATACCAGGTCCGGCCAGAACCGCGGGTGGCGACAGAAGCGCGCCTCCAGGTGCAGCCGCGCCTGCCGGGCACAGGCGTGGATGTCCCGCAGCCGCAGCCCCGCCGCTGGCCACCCGGGGGCGGGACCGGCGCACAGCGCCGCCCGCAGGGGATCGCGCCGCACCATCTGGCAGACATAGGTGAGGAGTCCCGCCGCAAACACGCAGCCGTCCGCCGCCGGGGGTGATTCCTCCCCGAGCCGCGGCTCAGCCGCCCGCACGAGGCCGGGCGGGGGCGTGGCCCGCAGGCCGGCCAGCAGGCAGGGCGTCGTCGCCATCGACTCCAGCTGGGCGGGGCCGAGGCGGCGCAGATGATCCACCACCGCGGCATCAAGACCGAAGACCGGCTCCCCCGGGCGCTGCCGGCAGCGCATCACCAGCATGAGGAACTCCAGGTTCAGATCACGCATTTCGGCATAGAAATGCCTATCTGGTGCTTCCCGTTGCATTTGCCCCCTCCTCCCTGACATGCCCCTGGGAGGTAGTATATTTACCGTATATGGGATTTTTTTCCCATATATGGCAAAAACACCGGGTTCTGGCCCCAGGCGTCCTTTCTGCATGGACCGGAGGAATTCACGATGCGCGTCACCGACCATCGCTATTCAGCCGAGCTGGACAAGTTCGACCTTGCCGTGCGCATGATCCGCCACGAGGCGAGGACGGGCACCATCCGCGCCTGCACGGGCTTCAGCGAGGACCGCATCCGCAAGATCTACGCCACGTACTTCCGGGGCACCGGGGGGAGCAGCGGCATCATCCGCCGCCACCGGGGCAAGTCGCCGAGGCGCATCCACCAGTTCGTCAACTCCACGCCCCGGCAGCTGGAGGCCACCGTGCTCGCCGGGCTGTTCCTGCTCTGCGGCGCCGGCGCGCTGGATGCCGCCGGGCGCATGAGCCGTGCCGCGGAGGCCGACCGGGTCAGCCTCGGCCAGCGCCTCTGCCAGGCCTTCGAGGCCTACCGCAGCCTGCATCCCGACCCCCGGCTGTCATTCGAGTGGGCCTGGAATCTGTACCATTCACTCGTGGACAGCCATGAACTGTATTTCGCCCCCTGCGACGCCTGCACCGGCCGCTATGTCCAGGATGCCTATGCACTGGACTACCGGCGCTGCCCGTTCTGCGAGATGAGGGATCACCGCACCCTGCCCATGCCCGGGCAGCCCCTGGACCACCGGTAGGCGCAGTGGAGACCTGCTTCTCCGGTGGCTACATCGACCGCGCCACCCAGCTGCGGCGGGATGCGGCAGGACTGGCTGCCGCCTGGCACAGCCCGGCCATGCGCCTGCTTCCCGTCTGGGAGGCCCAGTGCCTGATCCGCGATGGCGCGGCGGGCCGGCTCACGGCGGCCGAGCTCGGCGCCCGGCTGCCGGCGCTGGAACAGGCGGTCTTCCTCGGCCTCGAGGCCGGTGCGCCCCGTTTCGCCGTGCAGGTCGAGTCGCGCGAAGCCCCCGCGGACCTCGGCCACTTCGGCGGGCTGCGCGACCTGATCAGCCTGGTGTCCGGGTGCGATGCGGCACTCCTCGCCTACGCGCGCGCCATGGTGAACTGGCACCGCCAGCACCGGCACTGCGGGGCCTGCGGCGCGCCCAACCGGCCCGCGGATGGCGGCTTCGTGCTGGCCTGCTCCTCGGCCTCCTGCGCACGCCGCGCGTTCCCCCGGCTGGATCCGGCCATCATCGTGCTGGTCCACCACGACCGGCACTGCCTGCTCGGCCGCCAGGCGAGCTGGCCCGCGCAACGCTTTTCCACCATCGCGGGTTTCGTCGAGCCCGGGGAGGCGCTGGAGGACGCGGTGCGGCGTGAGGTGGCCGAGGAGACCGGCATCGGCCTCGCCCACTGCCATTACATGGGCTCACAGCCCTGGCCCTTCCCCGCCTCGCTGATGATCGGCTTCCATGCCGCTGCCGCCACTGCCGACATCACGCTCAACGACGGCGAACTCGCGGAGGCCCGCTGGTTCAGCCGCGCCGATCTCGCCGCCGGGGAGGTCGTGCTGCCCCCGCGCGCCTCCATCGCCTGGCGCCTGGTCGAGGCCTGGTACGACGCCGTACCGGGGCCGGGCCTCGCCACCCTGCACCGTGAGGGCGCCTTCCTGCGGCCCGCCGGGGCCACCCCGGAGCAGCGCTGAGCCATGTGCCTCGTTGCCGTCGCCTGGCGGGCCCACCCGCGCTACCCGCTGATCATCCTCGGCAACCGCGATGAACTGCACCAGCGGCCGTCGGCACCGGCGGCGTGGTGGGAGGATGCAGCCCACGTCTTCGGCGGGCGCGACCTCGTTGCCGGCGGCAGCTGGCTGGCCGTGAGCCGCGCCGGCCGCTTCGCCGTGGTGACCAACAACCCGCAGCGCCCACCCGGCCCCGCGCCGGGTCCCAGCCGGGGCCAGCTGGTGCGCGACTTCGTCACCGGCGATCGCCCGAGCGGGCGCTTCCTCGACAGCGTGCAGGTCCACGAGGCGCGCTATGCCGGCTTCTGCCTGCTGGCCGGGACGCGCGCGCAGGTGCGCGGCTTCGTCGCCCCGAATGGCAGCCACCCCGGACGCTGGACGCTGGCGGCCGGGGTGACGGTGATCAGCAACTCGCCGCTGGACCAGCCCTGGCCGAAGGTCCGCTACCTGCAGCAGGCGCTCGGCGCTGCGCTCGGCAGCGGGCCGCTGGAACCGGCCCGGCTGCTCGGGCTCCTCGACCGGCGCGAGCCCGTGCCCGCCGGGACTGGCGACGACGACCGCCCCGCGGGCCGCCTGCCCTTCATCGTCGGCGGGCACTACGGCACACGGGCCAGCACCGTCGTGGTGATGGATGCCGCAGGCCACTGCGGGTTCATCGAGCGGCGCTTCGACGCCGCGGGCGTGATGCAGGGCGAAACCAGCACGGAGTTTCCGCTGGACTGAGGCTGTTGCACACCCGGGCAGGCGACCGGACCGATCGCCCCTTCCCGCCGCAACGGGCTAATGGTGCCCGCCATGGTGGTGGTCATGATGGTCGTCATCATCCCCGCCACGCCAGCCGCCGCCCCAGCCCGGCCGGCGGTATTGCGCACGCGGCGCCTGCCAGTACCCGGGCGGCGGGCCGTAGGCGTAGTAGCCCGGCATGACCATGGGCGGGCCGTGCACCGGCACCAGCGGGACGGCAGGGTAGGCATAGTACGGCGCCCACTGCGGCCCGGTCGAGAAGCTGGTGTAGAAGCCGGGCGTGGCCAGCTGCACGCTGATGCTGGCCGGCGGCCCGGCGCTGGCCAGGCCGGCAAAGCCGAGCAGCACCGTACCCGTAAGGGCGGCCGCCAGCCTGTGGACGGAAGATGGGCGTGACGTATCCAAGCAAGGTCCCCTTTCCCGGAAATTGACGCTTACGCCGGTGAAAACGCACGAGGGGCCGGCGCGTTGACACCGTCGGGCCACCGCAGCCGGGGCAGGCGCCCCGGCGCGCTGCCCGCCCCGCCCCTGGTCGCGGCCGTGGTTGCGCGGAACAGCTGTTGACTTTTCGGTCGCCATGCATATTATGCGCATCCCTGTTTTGTTATGCGCATGACATGCCCCAGGCTGCCGACTCCATGCAGAAGCGCCAGAAGGCAATCCTGGCGATCCTGCGCAGCCGGCGGGTGGCGCGGCAGTCGGAGCTGGTGCGGCTGCTGAAGGATCGCGGCATCCGCGTGACCCAGTCGAGCGTGAGCCGCGACCTGCAGCAGCTCGGCATCACCAAGCTCGACAGCGGGTACCAGCAGCTGGAGCAGCCGGACCACGAGGCGGACCGGGACGCGGCCATGATGGCCGAACTGGTGCGCGAGGTGCGCACGGCGGGCGGCAACCTCACGGTGGTGAAGACCGTGGAGGGCGCGGCCCAGCGCGTGGCCCTGTACCTGGACCGCAGCGGCTGGGCCGAAATCGTCGGTACGGTGTCCGGCGACGACACGATCTTCGTCGCCACCCGCGGCGGCGGCGAACAGCGCCGGCTGCTGGTGCGGCTGCGCTCGCTGGTCAGCCGCGAGTGAGTCGCTGTTCAGAGTTTTGGTTACGGATCAGGAACTTGCATTCATGACGAGCCAGACCAACACCTCCCCCATCATCCTCGGCTTCTCTGGGGGATTGGACACCTCCTTCTGTGTCCCGTGGATGAAGGAGCACTACGGGCGCCCGGTCGTGACGGTGACCATCAACACCGGCGGCATCGACGAAGCCGCCGCACGCGACCTGGAGCAGCGGGCAAAAGCCCTGGGCTCCCAGGAGCACCTGCTCATCGAGGCCCGCCAGGTGTTCTTCGACCGCGTGCTCAGGTACCTGATCTTCGGCAACGTCCGCCGCGGCCATCTCTATCCGCTCTGCGTGGGTGCCGAACGCGGCATCCAGGCCACCCTGCTCGCCGAACTGGCGAAGGCCCGGGGCAGCTCGACCGTGGCCCACGGCTGCACGGCCGCCGGCAACGACCAGGTGCGCTTCGAGGTGGCGCTGCGCACCATCAGCCCGGGACTCGAAGTCCTCGCCCCGGTCCGCGACCAGGCCTTCATCCGCACCGAGCAGCAGAAGTACCTGGAGGAGCGCGGCTTCCCGGTGCCGACCCGGGGCTCGTCCTATTCCATCAACCGCGGCCTGTGGGGCGTGACCATCGGCGGCCGGGAGACCCTGGATTCGAAGGAATCGATTCCCGAGGGCGCCTGGGTGCTCTCGCCGGACGCCTTCGAGAAAAACCTGCCGGCAACGCGGCACACGGTCGAATTCACCCAGGGCGTGCCCACCGCGCTCGACGGCAGGGCCATGAACCCCGTGGAGCTGATCGAGGCCCTGGAGACGCTGGCCGGGCCCTACGGGATCGGTCGCGGCATCCACGTGGGCGACACCGTGCTCGGCACCAAGGGCCGCGTGGCCTTCGAGGCCCCGGCGGCCGAGGTGCTGCTGGTGGCCCATCGCGAGCTGGAGAAGCTGGTGCTCTCGGGCCTGCAGCAGCGCATCAAGGACCAGGTCGCCACGCAATACGGGGACTTCGTCCACGAGGGCAAGCAGCTCGACCCGGTATGCCGCGACATCGAGGCCCTGCTCGCCTCTTCCCAGCAGCGGGTCACCGGCGAGGTACGTCTGGTTTTCCGCCCCGGCAACCTGTTCGTCGAGGGCGTCGTGTCTGCGCACTCGCTGATGGCTGCCACCAAGGGCGTCTACGGCGAGAAGGCCGGCGAATGGACCCCGGCGGATGCGCTGGGCTACTCGCGCATCCTGTCGCTGCCCGGCATCCTGCAGACCCGGGCCGCGGGCGGCCGCAAGTGAAGACCATCGTCGCCGACAAGATCGGCTCGGTCGCCCAGCACGCGCACCTGTCGCGCGAGCTGCGCCTCGGCGCGGACATCCCCTGCGAGGAAGGCGTGCTGGTCGCCGCCGAGATCCTCAACAACAAGGGCACCTACAACACCCTGGAGCTGACCAGCGGCCGGCAGGCGCAGGTCAAGCGCGGCGACATCATCGTCGGCGCGCTCGGCCACAGGAAGGCGCTGTTCGGCTACTCCGGCCACCTGCCGGAGAAGGTCGCCGTCGGCGACGTGCTCAACGTGCTGAACATGGGCGGGGTCATCGGCATCTGTGACTCGATCAATCCCAGCTTCGGCCCCCCCTTTGAGGCGCGCATCCTCGGCACGGTGCTCCATTTCCCCTACATCGGCGAGCGCATCGGCGTGCCGGCCCGCGCCGGCGCCGAACCGCTCGACTACGCCGCCCCGCTCGACGCGCAGGGCGTGCCGGTGGTGGCGCTGGCCGGCACCTGCATGAATGCCGGCAAGACGGCCGCCGCCTGCGCCATCGTCAGCCGGCTGCGCCACCTTGGCTTTACCGTGGATGCCTTCAAGTCCACCGGCGTGGCCCTGCGCCGCGACATCCTCGCCATGGAAGATGCCGGTGCCCGCAACACCATGATCTTCTCTGACTTCGGCGTGGTCTGCACCACGGCGAAGAACGGCCCTGCAGTCACCCGCACGATACTCACGCGGCTGGCCGCCGGGCGTCCGGACGTCATCGTGTTCGAACTCGGCGACGGCATCCTCGGCGCCTATGGCGTGGAGGCCATCCTGCGCCAGAACGACATCAAGGCGGCGCTGACCTGCGTGGTGCTCTCGGCCAACGATCCGGTGGCGGCCTGGGGTGGAGTCGAGCTGCTGCGCCGCGAGTTCGGCATCGACCCGAAGGTGGTGACCGGGCCGGCCACCGACAACCAGGTCGGCCGCGACATCATCGCCGAGCGCTGCGGCCTGCCGGCCATCAACGCCATCACCGATGCGGCCGCCATCGGCGATGCCGTGGCACGCAGCCTTGGCTTCGAGGTGAAGCCGTGAGCGCCGCAAGCACCATGCCGGCCTCCCGGGTGCCGACGCTGATCCTCGGCGGCAGCGGCTATGTCGCCGGGGAAGTGCTGCGCCTGGTCCTCGGCCATCCCGGCCTCGAACTGGCCGGCATCATGTCCGACAGCCAGGCCGGCAGCGCCGTGGCGGCCACCTTCCCGCACCTGCGCGCGCTCGCCGGGGACCTGAAGTTCGCCAGCCGCGAGGAACTTCTGGAACGCTTTGGCCCGGGGCGCCTGCTGCTGCTGTCGGCGGCACCCCACGGGGCGAGCGCCGCTCTGCTGGCCGGCTTCATCACCTGGGCCCGCGACCGGCGCACGGACCTCACCGTCATCGACATGTCGGCGGACTTCCGCTTCGCCACCGCGGCCGCCTACGAGGCGGTCTACAAGCACCCGCACGGCGCCCCGCAGCTGCTCGGCGAGTTCGCCAGTGCGCTGCCCGAGCACCTGCAGGAGACCGACCGGCCGCATGTCGGCCACCCCGGCTGCTTCGCCACGGCCATGCTGCTGGCCGCCGTGCCCCTGCTCAGGCTGGGCATCACCGGGCACGACCTGTTCGCCGTCGGCATCACCGGCAGCACCGGCGCCGGGCGCACGCCGATCGCCACCACGCACCACCCGGAGCGGCACGCCAACGTGTTTGCCTACCAGCCGCTGGTCCACCGGCACGCGCCGGAGGTCGTGGGGCTGTGCGAGCAGGCGACGGGCCAGCGCCCGCGGCTGCACTTCGTGCCCCAGTCCGGGCCGTTCGCCCGCGGCATCCACATGACGATGCAGGCGCGCCTGGAGGGGGCCACGGGCGCGGATGCCGTGCGCCAGCAGTTCAAGGACTTCTACGCCGGTGCGCCGTTCGTGACCGTGGTCGACGGCATGCCGCGGCTCAAGGACATCGTCGGCAGCAACCACTGCCACATCGGCGTCACCGTGGATGCCGGCAGCGTTGCCGTGATGGTGGTCGAGGACAACCTCGTCAAGGGGGCGGCCGGCGGTGCCATCCAGTGGGCCAACCGCAAGCTGGGCCTGCCCGAGACGGCCGGACTCACCGCACCGGGGATGGCCTGGGCATGAACAGCGCAAGCCACCTGCTCGACGTCTACCCCTACCTGCCCTTCAAGCCGGAATCCGCCGAGGGTGTCTACCTCATGGCGGGCGGACGGCGCATCATCGACTTCTACGGCGGCCACGCCGTGGCGGGGCTCGGCTACGGGCACCCGGACATCGTGCGCACGCTGGAGGCCCAGGCCCGCACGCTGTTCTTCCAGAGCAACGCCGTGGCGCTGGATGTGCGCGAGGCGGCGGCCAGGCGGCTGGTCGACTTCGCACCTGCCGGACTCGACCTGGTGTTCTTCGCCAACAGCGGTGCGGAGGCCAACGAGAACGCGCTGCGCCTGGCCTGCCGCCTGACCGGCCGCGGCCGCATCCTGGCCATCGAGCACGGCTTCCACGGACGCACCGCGGCCGCGGCCGCCGTGACCTGGTCGGCCGTGGGCAAGTGGTACGGCTTCCCGCGCACGCCCTTCGATGCCGGCTTCATCCCCCGCAACGACATCGGCGCGGCAGAAGCACTGATCGATGACAGCGTCGCGGCGGTGATCCTCGAGCCGGTGCAGGGCCAGGCTGGCGCCTTCGACCTGGACCCGGCCTTCCTGCGCGGCATCGCCGCCGCGTGCCGGCGCCACGGCGCGCTGCTTATCGCCGACGAGATCCAGAGCGGCATGGGCCGCTGTGGCGCGCCCTTCGCCATCGAACTCTCCGGCGTGAGCCCGGACATGCTCACCGTCGCCAAGGCCCTGGGCGCCGGGTTTCCCTGCAGCGCGCTGATGATGACCCCTGCGGTGGCTGCCGGCCTGAAACACGGCGATCTCGGCACCACCTTCGGCGGCGGCCCGCTGGCGAGCGCGCTCATGTCCACGGTAATCGAGGTGATCCGGCGCGACCGGCTCATCGACAACGTGCGCACGCTGTCGCAGGAGATCATCGCCGCCATGCCGCTCGGCCCGGTGCAGGCCGTGCAGGGCCGGGGCTTCCTGCTCGGCCTGCGCTGCCGCAAGCCGGCGAAGCAGGTGCTCAACGAGCTGCTCGAGCGCGACATCCTCGTGGGCACCAGCGCCGACCCGCACATCGTGCGCCTGCTGCCACCGCTGACGCTGCAGCGCGGGCACGTGCACGCCCTGCTCAACGCCCTGGCCGACATCGGCCCGGGCTGACCCCGCTCCACACCACGAAGGGCCCGAAGATGCCATTGAAGGAATTCAACGATCTTGCGGACTTCCAGATCCCGGAAGTCGAGGCGCTGATCCGGCTTGCCACGCGCCTGCAGCAGCACCCCGAGCCACAGGCGCTGGCCGGCAAGGTGCTGGCGCTGCTGTTCCTGTCGCCCTCGCTGCGCACGCTGTCCTCCTTTCAGGCGGCGATGATCCGCCTGGGCGGCGGCTCGTTCGTGATCTCGCCGGACATGTCCATCCACGGCCTGGAGACGCGCTCCGGGATCGTCATGGACGGTGTCGCGGCCGAGCACCTGCGGGAAGCCATCCCGGTCATCTCCAGCTATGGCGATGCGCTTGGCATCCGCGCCTTCGCCAACCGCGCGAAGCTCGAGGACGACCTGGCGGACAGGGAATACGCCGTCATGCGCACGCTGGTGAAGAAGCCGCTCATCAACATGGAGTCCGCCATCCAGCATCCCTGCCAGAGCCTGGCCGACTGGAAGACCATGGATGAGCTCAAGGTGCCGCGCAAGGGCGGCAAGTTCGTGCTCTCCTGGGCCTGGCACCCGAAGGCGCTGCCGCTGGCGGTGCCCTCGGCGACGCTGCACATGGCCGCCATGCGTGGCATGGATGTCACCGTGGTCAGGCCGGAGGGCTTCGAGCTGCCGCAGGCGATCATGGACAAGGCCCGCAAGGCCGCCACCCAGTCGGGCGGCTCGGTGCGCGAGACGGCCGACCGCAGGGAGGCGCTGGAAGGCGCGCACATCATCTACGCGAAGGAGTGGTCCTCCACCCGCCACTACGGCGACCGCGTGGCCGATGCGAAGCTGCGCGAGGAACTGCAGGACTGGCGCGTCGATGACCCGTGGTTCACCACCACGCGGCCCGATTGCCGGTTCATGCATTGCCTGCCCGTGCGCCGCGGCGTGGCGGTGACCGACCGGGTTCTCGACGGCCCGCGCAGCGTGGTGGTGCACGAGGCGGAGAACCGCATGTGGGGCCAGATGGCCGTGCTTTACCAGATGATGGGACCGGGGGCCTGAAAATGCTGCAGAATCCTCAGAATCGCGACATCGTCGTGGCGGCGCTCCGCCACGCCGCGCCATACGTGCGCCTGTACCGGCGCAAGATCTTCATCATCAAGGCGGGTGGCGAGGTATTCGCCGACCCGAAGGGCACCCGGGCGCTCATCGAGCAGGTGGCGATCCTCCATCAGGTCGGCATCCGCACGGTGCTGGTGCATGGCGGCGGTCCGCAGAACACCCAGCTGGCCGAGGCGCTCGGCATCGAGACCCGCATGGTCGAAGGCCGGCGCGTCACCGACGAGCGCACGCTCGGCGTGGCCACCATGGTGCTCAACGGCCAGATCAACACCCAGATCGTCGCCGCCTGCCG
This sequence comes from Gammaproteobacteria bacterium, assembly GCA_020853135.1. Taxonomy (GTDB): domain Bacteria; phylum Pseudomonadota; class Gammaproteobacteria; order Steroidobacterales; genus QUBU01. The sequence goes on from JADYZO010000009.1 coordinate 33,068, forward strand.
GCAGCTCGACCTGCCCGCCATCGGCATGAGCGGCGTGGACGCCGGGCTGATCCGCGCCAGGAAGCGCGCGCCGGTACGCGTGCCCGGCCAGGCCGCAGCCGTGGACTACGGCTTCGTCGGCGACATCGAGGCGATCGACTCGAGCGTGCTGCGCACCCAGCTGGAGAACGGGCTGCTGCCGGTGGTGAGTCCGCTGTCGGCCGACGCCGGGGGCACGCTGCTCAACATCAACGCCGACACCGTGGCGGCCGCACTGGCCACCTCGCTGGGCGCCGCCAAGCTGGTGCTGGCCACCGGGGCGCCGGGCATCCTCGAGGACCGCAGCAACCCCTCCTCGCTGGTGTCCTACGTGGACCTGGCCGGGCTCGAGCGCATGGAGAGGGCCGGCTCGCTGGCCGATGGCATGCTGCCCAAGGCCAGGGCCATCGAGGCGGCGATCCGCGGCGGTGTTCCCCGCGTGCACGTGATCTCCTACAAGGTTCCCGACAGCCTGCTGCTGGAGATCTTCACCAACGAGGGCACCGGCACGCTCGTGGTGGAGAACATCAACATGCTGTCGAAGGAAGAGCAGAACGCGTAGCTGCGGCGGGAGCCGCGCACAGGAGCGCACGATGAGCAGGCTATGGGAGAAGGGCGAGGCGCTGGACGCCCGCGTGCTGCGCTACACGGCCGGCGAGGACCACAGCCTCGACGAGCGCCTGGTGCCGTTCGACGTGCGCGGCTCCATCGCCCACGCCACGATGCTGCACCAGCAGAAGCTGCTCGGCGACGGCGACTTCAATGCCATCTGCGTCGGCCTGCAGGCCCTGGCGGCCAGCCACGCCGCCGGCGACTGGCACATCGGCCTGGAGGATGAGGACGCGCACACCGCGCTCGAGCGCCGCCTCACCGAGCGGATCGGCGAAGCGGGCAAACGCGTGCACCTCGGCCGCTCGCGCAACGACCAGCTGCTGACCGCACTGCGACTCTACCTGCTCGATGCCGCCGCCGGCCTGGAACGCGGCGCGCTGGCCGTGGCGGAGGCACTGACGGCACTCGGCCGGCGCGAGGCGGAAACCGCCCTGCCCGGCTACACCCACATGCAGCAGGCCATGCCGAGTTCGGTGCCGCTCTGGGCCGAGGGCTTCGCCGCCGAAATCCGCGACGATGCCGCCGGCATTGCAGCCACGCGCCGGCGTCTGGCGAAGAACCCGCTCGGCAGTGCCGCCGGCTACGGCGTGCCGGGACTGCCCATCGACCGCGAATCCACGCGCAAGCAGCTCGGCTTCGACGCCGTGCAGGAGCCGGTGACCGCGGTGCAGATCTCCCGCGGCAAGGGCGAGGCCATGCTGGTGTTCGAACTCTGCCTGCTGATGCAGGACCTCGGCCGGCTGGCCGCCGACCTGCTCCTGTTCTACACGCAGGAGTTCGCCTTCGTGCAGCTCCCGGGCAACATGACCACCGGCTCCTCGATCATGCCGCAGAAGCGCAATCCCGACGTGCTCGAGCTGGTGCGCGGCGCCACGGCAACCCTGCAGGGTGCGCTGGTGGAGGTGCTGGCGCTGCCGGCCAAGCTGCCCTCGGGTTACCAGCGCGACCTCCAGCGCATGAAGGGCCCGCTGTTCCGCGCCATCGACGTCACGGCCGAGAGCTGCGCGGTCATGAGCCACATGCTCGGCGGCGTGGCCTTCCGCCCGGAGAACATCCACCTCGATGCCGGCATCTATGCCGCCGGCCGCGCCAACCGCCTCGTGCTCGAGGAAGGGCTGAGCTTCCGCGAAGCGTACCAGCGCGTGGCGGCCGAGCTGAAGAAGGCCGGGGAAGTCTGAGCCGGCGGGCGGCACCCGGCCGCCGGAGCCCCACCGTATAATCCGCCGATGCACAAGCCGACCCTGACCCTGATCGTGCTGGCCCTCGGCGGCAGCCTCGGCGCCTGCGGGCTGAAGGGCGATCTCTACCTGCCGGAGCCGCCGCAGGCCGTGACAGCGCCGCAGACGGCCCCGGCACAGCAGGCGGACGACAGGAACGCCGACCAACCCCCGCGCTGACCGGCTGCCGGCTGCACCATGGACATCCGGCTGCGTGCAGGACGCGGCGACGACGCCGGAGCCATCACGGCGCTGGTGAACAGCGCCTACCGTGGTGACACCGGCCGGCAGGGCTGGACCACGGAAGCGGACCTGCTCGATGGCAGCCGCATCAGCCTGGCGAACGTCCAGGCGCTGCTCGCCGACGCCGATTGCACGCTGCTGCTCGGGGAGGCAGGAGGGCGGCTGGTGGCCTGCGTGGAATTGCGCCGGACGGGCGGGCAGCTCTACATCGGCATGCTCAGCGTGGCGCCGGGCCTGCAGGGACGGGGCATCGGCTCACTGCTCATGGAGGCCGCCGAAGACCACGCCCGCAGGCTCGGACTGGACAGCCTGGCCATGCTGGTGATCTCGCGGCGGCACGAACTCATCGCCTGGTACCTGCGCCAGGGCTTCCTGCCCACCGGCGAGACCCGTGCCTTCAGGTTCGCGGACGCGAGCTTCGGCATTCCGCGGCTGCCGCTCGAGTTCATGGTGCTGGAAAAGCCGCTGCACGGGGGCAGCCTATAATCCGCCCATGCCTCCCGCCCCACGCCTCGTCCTCGTCGACGGCTCGTCGTACCTCTACCGCGCCTTCCATGCGCTGCCCCCCCTGTCCTCGAGCCGGGGCGAACCGACCGGCGCCGTGCTCGGCGTGCTCAACATGCTGCACAAGCTGCTGCGCGAGGAGGCACCGGCGCTCATCGCGGTGGTGATGGACGCGCCGGGCAGGACGTTCCGTGACGAGTTGTTCGCCGAATACAAGGCGCACCGGCCACCGATGCCCGACGACCTGCGTGCCCAGATCGCCCCGCTGATGGAGGCCGTGCAGGCCGAAGGCCTGCCCCTGCTGCGCATCGAGGGCGTGGAAGCCGATGACGTCATCGGTACCCTGGCGCACCGCGCGGCAGCCGCGGGCATCGACACGCTGATCTCCACCGGCGACAAGGACATGGCCCAGCTGGTCGGCCCGCATGTCACCGTGGTGGACACCATGGCCGGAAAGACCTGGGACCGCGCAGGCGTCATCGCCAGGTTCGGCGTGGAACCCGGCCAGATGATCGACTACCTGGCCCTGGTCGGCGACAGCTCCGACAACATCCCGGGGGTGCCGAAGGTCGGACCGAAGACCGCGGCCCGGTGGCTGCAGGAATACGGCTCCATCGACAGGCTCCTCGCCAGCGCCGGCACGATCCCCGGCAAGGTGGGCGAGAGCCTGCGGGAGAACCTGGGTACGCTGGAGTTGTCACGGCAGCTCGCAACCATCAATTGCGCGCTGGACCTCGGCGTGGCGCCGCGCGACCTGGTGCCCCGCGCTCCGGACACCGCCAGGCTGCGTGCGCTCTACGAGCGGCTGGAACTGCGCAGCCTGCTCCGGCAGCTCGACGGCGCCGGCCGGCCGTCATCCGCGCAGGATGCGGCTGCCGACCAGCCACCCGGGCCGGCGGTGCCGGCCGGCCCGGGCCGCTACGAGACCCTCCTCACCCGCGCTGCACTCAAGCGGTGGCACGACAGGATCTGCTCGGCCGCTCTCACGGCCTTCGACACCGAAACCACCAGCCTCGACTACATGCAGGCCGAAATCGTCGGCCTGTCGTTCGCCACGACGGCGGGCGAGGCGGCCTACGTGCCACTGGCGCACCGCCACCCGGGCACGCCGGAACAGCTCCCGCGCGATGAGGTGCTCGGCCTGCTCAAGGACTGGCTGGAATCCCCGCAGCACGCCAAGGTGGGCCATCACCTGAAGTACGATGCGCACGTGCTCGCCAACCACGGCATCCGGCTGGGTGGCATGGCCTTCGACACCATGCTCGAGTCCTACGTGCTCAACAGCACGGTGATCCGCCACGACATGGACTCCGCGGCGCGCCACTACCTGGGGCGCAGCACCATCACCTACGAGGATGTCGCCGGCCGGGGCGCCAGCCAGATCGGCTTTGCCGACGTCGCCGTCGATGTCGCCACCCGGTACGCCGCCGAGGATGCCGATGTCACGCTGCAGCTCCACCAGGTGCTCTGGCCAAGGCTGGCAGCCGAGCCCGCGCTGGCCGCGGTCTACCGCGACATCGAACAGCCGCTCGTTCCCGTGCTCCTGCGCATGGAGGAAGCCGGTGTGCTGGTGGACACGAAGCTCCTGCGGGCGATGAGCCAGGAGTTTGCCGTCAGGATGCTGGAAGTCGAGCAGGCGGCCCATAGCGCGGCCGGCCGGCCGTTCAACCTCGGTTCGCCCAGGCAGCTGCTGGAGATCCTCTTCGAAGAGCAGCGGCTGCCGGTGCTGCGCAAGACGCCCACGGGGCAGCCGTCCACGGCGGAGGACGTGCTGGAGGAGCTGGCTGGCGAGTACCTGCTGCCACGGCTGATCCTCGACTACCGGAGCCTCGCCAAGCTCAAGTCCACCTACACCGACAAGCTTCCCGGACTGGTGTCGGCGCGCACCGGACGCATCCACACCTCCTACCACCAGGCCGTGGCAGCCACGGGCCGGCTCTCGTCCTCGGATCCGAACCTGCAGAACATCCCGATCCGCACCGATGCCGGCCGGCGCATCCGCCAGGCCTTCATCGCGCCCCCCGGGCACGTCCTGGTGGCGGCTGACTATTCGCAGATCGAGCTGCGCATCATGGCGCACCTCTCCGGGGACGAAGGACTGCTGGCCGCCTTCGCGGCCGACGCGGACATCCACCGCGCGACCGCAGCCGAGGTCTTCGGGGTGCCTCCGGCGGAGGTGACCGTCGATCAGCGCCGCTCCGCCAAGGCCATCAACTTCGGGCTGATCTACGGCATGTCGGCCTTCGGCCTGGCCCGCCAGCTCGGCATCGGGCGCGAGCAGGCGCAGGGCTACGTGGACCTCTACTTCACGCGCTACCCCGGCGTGAAGGCCTACATGGACCGCACGCGCCGCGAGGCGCGCGAGCGCGGCCATGTCGAAACGGTCTTCGGGCGGCGGCTGTACCTGCAGGACATCGACGCACGACAGGCAGCCAGACGCCAGTACGCCGAACGCAGCGCCATCAATGCGCCCATGCAGGGTACGGCTGCCGACATCATCAAGCGGGCGATGATCGCCACCGATGCCTGGCTGCGCCAGGAGGCCATCCCCGCGCGGCTCACCCTGCAGGTGCACGACGAGCTGGTGCTCGAGGTCCACGAGCAGGCCCGCAGCCGGGTGATGACGGAACTGCCCCGGCTCATGTCTGCGGCGGCGCAGCTGCGCGTTCCCCTCAAAGTCGAGGTGAATGCGGGTGCCAACTGGGACGAGGCCCACTGAGGCCATCATCGACGGGGCGGTCACGGAACTTTTCCGCCCCGGATGGGCCAAAGCAACCAGGCGCGACGAAAGCGCCCCCGCCTCTTCCTCCCCCTGGGCGGGTATTGCCGGCCGGTCACCCCAACTGGCCGGAACCATGGCCCCGGGTGCCCTGCACCCGGGGCATTTTCTTGTCTAGCCGCGCAGCAGCTCCCGCAGGCGCCCCCGTGCAGCCTCCACGCCATCCCCGGTGGTCGCCGAAAACAGCTGCACCCTGACACCGGACCCCGCGGCGGCCGTCGCAGTGCCCAGGACAGCCGCCGCCTGCGCCCGGCTGAGCTTGTCCGCCTTGGTGAGCAGGACATGCACCGGGCGCCCGAGCGAGGCGCACCAGCCGAGCATCTGCAGGTCCAGCGGACCCAGGCCGCGGCGGCTGTCCACGGCAAGAAACAGGCCGCGCAGGGAACGGCGCGACCGGAAGTAGGTCTCCAGCAGCTGGCGCCAGTGGGCCTGCATCGCCTCGGTCACCCGCGCAAAGCCGTAGCCCGGCAGGTCCACGATGCGCTCGCCCGCCGCCAGCTCGAAAAAATTCACCAGCTGGGTACGCCCCGGCGTGTGGCTGGTGCGGGCGAGCTGGCGGCGGTTGGTGATGGCATTGATCGCGCTGGACTTGCCGGCATTCGACCGGCCGGCAAAAGCCACCTCGGCGCCTTCATCGGGCAGGAACTGCCCCGGCCGGTTCGCGCTGGTAAGGAACCTGGCTTGCGGGTAGCCGGCCATGGACGCTCGCGATCTGCTGGATGGACAAGACCCCGGCCCGCCGGACCACGCCTGCCGCAGGCCACGGCGCCGGTGCATGGGGCATTGGTGTAGAATGCGGCGCCGCCGCGAGTGTAGCACGTGCCTCGCAGGCGGGCTTTTCAAACCCACCAGAGCCAGCGACCACATGACATCGATGGGCCGTATTGTTGCAATGCCAGCCGCCGCCGGCGCCTGGGCGATGTTCGTCACCCTCCTGCTGGCTGCCGGTCCGGCTGCCGCGGCAGGCTCCGCCGAAGCCGGGGAAACCAAGGCGGTGGTCTGTACCGCCTGCCATGGCCCCGAGGGCAACAGCCTCAATCCGATGTGGCCGAGTCTCGCCGGCCAGAATGCCGCCTACATCACGCACACGCTGCATGCCTTCAAGAGCGGTGAACGCAGCGATCCGCTCATGTCGGCCCAGGCCGCGGCCCTCAGCGACCAGGACGTGCAGGATCTTGCCGCCTATTTCGCCTCCCGGACCCGCACCCCGGGCGCGTCGGAACCGGAGCAGGCCGCCGCTGGTGGTGAGCGCCTCTACCGCGGCGGCAACAAGGAAACCAGCACCGCCGCCTGCCTCGCCTGCCATGGCCCCCACGGCGCCGGCAACGCCCCGGCCGGCTATCCCGCCATCGCCGGCCAGCAGGCGCCTTACGTGGCTGCGCAGCTGCGCGCCTATCGGGGCGGACAACGCACCTCGGACCTCAACCAGATGATGCGCAACACCGCCAGTCACCTCACCGATGCCGAGATCGACGCGGTGGCCTCCTACGTGCAGGGACTGCGCTGACGGCCCCACCGACGGCCAGGAGAACCCAACCATGCTGAACCCATCCGGCGCGATCGCCTCCCGCCTGCATCACTGGGCACTCGTCCTGGCCGTGGGACTCCTGGCTGCCTGCGGCAGCCCATCGGGCAATGGCACATCGGTGGAGCCGACACCGCCACCCGCACCCGCCGCCGGGAAGGCTGAGCAGGCCCCGGCTCCCGCGGCTGACACCGCGAAGCCCGCGGCGAGCCCGGCCCCGGCCGGCGTGCAGGAGAGTGCGGCCGCGGACACGGGCGGCGAGCAACTGAAGCTCGCCAGCGCCGCTGCACCGGCCGGCGAGCCGAACTGGCGCTTCAAGGAAGGCACTGATTTCAAGGTGCTGACGACGGCCCAGGGTACGACGGGGGCACCGGGCAAGATCGAGGTCACCGAAGCGTTCTGGTACGGCTGCCCGCACTGTTACCAGTTCGATCCCATGCTGCAGGACTGGGTGAAAAAGCTCCCGGCCGACGTGAGCTTCGTGCGCCTGCCGGTGATGTGGAACCCGACCAACCAGATCCACGCACGGATCTTCTACACGGCCCAGGCACTGGGGAAGATCGACGAAATGCACTCGGCGATCTTCCGCGAGATCCACACCGAGAAACACATGCTGACGACGGAGAGCGAGATCCAGGCGTTCTTCGCCCGGTTTGGCGTGAGCGCCGACGAGTTCCAGAAGACCTTCCGCTCCTTTGCCGTCGAGAGCCAGCTGAAGCGCGCCAGGGACCTGACCGAACGCTACGAGGTGCACAGCGTCCCGCTGCTGATCGTGGATGGCAAGTACAGCACCGACGCGCCGGGCATCAAGAAGATGGAGGATGTGCTGGCCGTCACCAGCGAGCTGATCGAGCGCGAGCGCCGGCGCTGACCCCGCGCTACCTGATGTTGCAGTTGACCCAGCCCGAATCGCCGTCGGCGTAGAACTCCTTCTTCCAGATCGGCACCCGCGCCTTCACCTCGTCGATGATGTAGCGGCAGGCGGCGAAGGCCTCATCACGATGGTGGGCGCTCACGCCCGCCCACACCGCCACCTCCCCCAGCGCCAGTGGCCCGAGGCGGTGCACGCAGCCGGCATGCTCGATGCGAAAGCGGGCCAGCGCCTCGTTCACCACCTTCGTGCCTTCCTTGACTGCCAGCGCCTCGTAACCCTCGTATTCGAGGCGCACGACAGGCCGGCCTTCATTGTGGTTGCGCACCCGGCCCTCGAAAGCCACCAGGGCGCCGCAGCTGTCGTCCGCAAGCAGGCAACCCAGGGCGGCCGGGTCCAGCCTCGCGCGGGAGAGGGTGAATTGGGCGGGCACGTGGCCTAGCCGCCAGCCACCGGCGGGATGAACACGATGGTGTCGCCGTCGCTGACGGGGCTGTCCCAGTCACGGAATTCCTCGTTGATGGCCACCTGGAGGCTCGGCAGGCGGGGGAATCCGTGGCGCGCCTCAAGCTCGGCGAACAGCGCGCGCGCCGAGCCGGCCTGCGTGTCGAGTTCCTCCTCGCGGCACCCGGCACGCTCACGCAGCACCGCGAAATACTCCACCCGTACGCGCGCCATGACCGGGGTTCCTCCCGCCTCGCTGCCATCCTGCAGAGGCGCGAGAAGGTACACCGCAGCCTCCGTGCAGGGCAAGGCGCGCAGCCATCACTCCGGGCGCGGGCGCCCGAGGTCGGCGCGGGTGTCGATGTCCAGCGCGGCAGCCGGCATGGCGACGGTGGTGAGCAGGGCGGCACAGGCCAGCACGCCGCGGGCACCGCGATCCCCGTGCAGCTGCGCGAGCTGCGGCCAGGCGGAGCGCGGGAAGACGGCCGGAACCCCGGGGGCGCCGCCGTAGTACGCCGCCGCCATCTGCCCCGGCGCCCCCCGCCATGCGGCCACGAGCCTGGACAGGTCGGCGGCAGCGATTTCCGGCTGGTCGCAGAGCATGACCAGGCAGGCATCGGCAGTCCGGGGCAGGGCATCCAGGCCCCTGCGCAACGAGCCAGCCAACCCGTCCGGCCAGGCATCGTTGCGCGCCAGCACGACGGGAAGGTGGCACACCGCGGCCTCCACCGCCCCGGCATGCGCTCCGGTCACGACCACGACGCCGGCATCGCAGCAGCCCAGGGCGAGCGCCGCCGCACGCTCGATGAGGGACACACCGCCGACTTGCGCCAGCTGCTTGGGCCCGCCAAAGCGCGTGGCTGCGCCCGCGGCCAGGACCAGCCCGGCCAGACGTGGCCCGGGCTCAGCCACGGCCGGCAGCCCGGTTCAGCCGCACCCGGCCCCCGCTGCCATCCACCCGTGGGGTTCGCAGTACCATAGGACGTACAGTGGAGTTCACGTCATGGCCAAGGCACGGAACATACTGCTCGTCGTCGATCCAGCCAGCACGGAACAGCCCGCGGTGGCACGGGGCGTGGCCGTGGCACGCAGCCTCGGCCTCGGGCTGGAGCTGCTGGCCTGTGCGCACGAAGGCCACCCCACCGCGCTGCCGCGGAGCATCGACCCGCGCAAGGCACGCCGTGCGGTACTCTGCAGCCAGCTGGAAAAGCTGCGCAGCCTCGCGCAGGGCTGCACCGGCATCGAGGTGACGACGAAGGCGGTCTGGGATCGGCCGCTGCATGAAGCCATTATCCGCGAAACGCTGCGCAGCGAGCCGCGGCTGGTCATGAAGGATTCACGCTTCCACTCGGCCATCTCGCGGGCGCTGATCACCAACACCGACTGGCACCTGATCCGCGACTGTCCGGCACCGCTGTGGCTGGTGCGCGGTCCGGCCTGGTCCGGCCAGCCGCGACTGGCGGCCTTCGTCGATCCCCACCACGAGCACGACAAGCCCGCCGATCTCGATCACCGCATCCTGACCGAGGCTACCACGCTGGCGAGGGAACTCGACGGGGAAGTCCATGCGGTCCACTGCCATGAGAGCGAAGCCCTGCCTGCGGATTTCTGCGTGCCCTGCGCGGGCCCGGAAGCCCTGGCGCTGTACTCCGGATCACGGTCGGAGCACGAGGGCCGGCTGCACAAGCTGGCGACGGCCCACGGCATCCCGCCGCCCAGGACGCATCTGCGCCGGGGTCCGCCCGCCGGGATGATCCCCGCCGTCACCCGGGAACTGGACGTGCAGCTGGCGGTCATGGGCGCGGTGGCCCGGTCCCGGCTGGCGCAGGCCTTCATCGGCAGCACCACCGAGCACGTGCTGGACCAGCTGTCCTGCGATGTGCTGGTCATCAAGCCCGCGCACTTCGACAGTGCCGTGACCTACCGGGCCCAGGCTGCCGACTTCATGGAGATGCACGAGCCGGCCAGCCATTGAACGGCCCCGGCCCGCCACAATTTTCCCGGTACGGGCCCGGCCGGCCCGCAGGCCGTGGCGGCTGGCCGCCGGACAAGTGCCCGGTGTATCTTCGGCCGCCCTGCGCCACGCCCGCTGGAGGATCCAAAGCGTGAACGGACCCGATGCCCTTGAACACGACCCGCATGACCCGGCCGAGGCCAGCGAGTTCGATGCACTGCTGAATGCCGCGGTGGACGCCGTCGTCGTCATCGACGACGCCGGCCACATCCTCAGGTTCAACCAGGCGGCGGTCACCATGTTCGGCTACTCCGCGGCCGAAGTCCTCGGCCGGCCGCTGGCCCTGCTGATGGCGCCCGATATGGCCAGGGGCCACCAGGGCTTCGTGGAGCGCTACAAGCGCACGGGCCGGCAGAACATCATCGGCTTCGGCCGCGAGGTGGCGGCCCGCCGGCGCGACGGTTCGCTATTCCCCGCAACGCTGTCCGTCGGGGAGGCCCACTCGCCCCGGGGCCGGCGCTTCGTCGGCCTGATCCGCGACCTCACGGCGCAGAAGGAGGCCGAGGAGGAGACGCTGCGCCATCGTGACCAGATGCTCCATGCCAGTCGCCTCACCACCATGGGCGAGATGGCGGCCGCCATCGCCCACGAGATCAACCAGCCCCTCTCCGCCATTGCCACCTACACCGCAGCCTGCCAGCGCCTGCTGGACCAGGGGCCCGATGCCCGGGACGACATCATCGCGGCGCTGCGCGAAATCGGCGGCCAGGCGCACCGCGCTGGCCAGATCATCCAGCGCATGCGCAATTTCACGCGCAGCCGTGAAACCCACCGGCGCCTGGTGGCATTCGACGAGATGCTCGAGGAGATCCGGCCGCTGGCCGAACTCGATGCCCGCGCCAATCGCGTGGAGCTGCGCATCGTCATTGCCCCGGACCTGCCCCTGGTCAATGTGGACGGGGTGCAGATCCAGCAGGTGATCCTCAACCTCCTGCGCAACGGCGTGGATGCCATGGCTGACATTCCCGAGGCGGACCGCCTGCTGAGCCTGCAGGCCACTCTCACGGACGACGATGAATTGCAGGTGGAGATCAGCGACCGCGGCCCCGGGGTCACGGAGCGCGCGCGGGAGGGGCTCTTCACGCCCTTCTTCACCACCAAGGTCACCGGCATGGGCATGGGCCTGGCCATCAGCCGTTCCATCATCACCGCCCATGGGGGTAAACTCGATTACATGAACAACTCTGACGTCGGGGCGACGTTCTACTTCACGCTGCCCGCTGCACTGGAAAAATAGCCCGGCGATGGAACCCCAGGTATTCGTCATCGATGATGACCAGGCCGTGCGCGACTCGCTCGGCCTGCTGCTGCGATCGATGGGCCAGAAGGCCCGGCTCTTCGAGTCCGCCCAGGCCTTCCTCGACAATTACGCCTCCAGCATGGCCGGCTGCATCGTGCTCGACATCCGCATGCCGGGGATGAGCGGCATGGAACTGCAGCAGAAGCTCAAGGCCCAGGATTGCACCATGCCGGTCATCTTCGTCACCGGTCACGGCGATGTCCCCATGGCCGTGGAGGCCATGCACCATGGGGCCTTCGACTTCATCCAGAAGCCGTTCCGCGACCAGGAGCTGCTCGACCGCATCAACCAGGCGCTCGCCTGGGACCATGACCACCGTTCCGACGAGGACTACCGTCGCGACGTGCAGGAGCGCTTCCAGAACCTGACGCCCCGCGAGCGCGAGGTCATGCAGTGCGTGGTGGGCGGCCTGGCCAACAAGGTCATCGCCATGGACCTGAACCTGAGCCAGCGCACCGTGGAGATCCACCGGGCTCGGGTCATGGAGAAGATGAATGCCCGCTCGCTGGCGGACCTGGTACGCATGTCGCTGCTGGTCCCCGGGGAGCCCTGAACAGGCGGCCACCGCACGGGAACCATCATGGATCGAGCACCGGAAGAAACCACGGAAATCCGCGCCCGCCTGCTGGCACACAAGGCGGAGTTGCGCAGGCGCGTGACCACGATCCACGAGCACGCCCGCAATCCGCTCGACCAGGACTCCGCCGAGCAGGCGGCCCAGATCGGCAACATCGCCGTGGTGTCGGCCCTGGAGACCGAGGCCGTCCAGCAGATCGCCGACATCGACGCCGCGATCCAGCGCCTGGATGCCGGCACCTACGGCATCTGCGTCAGCTGCGGCGAGGCCATCGGCGAGGGTCGCCTCAAGGTGCGGCCGGCCGCCACCCAGTGCAGGGACTGTGCCGAACTCGACGGCCGGCGCGGCTAGCTAGCCGCGGGTCAGGCGCGTGAGCTGGCGATCGTGCCAGCGTCCCAGGAGCAGCAGGGCCAGCACCGCACCCAGCAGTGCACAGCCCATGTCCGACTGCGTGTCCCAGACATACCCCTGCGTGCCGAGGAAGGCATCGGCAGCCGTGCCACTCGCCAGTGCCACGCCCCACTCGATCAGCTCATAGGCCGCGCTGATCGCCAGGCAGACGCAGACCACCAGGAAATTGCGCCAGGCCGGCCGGCTCACGATGCGCAGGCGGATCATCAGCTCACGGGCCAGGATTGCCGGGACGAACCCCTGCGCAAAGTGGCCGAGCTTGTCGTAGTTGTTGCGCGACTGGCCGAGGGCCTCGCGCAGCCACTCCCCCAGGGGCACCTCCGCATAGCTGTAGTGCCCGCCCACCATGAGGATCACGCTGTGCGCGAGCACCAGCGCGTAGGCGAGCGCCGTCAGCGGAAAGCTGCGGCGTGTCCCGGCCAGGACGAGGAATCCGGCGAGCGCCGGCGCCACTTCGAGCAGCCAGGTGGGGTAGTCCTTCGGGCGGATGGCCGACCACGCAAGCACGCCCCAGAAGACCGCAAGCCAGGCCCACTGCGTGGCCCGCAGGGCCGGTTGGACCCGGATCGAAGGCAGCGGCGCGTCAGGCATGGCACCGTTATGCGCGCCGCCCCGGCGCGGGTCAAGCCGACGCCGCCCGGCGCGGCCAGTGGTAGGGATCCCAGGCCGGCGGCAGCGTGGCGAGGCAGTGGCGCAGCTCGCGCAGGATGACCTGCGGCAGGAGCGATGAGGGGGCGCCGTTCGGCATGTGCAGGCGCGGGACGATCTCCAGGGTGTCCTCCCAGACCCAGCGGCCATTGCGCTCCCGCCGGTTCAGCCAGTGCGCCAGCGGTTGCAGGTCGACCCGCATGGCCGGCCGGCGCGAGGTCAGCTGCAGCCAGGATTCGTAGCGGTACTGCACTTCCACCCGCCGGCCCTGGATGCGCACGAGACGCCCTGCCCGGGTGCGGTTGTGGATCGCCATGGGATGCAACGCGGCCTCCTCGCGACGCAGGTAGCGCCACAGCGGGCGGGCGGGCAGCTCCTGCGGGATGCGCACGATGGCGAGATCGAGCTCCGGCTCCTCCTCGATCACGGCCCTCCCGGAGGCGACCAGTGCCTCGCTCGCAGCGAGGTGCGCCTCCTGGTCCTGCCAGAGGGCGCGCCAGCCACCGGGTGCGGCAAGCAGGCGCGGCAGGCGCGGCAGGAGGCCCCGGTAGAGTGCGGCCACGCGCTGCGACGGCGGGCCGGTGAAGGTCTCCGGCGGCAGCGGTGAGCGCCGTGGATCGGCGTGGCCCTCGACGATGAAGAACAGCCGCGCCGCCTCGCGGCTGCGGTACTCGCCGAAGTCCCCGGCGCGGGCCGCATCGGCCAGCAAGCGCCGGTGGCGCCAGGCCAGACCGGGGTCCAGCACCGTGAACATGCTGAACAGGCCGTCCTCGTCGAAGTGGTTGTTGGTGACGACGCCCGCCACCTGTCGCGGGTCGTGGCCTTCGATCCAGGCGAGCGCAGTCTCGGTGGAGGTGTCGCGGCGGAACGGCTCGGGGGTGGCGTTGTTCGGCCAGTGCGAGAGCGTGAGCACCGTGGAGGCGAGCGGTGCGCCGTCCACCACGATGTTGGGACGGCTGCCCACCTCGCGATGTGGCAGGTATCTCAGCGGCGGGCGGCGGGAACGCAAGATCGCTGGAGGCCGCGGCGCCGGCCGGCTCAGTGCGCAGCCGTGATGCGGAAGCCCGTCTCGTCGGCCGGCCACATGCCGTCGAAGCAGAAGGCCTCCAGGGCGATGATCCGGCCATCCCTGACCTGGATGAGGAACTGCGCCGGCTCGCGCAGGGCCGGGTGGCTGGCGTACACGGGCGGGATCCGGCCAGTGGCATCGGTGGCAAGCGGTGCGGCGTCGGCTGGCACCTCGAACCGGGTGACGAAGCCAACGCCGCTGTGGCTCCGCCCGATGACCCGGATGCTCCGGCACTGGGCCAGCCAGGCGGGCGCAGCGGCACCGAGGGGGCGCCCCTGCGCCTCGAGCACGGCACGCTCGAGCGGCGTGAGGAACAGTTGCGAGCCGGGATCACTACCGAGTTTCATGGCGCGCACGATAGCGCAAATCCGCGTGCCGGGCGCATTCACGCCCCGTCAGAGCCAGCGGCCTACGCGCCGGCAATACTCCGCATAGGCCGGGCCGAAGGCCGCGGACAAGGCCTGTTCCTCGCGCCGGATGAAACCGGCCGTGATCGCCCGGGCGAATGCCGGCACCACCAGGAAGGCCGCCAGACTGCCGAGCCCCGTCGCCACCCCCAGCAGGAGGCAGGCGAGGGCGAGATAGACGGGGTTGCGCGTGTAGCGGAACGGCCCGTCAGTCACCAGCCGGCTGGGCGTGCCGAAGGGGTTGAGTGTGGTGCGCCGGCGCACCAGCGCCCACGCCGCGGTTGCGGCCAGCAGCAGCGCGGGAACCGGCAGCAGCAGCCCGAGCCAGCGCCAGCTCGCATCGAGCATCTCCGGCCCGGGAAGCAGCCGGTCGAGCGCCACCTGCAGGACGATGGCCAGCAGGAAACAGATCGGCGGGACGAGGCGGATGCGGCGCATGGTCAGGTGCCCCTATCGCGGTTGCGCAACGCCGGGCGCCCTGTGGCCGCAGGCTGCATCGGCGGGCCCGCTCAGCCAAGTCGCGCCAGCGCCTGGGAGTACACCGGCACCAGCTCGTCCTGGCCGGCGATGCAGGTGTCGAGGTCGCGCAGCCGGCCGTCGGCGAGGCTGTAGATCCAGCCGTGCACCGTCACCGGCTGCTGGCGCGCCCAGGCCTCCTGCACCACAGTGGTCTGGCACACGTTGAGCGCCTGCTCGATGACGTTGAGCTCGCAGAGGCGATCCGCCTGGCTGGCATGGCTGGCGATGGCCTCCATCATCGGCAGGTGCTTCAGGCGCACGTCCTGGACATGGCGCAGCCAGTTGTCGATGAGCCCGAGCCGGTCATTGCGCAGCGCCGAGAGCACGCCGCCGCAGCCGTAGTGGCCGACCACCATGACATGCTTCACCCTCAGCACTTCCACGGCGTACTGGAGCACCGAGAGGCAGTTGAGGTCGGTGTGCACCACCACGTTGGCGACATTGCGGTGCACGAAGACCTCACCCGGCACCAGCCCGACGATCTGGTTCGCCGGCACGCGGCTGTCCGAGCAGCCGATCCAGAGGTACTCGGGGGACTGCTGCCCGGAAAGCTTGGAGAAAAAGGCCGGGTCCCGCGCACGCATGCGCTGCGCCCAGGCCTCGTTGTTCTGGAACAGGTGCTTGAGGAAGCGCATGGCTGGCGGATGACCTCCCGTCGGAGTGGGCCCGGCCGGGGGCCGCATCAGCGCGGTGTCAGCTCCACGGTGCCACCGGGTGCCTGGAAGCCGATCTTGCGGTGGGCGCCGTCACAGAACGGCTTGATGGCCGATGCCCCGCAGCGGCAGAGCGCCACGCGGTCCTTCTTGCGGATGGGCTCGCCCTCGCCCTCCCAGGTCCACTCAGCTTCGGTATCGATGAGGATGGGGCCGTTGGCGACGATCGTGATCTTCATGGCTTCTCCGGATGTGGTCTGCGTTCGTGCGATGCGGGCCGTTGCCGCGTCGTGCCGGCGGGGAACGACGTCCGCGAGGGATGCCTGCCGCGCTGCCCAACCCTGCTGCCTGCCAGCACGGACATTATGTCAGAACGGGTTTTCCCTTATGGGACGCACGCGCGCAAGAGGCTATATTTCCGGCGTGTCGATCACAAGAACAAGAATCGCCGCCATGCCCTTCCAGCGATCACGCAAACCGGAACAGGACACACAGGTCACCGACCTGCCCGACAGCACGGATGGCGGCTGGGATCCCTATGTGGCTTCGCTGATCCTCGGCGCCACCGCCAGGCAGGGCATTCCCGGTGATGACAGCGGGGATGAAGTGCCCGTGATGAATTTCAGCCGCCTGGAGCACGCGCGCGCCCGGCGCTGATGCCCGCCCGCGTGGCGATGCCGGTGTCGCCAGCCGGCAGGGAGCGCACGGCCCCCTGCCGGGATGAATGGCGCGCCCGGCGAGATTCGAACTCACGACCCCTGCCTTCGGAGCAGCGGTACATGATTGCGCTCATGTACTACCAAACACGCCGGACTTGGTTTTTCAAAGACTTAGCGGATCGTAGACTACTCC
>JADYZO010000010.1 GCA_020853135.1 Gammaproteobacteria bacterium
CCTGCACGCCTACGAGACGGTGTCCGCTGCCAAGGCCGGCATCGACCGCTACGTGGGCTTCTATAACGGCCGGCGTCCGCATCGTGCCCTTGACCGCCAGACCCCGGATATCGTGTACTTCAGTTCCGTGCCGCTCGCGGCGGCAGCTTGAACCGCAGGGCTCCACTTATCCCGGCCGCGAAAGCTGTCCGGAAAAGCGGGGCCACTTCTTCCTGCACATAATTGGGAGTGAGATGATGCTTAAGCGAAGAGATTTCATGAATTTGACGTTGGCAACGGGCGCGAGTGTGGCAGCTCTCTCCTCTGCACAGGCAGCATCCCGTAGTGCCGCAACCGACACCAACGCTTTGACAGCAGAAATCCGTGACACACTGAAAACCTATCAAGACCTCTGGGACTTACAAGATGCGCCGCGCCTGGAAGAGTTATGGGACACCGACTCCCCACCCTGTTACCTCGCCGAAGAACAAGATGAGTGGTTCCATACCTGGAAGCAAGTCCACGCTTACTGGACCCCCAGCAGCATCACCCAAGGGATTCGCATGCGCTTCAATCAGGTAACTGCCAAATGGCTCAGTGACGATCTCGCCTTCGCAACCTTTCGGATCAAGTACGATATGAAAATTCGTCCGATGCCAAAACCCATCGGCGGTGACACACGCGCCAGTGCTGTATTTCGTAAAAAACCTGAGGGCTGGCGCCTGACCGCATGGACCGAAGCACCCCAATCACCCATCACCTATATGCGAAAACTTTACGAGATGAATGTTATGCCTGGGGCAGATGATTTTTACCCCGTCACGGCAAAGCCTAAGGAGTAAGGCTTACCACACCTCTGAGCGCGCCGCACTGCGAGCCACGCCGGCGGCGTTTCGGGTGACGTCATGCGGTTTAACAGCAAACAAGAGGAGTCCGTGGAACCGGCAGCAGTCCACTCCTTCGAGACAAGCAAGGGATGCGCCGACCTCACACCTGATCCGGGAATAGCCCCGGCATCCAGCGCGGCGCCAGTGTTGCAGGAAATGCGAGCCGTAGCGGCGCCCGTGTGCTGGCGGAAGTCAGGACGCCCCGGTCGAGGAGGGCGGAGACCACCCGCCGGGCCTGCCGTTCACCTGTCCCGATAATGCCAGCGGCATCGGCCCGAGGTAATTCGCCACGATAGAGCACGGCTTCGAGGATGGCCCCCGACTTGGGAGGTAGCCGATCGAGCCGGATTTCCTCTTCCGCCCAGAGCTGGATGCGGGTGCGCAGTTCATCGGGCCGCACCAGCTTTTCCATGAAGGCGACCTGATCGAGGCAGGTCATGAGAAAGAAGCGGGCGAATTCCGCAAGACTTTCCTCGCTCAACGGGCCGCGTCCGTCAAGATCGTTACGTCGCGGCTGATCGCATGCGGCCAGGTGAGATTTGTAGGTCTGCGCGTTGCGGGCCAGACCGCGGGCCACCGACCAGACGGCGCCGGTGTCCAGGGTCTCCAGCATGGTCGCGTGGGACATGAGGCGAGCAACGCGGCCATTGCCATCCACGAACGGGTGAATCCACACCAGCCGGTGATGGGCCGCCGCCGTGGCCAGAATGGTGTCGGTCTTCCCGAGGCCGCCATACACTTGCTCGAAACGCGCGAGGAAGCGTGGCACAGCGGGCGGGCTGATGGCAACGTGGCGCCCGACTTTGACATCCCGGTGACGAAGCTCGCCAGCGACAACCTTGACCCGATCTTTGGTAATGGGGTCCTCGACAGTCAGAAGCTCGTCGGGGAGCAGACTGCAAAAGCGCTGGTGAATCTCCCGAAGCGCTGTAGCCGTGACCGAGCGGCCGTCAAGACCGCCGCCGTCGATCCAGCGCTGGACCTCGATATGGGCCTTCGCCTCAAGCTGAAGGTCGCGTTTCTTGGCGTCCTTGCTGTAGTCGCCCTTGAGCGCCCGCTCGATATCAACCGGGTGCGTGTCGTGCCCCTCGATGAGGTTGCTGTAGTAGCAATTCATCGACCGGACCAGATCGGCCAGGGAAGACACCAGGTTTTCCGGCAGCGAACGCCGGAAGCCCGCGCTTTTTTGCGCCAGTTCCAGGGCAAGGTCGGTCAGCGCCGCCCGGTGGCGCGAGTCCTCGCGCAGCAGCAGCGGTTCCATCTCGGAGACGGTTTCGCCCCGGTCTACCGCCACTTTCATGTCCGCTTTTTTGTCCGGTTCTCGTTTCGCCATGCGCCAATATAGATCATTGACTTAGGCGCGCTCAATCATCTTCATGGACCTCTGCAATAGCCGCTTTCAGGACCGCCATTTGTCTCGGCTTTTCAAGGCACTTCGGGATATACCCTCAAGGCGCGGCCGGTCGCTCGCCCCGTGGTTCCCAGGAACTTCACCGGCACAGGCAGGACGCCCGGGCAGATGCCGCCTTCCGGTTCTTGCCCAGGCGGCATCGCACCGGCGTACGTGGCGGTTACCGCCTGCGGCTGCCCGTCACCTTGCCGCGCCACCTCAGCAGCAAGCCGCCGAGCAGCAGCACGAGCAGCGCCGGGTCCATGGCCGAGCCTCCCGACCGGGATTTGGGCTGCGGAAACACGTAGACGCCGACGTCGGCGCTGGCGGAGTGGTCCAGCGCATCGGTGACCGAGTAGCTGAACTGCACGAGGCCGGTCTGGTCATCGGCTGCGGTATAGGTCAGCGTGTTGTCCCCATTGACGACCACCTTGCCCTGTGCCGGCGGTGCGACGATGCGCACGGTCACCGGGCCGTTGAGGAAGCCGCCGTCGTTCCTCAGTACGTTCAGAGTGACGCTGTGGCCCGAGGAGGTCGCATAGCCCACCGACTGGAATGCCGTGGGCGGGTAGATGGCGGCGAGCGCAGGGTTGAAGCCGGTCGGATCGTTGGCAGCTTCCAGTGCGTTCCTCACCGTGATGCGCACCGTGGCTTCGTTGCTGCTGTCGCCGTTGGCATCCACGATGCGGTACCGGAACTGGTCGGATGCCGGATAGCCGGCGGCATCGGTGTACCGGTAGCTGACATAGGGAGCGGCACCCGCCGTGAAACCTGGGCATTCGGGTGCCACGGCGGCGCACACCTGCAGGCTGCCATGGGCGGGCGGGGCGGTGATCTCGAGCGTGAGCGGCACATCGGCCAGGCCTAGGTCATTGTTCAGCACGCCCAGTGACTGCGTGCTGCCGAAGTTGATGCCGTCATAGGCATCGTCCTTGGCCACCGGCACGTCATTGACCTTGACCACGGCCGTGCAGGTAACGGGATTGTTGACGGCTTCGCGGGCCGAGTAGGTCACGTAGAACGTGCCCCCCTGGTCCGTGCCAGGCGTGAAGCCGATGGTGTTGTCGGCGTTGACCACGGTGGTGGCCGAACCGCCCGGGTAGACATCGAGGACGGCGACGGTCACCGGCGGGGCATTCAGTCCCGTGTCATTGGCCAGCACATCGAGGAGGGTCGTCGCATTGCGCTGGCCATCGAAGCTGTCATCCGTGCATTTCGGCACGTCGTTGCCGGGCGGACCGACCACGGTGAGCGTCACCGTGGCAACGTTGCTGATGTCCCCATCGCTGTCGGTCACGGTGTAGTGCAACGAATCGGCACCGGCGTAGCCGGCAACCGGCGTGTAGCGGACCCGCGGCACGGGGCCGGAGGAGTCGATGCTGGCCGAGCCGTGGGCGGGCAGTTGCGTGAGCTGCAGCGTCAGCGGCGTGTCGGTGACTTCGAGGTCGTTCGCCAGCACGTCGATCGTGATGTTGCCGCCCTGGAGGGCCGCGGCGCTGTCATCCACGGCCTGTGGCGTGCCAGGCAGCCGGACGGTCAGGCGGCAACTCACCGGGCGGCCGCTGCCGTCGGCGAGGCGGTATTGGGTCACGTAGCTGCCGCCCTTCCCGGGTGGCGGCGTGAAGGTGATGGTCCGGTCCGGGTTGACGACCGAATGGCCGGCAGCCGGCTGGCTTGCGATCAGCAGCGTCACCGGCGGGATGTCGAAGCCACTGTCGTTGGCGAGCACGTTGACGGTGACCGGGGTGTCCTTCGTGCCGCTGGCCGCATCATCGACACAGGCCACGGGGTCGGTGATGAGGATCTGCGCCGTGGCCGTGGCGGAGTGGCCCTCGGCATCGGTGATGCGGTAGCTGATGTCCTGGACGCTGGCTGGGGTGTCGCCGCGCTGGTACAGGATCCTGTTGGAGACGACCGAGGCCGTGCCCTGGGCGGGCCCGCTCACGATGCTGACCGTGGCGGGGGCCACGCCGGGCAGGTCATTGGCGAGCACGTCGATGCTCGTGCTGCCCAGCGGGGTGATGAGGATCGAGCGATCGTCGAATGCCATCGGCAGGGCGGTGCTGCTCCCGGTGAAGTCCAGCCGCGTCGCCAGCCAGGTGTCGGCACCCGCCGCGGCCGGGTTGCTCCAGGTCTCCTGGACCAGCAGGGCCTGTGCCGAGGTGATCGCCCCGGCGGCGTTCGTCGAGACCTTCAGCAGGATGTTGCTGAAGCCGGCAAACAGATCACCGCTCCACGCCAGGAACGCGTTCTGGCAGTCGTCCATGGCAGGTGCGCCAGCACCATCCTGGCAGGCATAGCCCCAGATCGTGGCCGTGGAACTGGTGCCCTTCGCATGGTTGCTGCCTTCGAGCGTCGCGATGCCCGGCGTGACCGGCCCACTCCAGTAGGGAACGTCGGACGCATCCGCACTCGACTGGGATGCCACCTGGCTCGGGAAGCTGTCGCTGAAGCCCCCATGGGCCGTGGTGCTGCCGGTGAGCAGCGCCGGATAGGCCGGCGTGCTGCCGGCAAGGGCAACGACGTAGTCCCAGCCACCGCCTGCGTTGGCTGCTGCCGAGCTGACCCGCACCCGCGCAAGTTTGTGGATCACGCTGCCAAAGCTCTCGACGATGCGCGCGCCGGCGCTGGTGGCCACGTTGCGTTCGAATCCGTCGAATTCCACGGTGCCCGAGATGTAGTCGTCGCTGCCCGCCACGGTGTTGCTGTCATCAATGGCCAGGAAGGCGGCGCGGATGGGGATGCCGGTGGCACCGCCGGGCGGGAGCACGGCAGCGGGTGCAGTCACGGGCGCGGGGACGGCGGGACTGGTGAAGGTGAGCGGGGCGGATCCGGGGGCGTAGTAGCCCGCACTGAACACCGGCCCGATCCATTGGGCCTGTCCCAGGCCGAGCGGATGGCTGTTGTTGTAGGAGCAGTCATCGCCGTTGGCGAGCACCCAGCCCGGGCAGGCGTTCTCGCTGCCGGCCGTGCTGCCGCTCAGCGTGTAGTAGTGCGTCTCCGCACGGGCGGAAGCGGCCGCCAGCACAGCGAAGAGCGCCACGGCGCCAAGGCCTGCTGTCCTGGGAGATCGGGGAGTCTGCTGCCGATTAGCCATAATTCTGGTCTTTTTGCAGGCGGGTGGGCTGCGGCGACTTTAAACAGCGGCGCGGACCGGCGTCAATTTTGCGGCTGGTTTTCGTGACCGGCGTGCCAGGCCCTGCGCTGTCATGGCAGCACCGTAGGGGTGGTGCCCTCGTGCGCTGCGTGCAGCAGCGGGCTGATCCGCCGTACGAGCGCAGCCACGTCGGTGGGCGCCTTCGTGTCGACCAGGATGCGCGGACAGCCTTCGTCATCGCCAGGCGGCTCGTACTGCTGCAGCTGCCCGCGCAGCACCTCGACCCCGGCCTCGGAGGGGTCGCGTGCTTCCTGCGCGCGTTGCCGTACCCGGGCTTCGAGCGTCGCAGCGTCTGCCGTACAAGAGAGGACCAGGGCGCGGACACCCGCCTGCCGTGCCGCCGCGATGAATGCACCGCGGTCCGCACGGCGCAGGTTCGTCGCATCGAGGATCACCGGCAGGCCGGCCGCGGCCACGGTGCCTGCGAGCCCGGCCAGGTGTGCGTAGACGCGCGACGAGACCGCGGGCGCATAGATGCCGGCTTGTGGAGCGCTGCCCGTCCGCGCCAGCGGTGCGAGGCCGGCGAGGCGCTTGCGTTCCACGTCGGAGCGGATGTGGACTGCCGGGAGCAGGGGCGCCAGCCGGCCGGCCAGCCAGCTCTTGCCCGAGCCGCTGATGCCCGACATGACCACGACTCCGGCGCCCATACCGGCCAGCGGTGCCGCCGCGTAATCGAGCAGGGTGGCCAGGTCCGGGTTGCCAGCGCCGGCATGCAACGGACCCAGCCCACCGACCTTGGCGCGTACCAGCGCCCGGTAGGCCAGGTACAGCCGCAGCCCGGCGAGGCCGGCGAAATCGCCCGTTGCGTCGAGCCAGCTGTTGAGGAAGTGGAACGCGAGGTCGCGCCGGGCGCGCACGTCGAGGTCCATCAGCAGGAAGGCCACCTCGTTCATGACGTCGATCCAGCGCAGGGCGGGGTCGAACTCCAGCGCATCGAAGGGCACGATGCGCCCCTCCAGCCGCACGAGGTTGCCGAGGTGCAGGTCGCCGTGGCACTCGCGCACCGCACCCGAACGCTGGCGCTCCGTGATGAAGCCGCGTCGGCGTGCGAACTCGCTGCCGAGGAAGCTGCGGCAACGATTGACCCGCTCCTGCATCCCGCCAGCAACCAGGCCGGACATCTGCAGCAGGCTGGAATCGATGGCAGCCCAGGTGGCATCGGCGCTGCCCCACTCGCGGAAGGGCAGGTCGCGCGGCAGGGTGCCGTGGAATCCGCCGATCAGCCCGCCCAGTTGCACGGCCTCGGCGGCGGTCAGGCTCGCGGCCAGTGCGCTGCCCACTGCAGCGCCATCGGGGAAGCGGCGCATCTTCACCGCGTATTCCACGATCGGCTCCGGGCGGTCCGCCCCGCTGGCCGGTGGCTGCGCGCGCAATTCGACGACATCCAGGTAGAGGTCCGGCGCCAGCCGGCGGTTGAGCCGCAGTTCCTCCTCGCAGGCGTGGCGGCGGGCGGCCAGGCTGGAGAAGTCGAGGAAGCCGAGGTTGACCGGCTTCTTGATTTTCCAGGCCAGCGCTCCGCTGAGCACGACCCAGGAGACGTGGGTCTCGATGATCCTGCAGTCACCGGCCAGCGGACCGCATGCGCCGCCCGCCAGCAGTGCATCGAGGCGGGTGCGGCTCACCTCGCCTGGCGTGCCCCGGTGGCAGCGGCCTGCAGCGAACGCATGACGGCCGTGTCGCCGAGTTGCTCGCTGCCTGGCGCGGGCAGCGGACCGGCGGTCCGCGCCGCCGGGTTGTGGTAGAGCAGGCGGTGGTTGCCGATGTTGATGATGTCGCCGTGGGCCAGCCGGCGCTGGCGCACCAGCACGGAATTGACGCTGGTGCCGTTGGTGCTCTTCAGGTCGAGGATCCAGTCGCCGCTGGCGTTGCGCAGGAACAGGGCATGCTGCCGGCTGACGAAGCGGTCGATGATCGTGATGTCGGCATGCTCGCCGCGCCCGATCAGCAGGCGCTCCCCCTCGATCGCGAAGCGCTGCATCCCGGCGGATCCCGGGTCGAGGACCAGGCAGGGCCGGGTGTCGGGATGCAGCCCCGCCAGGCGACCGGACTCGCCGCCGGCCACCGCGCTGGCCGTCGCCCGGCCAGCCGGAAGGTCGAAGCGGGTACGGGTCAACTCCGCCAGGCTGGCCATGCCGGCTGAATCCAGGATGCGGTGCAGGGCGGCGTTGCCCGTCAGGATGAACAACGGCGGCGGATGCAGGTCCCGGCAGTCACGAACCAGTTCCTGCAGCAACTCGAGGACCCGCGGGCCGAACTGCTGGGCATCCTCGATGAGCACGATGGTGACCTGTTTCTGGCTGGCTGCCTGGCGCAGGACGACACCGAGCAGCCGTTGCAGGTCTTCGGCACTCGATTCGAACGGCTCGAAGCCGAGTTGCAAAAGCAGGGCGTCGAGGAAGGCATGGCGGCTGTCGGTGGGCGCCAGCACGCGGGCGATCCGGTCGGACGCCGCGGTCCCGGCCAGGAACTGCTGCAGGACGCGGCGGATTTCGCCAGCCGATCCGCTGGTGAGGATCGCCAGGCGTCGCGCGCCGGCCCTGCACTGGTCCAGGTAAGCGACCGCCTCTAGAATCCGCCGCGAGCCGGCCTCGGCATCGGTGGGGCTGGAAATGGACATGGTCTGCTCGTTCATATGCGGGGAGAGCGGATCGCCCGGTTTATGCGCCAGCACGCCATGGCGCTTTCTTCTGATGGAGAGTCTAGATTTTGCCGACGTTTATGTAAACATTTGCCGGCAGTTCCGCAACAGTGCCCGCCGCTGCGTTTCTTGCATCAGCGTCATTCAAACAATACATTGCAACTTGTTGTAATTTAGTTATTTATGATAACGATTCCGCATCTTTCATGTTAGACGTCCGGGATCTTGCCCTCTGGCGGGGCGCCACCTGCCTGTTCACCGGCCTGTCCTTTGGCGTCAGGCCCGGTTCGGCCCTGCTGCTGAGGGGTGCCAACGGCACCGGCAAGACCTCGCTGCTGCGGGTGCTGGCCGGGCTGACCCGGCCGGAGAGCGGCACCATCGCCTGGCAGGCCGAGGTTCGCCCGGATGCGATGCGCACTCTGGCGGCCTACAGCGGGCACAGCAGCGCGCTGAATGCCGACCTGACGATCGCGCAGAACCTGGTGTTCCACGCACGCCTGACCGGCTGGCCGGGCAATATCGCGAGCCTGCTCGAGGCCGTCGGGCTCGGCGCCTGCGCCGACCTCGAGGTCCGTTACCTCTCCGCCGGACAACGCCGCCGGGGCGGGCTCGCCCGGCTGCTGATGTCGGACCGTCCGCTCTGGCTCCTGGACGAGCCTTTCACCAATCTCGATGCCGCTGGCCGGCAACTGGTCGAGGAGCGCATCGGGGCCCACCTCGCCAGTGGCCGGCTTGCGGTCATCGCGGCCCACGACGACATGGCGCTCGGCGGCGCCGCGGTCGCGACGCTGCGGATGGGGATGGCCTGAGCGATGGGCCGCGTCTTCATGGCCGTGCTCTGGCGTGACCTGCGCGTGGTCTGCAGCCGCTGGGGCGATATCGCGAGCCCCCTGGTGTTCTTCATCCTCATCGGCTCGCTGTTCCCGCTGGCACTGAGTCCGACGCCGGCCACGCTGCGCGTGCTCGGGCCGGCCGTGCTCTGGGTGGCCGCGCTCCTCAGCACGCTGCTGTCGCTCAACAACCTGTACCGGGCGGATATCGACGACGGCACCATGGAGCAATTGCTGCTGCGCGAGGAACCGCTGGCGGTCATCGTGCTGGCCAAGAGCCTGGCCCACTGGCTGACCAGTTCGGCGCCGCTGGTGGCACTGGCTCCGGTCATGGGAATCACCTACTATCTGCCCGGCGAAGCGTTGTTTACCTTGTGCGCAACACTGATCCTCGGCACGCCGACGCTGTGCCTGCTCGGCGCCATCGGCGCGGCGCTGACCACGGGGCTGCGCCAGGCCAGCGGCCTGCTGGCGCTGCTCGTGCTGCCGCTGATGCTGCCGGTGATGATGTTCGGCGCCAGGGCGACCGATCTGGCTGCGGGCGGCGACGACGTGACCGGCATCCTGTACCTGCTGGGCGCGATGGCGGTGCTGGCCGTCAGCCTGGCGCCGGTTGCTGCAGCCGCGGCCATCCGTATCACGCTCGACTGACGGGCGTGCGCTGGCCGGGCAGAGAGACGATGGCTGTCGATACGGAAGCGGTCCTTGTTCTATGGCATCGGTAATCCCCGCCTGGCTGCACCGGCTAGCCTCGCCGCCACACTTTTTCCAGCTGGCCGGCACGCTGCATCGCTGGCTGCTGTGGCCGGCGCTGGCGTGCATTGCCGTGGGGACCTATGGTGGCCTGCTGGTTGCGCCGGCCGATTACCAGCAGGGCGAGGCGTTCCGCATCATCTATGTGCACGTCCCGAGCGCATACCTCTCGATGATGGGCTACATGGTCATGGCCGGCGCCTCGGCGATCGCGCTGGTCTGGCGCATCAAGCTCGCGCACGCGGTGGCGGCGAGCGCTGCCCCCATCGGTGCCTCCTTCACGTTCCTGGCGCTGGTGACCGGCGCGCTCTGGGGGGAACCCATGTGGGGCACGTGGTGGGTCTGGGATGCACGCCTGACCTCCGAGTTGATCCTGCTGTTCCTCTACCTTGGCTACATCCTGCTCCGGGCCGCCTTCGACGACGTCGGCAAGGCCGACCGTGCCAGCGCGGTGCTGGCCCTGGTCGGTGTCGTCAATGTGCCGATCATCCACTACTCGGTGATCTGGTGGAGCACGCTGCACCAGGGTCCGACCATATCCAAGCTGGACAATCCCTCCATCACCACCGACATGCTCTGGCCGCTCCTGGTGATGATCGGCGGCTTCACCCTGTTTTTCCTCGCCATCCTCACCCGGCACCTCCAGGGCGAGGTGCTCGAGCGCGAGCAGCAGGCGCGCTGGGCCCGGGAGATCATCGCCGACGGGACCGCGGGTTGAACCGATGCGTGATTTCCTGGGCATGGGCGGCTACGCGCTCTGGGTGTGGAGCGCATTCGGGCTGGCTGCCGTGGTGCTGGTGGCCAACGTGATCGGTGCCGACCGCCGCTATCGCAACACGCGGCGGCGGCTGCGGCTGCGGATGAACCGGGCAGGGAGCTTGCGGCAATGACCCCGAGAAGACAGCGGCTGGTGGTGGTGCTCCTGGTGCTGGCCGGTGTCGGCCTGGCGGCTGCGCTGGCACTGCGCGCCTTCAATGACAACCTGCTGTATTTCTACACGCCGACGCAGATTGCGGCCGGCGAGGCGCCCACCGGCAAGAAATTCCGGCTGGGTGGCCTGGTGGAGGCCGGCTCCTTGCAGCGTGAGCCGGGCCAGCTCGAGGTGCGCTTCCAGGTCACCGATGCCAACAAGGCGATGACGGTGAGCTACTCCGGGGTCCTGCCGGATCTCTTCCGCGAAGGCCAGGGTGTCATCGCCTATGGCGTGCTGATGCCCGATGGCAGCTTCAAGGCCGACGAGGTGCTGGCCAGGCACGATGAGAACTACATGCCGCCGGAGGTGGCGCAGGCGCTGCGCGAGCAGGGCCACCCCGGCATGACGGCCCCGGCGGCCAAGCCCTGAGGATGACGCCATGATCCCCGAGTTCGGTCAGCTCTGCCTCATCTTCGCGCTGTGCCTGGCGACGGCGCAGGCGGTGTTCCCGCTGGCCGGTGCGCAGCTCGGCAAGCCCGGCTGGATGGCGGTGGCCCTGCCAGCGGCAGCGGGCCATACGGTCTTCGTCCTCGGCGCCTTTGCCGCCCTGGCCTGGTCATTCATCAGCAACGACTTCTCCGTGGCCTACGTGGCCCAGAATTCCAACACCTCGCTGCCGGTGGGCTATCGCTTCGCGGCGGTGTGGGGCGGACACGAGGGGTCGCTGCTGCTGTGGGTGGTGCTGCTGGCACTGTGGACCGCGGCCGTGGCCGCCTTCAGCCGTGCCCTGCCGCGGGAGATGGGCTGTCGCATCATCGGCGTCATGGGTTTCATCAGCGCCGGCTTCATCCTCTTCATCCTGATGACGTCCAATCCGTTCCTGCGCCTGTTCCCCGCGCCGCCGGATGGCAATGACCTCAACCCGCTGCTGCAGGACCCGGCGATGGCGGCGCACCCGCCGTTGCTGTACACCGGTTACGTGGGCTTCTCCGTGGCCTTTGCCTTCGCGGTGGCCGCGATGCTGGCCGGGCGCATCGACCAGCAGTGGGCGCGCTGGGCGCGGCCCTGGACCACGGCAGCCTGGGCATTCCTGACCGTCGGCATCACGGTGGGCAGCTGGTGGGCCTACTACGAGCTGGGTTGGGGTGGCTGGTGGTTCTGGGATCCGGTGGAGAATGCGTCCTTCATGCCCTGGCTGGTGGGCACGGCACTGATCCACTCGCTGGCCGTGACCGAGAAGCGTGGCCTGTTCAAGGGGACCACGCTGCTGCTGGCGATAGGGGCTTTCTCGCTCAGCCTGCTGGGAACGTTCCTCGTGCGCTCGGGCGTGCTGGTGTCGGTGCACGCCTTCGCGGCGGATCCCGCCCGCGGGCTGTTCATCCTCACCTACCTCACCATCGTGATCGGCTCGGCGCTGGCCCTGTATGCCTGGCGTGCGCCGCGCCTGGACCGCGCCATCGGCTTCAAGCCCTTCTCGCGCGAGACCTTCCTGCTGGTCAACAACATCCTGCTGACGGTGGCGGCTGCGCTCATCCTGCTCGGCACGCTCTACCCGCTGATCCTCGATGCGCTCGATGTGGGCAAGATCTCCGTCGGCCCACCGTACTTCGAGATGGTGTTCCTGGTGCCGATGATCCCGCTGCTCTTCGCGGTCGGGCTGGGCATGCACACCGCCTGGCGCGCCGCGGATGCCTGGGCGATCGGCCGGCGGCTGCGCTGGGCCGCGCTCGCCGCGGTGGTGGTGGGCGTCGGCCTGCCCGTGGTCGTCTACGGTTCTACCCACCTCATGACCATCGTCGGCGTCACCGCCGCGGCCTGGGTGGCCTTCGCCTCGCTGCTCGATCCGCTGGCCCGCCTGCGCGGCACGGGAATCCGCATCACGCGGGCCATGGCGGGCATGCAGATCGCGCACCTTGGCCTGGGCCTGTGCGTGCTCGGCATCACGGTCACCTCGAGCTTCAGCCTCGTGGTGGACGAGAAGATCGCGCCGGGCGAGACGCTGCACCTTGGCGCGTACCAGCTGCTGTTCCGGAGCCTGTCCCCGGCCAGCGGGCCCAACTACGAAGCCCTGCGTGGCGAGATGGCAATCACCCGTGACGGCGCACCGGTCGCGGTGTTGTATCCGGAGAAGCGGCTGTACCGCGTGCGCTCCTCGCCGATGACCGAGGCCGGTATCGACGCGGGCTGGCATCGTGACCTGTTCGTGGCCCTCGGCGAGGACCTCGGCAAGGGGGCGTGGAGCGTCCGTCTCCAGTACAAGCCGCTGGTGCGGTTCATCTGGCTGGGCGCCATCGTCATGGCCCTCGGCGGACTTCTCGCCGTCACGGACCGGCGCTACCGGCTGGCGGTGCGCGAAAGCGTGGCTCGCGAGCACGCGGCGGGCGCCAGCCCCGCCACGGCGGCCTGAGGCCCGCGGATGGCGTGCCACGGGTCATGACGCGTTTCCTGCTGCCTATCGTGGCCCTCGCCCTGCTGGTGGCACTGCTGGTCGTGGGTCTCAACCGCGACCCCGGCTACGTACCCTCGCCGTTGATCGGCCGGCAGGCTCCGGCCTTTTCGCTGCCACGGCTCGATGACCCCGCAAGAACGCTCAGCAACCAGGATCTGGCCGGCGATGTGGCGCTGCTCAACGTGTGGGCCACATGGTGCAGCGGTTGTCGCCAGGAACACCCGTACCTCGTCGAGCTTGCGCGCACCTCCGGCGTGAGGATATTCGGCCTCAACTGGAAGGACGATCCGGGGCTGGCGCGGCAATGGCTCGCCACGCTTGGTGATCCCTATGTCGCCACCGGCGTGGACCAGGACGGGCGCGCCGCCATCGACTGGGGCGTATATGGCGCCCCGGAGACGTTCCTGGTCGATGCGCAGGGCAAGGTCCTCTACAAGCACATCGCGCCGCTGAACGCTGCGGTCTGGCAGCAGGAATTCCTGCCGCGGATCCGCCAGGCGCGGGAAGCGGGCCGGTGACCCGGGTGCGGCCGCTGCGCTGGATCACGGGCCTGCTGCTGGTGCTGCTCGCGCCGGGCAGCTGGGCCCTCGACCCGGAGCCTCCCCTGGCGGATCCGGCACGCCAGGCGCTGTACGAGCAGCTCACGCACGAAGTGCGCTGCCTGGTCTGCCAGAACCAGACCGTGGCCGATTCGACGGCACCGCTGGCTGCCGACCTGCGTCGCGAGATCCATGCGATGGTGGCCGGGGGCAGGTCGGAGGATGAGATCAAGACCTTCCTGCTCGACCGGTACGGTGATTTCGTCCTCTACAGGCCCCGGCTCCAGGCCAGCACGGTGATGCTCTGGCTGGCGCCTGTCCTGCTGCTGCTGGCCGGCGCGCTGACACTGGGCGTGGTCGTGTGGCGCCGCGCCGCGTTGCCGAGCGACCAGGATGCCGACGAGAATCCGCCGGCCACCACAGGAACCTGACCCTTGGCTGCATTCCTTGCTGTCGCGGTGCTGATGGCGCTGGTCGCGGTGCTCGTCGTCGCCATTCCCCTGGTCAGGACTGCGCAAGCGCGGGCGCCGGTGGCGGCGCTGCTGGCGGCCCTGGCCATCCCGGCCGCCGCGCTCGTCCTCTATGCGCTGGTCAGCAATTACCCCTGGGCCGCACCCCCGCCGGCGGTCGCCGGCGCCGCCCCGGACACGCCGGAAATCATCGAACTGAAACAGCGGACCACTGCACAACCCGCTGACGTCGATGCCTGGTCCCGGCTGGGCGATGCCTACCTCGCTCGCGAACGTTTCCGCGAGGCGAAGGAGGCCTATCGGCAGGCCATCGTCGCCAGCAACGGCGGCGATGATGCCTTGCGCCTGGCCTTCGCGGAGGCCTCGATACTCGAGGACCCCGGCGCCCTGCGCGGCGAGGCAGGCACCATCATCGACGACGTCCTGTCACGCGATCCCTTCAACGCCAGGGCGCTGTGGTATGGCGGCATGGCGGCGTTGGGCCGCGGTGACAGCGACACGGCGCGCCAGCGCTGGAGGCAGCTGCTCGACCTCGGGCCGCCCCCGCAGGTGCGCCAGATCATAGAGCAGCAACTCGCGGGCCTTGGGGCGGCCACCGCAGGCACGGGGGAGGCGGGCGGCGCGCCTGCCGGCGGGCCGGGCATCCCGGTCCACATCACGCTGGATCCGGCCCTCGCCGGACGGGTGAAACCCGGTGCCGTCCTGTTCCTCATTGCACGCGAGGCGGGTGGGGCAGGGGGACCGCCGCTGGCTGCGGTCCGCCGCGCGCAGCCGCAGTTGCCACTCGACCTGCAGATCGGCGATGCCGACAGCATGATGCCCGGCGGGTTGCCCGGCGGCCGCAAGGCCCTGCAATTCATCGCGCGCCTGAGCGCCAGCGGGGATGTCAAGGCGGCATCGGGCGACGTCTATGGCGAGGCCAGCTGGCAGGCGGGCGGGGGGGCCGGGCAGCCGGTGCAGATTGTCATCAACCAGCTGGTGCCATAGCCAGGCCTGGCTGCCTGCACGGGCGTGCGGGCGGATCGTTGCGGGGGACAGCAGTGGACAGTACACCCAGGATCATCCGGCGCTCGGGTCACGACCTCATCCGTGATCCGCTGCTCAACAAGGGCTCGGCCTTCACGCTGGCGGAACGGCGCGCCTTCCACCTCGACGGATTGCTGCCGCATCGCCCGGTCAGCATCGACATCCAGCGCGCCCGCGTGTTCGCCAACCTCGACCGGTTGCAGGACCCGCTCGACAAGTACATGGCGCTCGCCGCCCTGCAGGACCGCAACGAGCACCTGTACTTCAATGTCCTGGTGCACCGGCTTGAGGAGTACCTGCCGGTCATCTACACGCCCACCGTGGGCCTTGCCACGCAGCGCTACAGCCATGTCTTCCAGCGCGCCCGCGGCGTCTGGATCACGCCCGGACACAAGGGCCGGATCGCCGACGTGTTGCGCCAGGCCGCGGCAGGGCGCAACGTGCGCCTCATCGTCGCCACGGATAACGAGTCGATCCTCGGCATCGGTGACCAGGGCGCCGGCGGGATGGCCATTTCCATCGGGAAACTGGCGCTGTACACCGCTGCGGCGGGCGTGGACCCGGCCTTCGTGCTGCCGGTCAGCCTGGACGTTGGCACCGGGAATGCGCAGTTGCTGGCTGATCCGCATTACCTCGGCTGGCCGGCGCAACGGCTGCGTGGGGCGGCCTACGACGAGCTGCTCGACGAGTTCGTGGCGGCTGTCGCCAGCGTGTTTCCCGGTGCGCTGGTGCAGTGGGAGGATTTCCGCAAGGAGAATGCCCTGCGCGTGCTGGACCGTTATCGCAACCGGCTGCCGACATTCAACGACGACATCCAGGGTACGGGTGCG
The DNA here is from genome assembly GCA_020853135.1 of Gammaproteobacteria bacterium. Taxonomy (GTDB): domain Bacteria; phylum Pseudomonadota; class Gammaproteobacteria; order Steroidobacterales; genus QUBU01. Next base: position 15,862 of record JADYZO010000010.1, read on the forward strand.
GTCGCGCTCGCGGGGCTGCTCGCCGCCGGGCGCATCACCGGCCGGCGGATCAGCGCCGAGCGCGTGCTGGTGCTCGGCGCCGGGGCGGCCGGGCTTGGCATCATCCGCCAGTTGCGCAGCGCCATGCAGGCCGATGGCGCGCAGGGCGTGCCGCTGGTCGCAGCGCTGGACAGCCGGGGGCTCATCGTCGATGACGAGCCCCAGGATGCCTACAAGCGGGAACTGGCCTGGCCGGCGGCCGTTGCCGCAGGCTTCGGCCTCGTGCGCGGGCATCGCACGCTCCAGGACGTCGTCGAGCGCTTCCATCCGACCGTGCTGATCGGCACCTCCGGCCAGGCCAATGCCTTTTCCGAGTCCGTCGTGCGGGCCATGACGAAGCATTGCGAGCGTCCGGTCATCCTGCCCTTGTCCAATCCCACGGCCCACTGCGAGGCCAGGCCCCAGGACCTGTACGACTGGACCGCGGGACGGGCACTGGTGGCCACCGGCAGCCCGTTCGGGCCAGTCCAGCACGGCGGGCGGCAATACCGCGTAGGCCAGGGCAACAATGCCTTCATCTTCCCGGCGGTCGGGCTGGCGGCCCTCGCGGCAGGCTTGGTCCACATCGGGGATCAGCGGTTCTCTGCCGCAGCCCGCGCGCTGTCCCAGGCGCTCAGCGAGGCCGAACTGGCCGAGGGGCTGCTGTATCCATCGATTGCGCGACTGCGCGAGGTGTCGAGGCAGGTTGCGCGGGCGGTGCTGGCCGCGGGAGATGCGGACGGACCCGGGCCTGAGGAGATGGAGGCCGGGCGCCGGATGGCGGCGATGTGGTGGGAACCGGAATACGTGGATTACCGGCCGGCGTAGGTCCGGACCTGACGAACACTCTATAATTTAACTTAATATACAGTAACTTACGCGCGCTATTTCGCGCGCCACGCCAAGCGCCATAACCCCCGGAATTACAAGCCAAAGGGACACCGCGGCCGCGGCTCGGCGGGCTTTCGTCATAACTCGAGCCACGCCGGCCCATGTCCTGCGCAATTCCTCCGTCTGGGCACGCTCGGCCGCCATGCAGGCGAGTACGTAGCCAGGGGCCAGATCGAGCTCAGAGGCGACCCTAAGCGCGATTTCATCCGAGACGTGCGACCGCCCGGCTCGATAGTTGCTGATTGAGCCGTGCACGACCTGCAGAATCTTGGCCAACCGATAATCGCTGCAGTTGCCATGCTTTGCGGCCACGCGGTCCAGTAGCGAATTCGTGGTGTCCATCGTGGAAGCCTCACCTTCCTGGGCGGATCGCCCAGCACAAGGGTATTAGCGTGTCAAGGCACTTGGAAGTGCTAAGGGGCTTGGCACAGCTAAGGCACTTGTCGTAATCTCCGCTGCAATTGGCCGCCGGGTAACACAACCCGCCGGCCCCACCCGGTGCCAGGAACGCAGTTCCTGCGGCGGCCAAGGTTTTCCGGGTAGGGCGGCACGAAACGTGGGGGTTTCGAATGGCTACCATGCAGACGGAAGTAGTTGACCTAACCCGCGAGGAATTCCGCGCGGCTCTCCAGCGGTCCTATGACCTGGGCAAGGCGCGGATGCGCGCTGAGATGCGGCAGAAGTTGATCCCGTGGCGACTGGCCGGCGTGGCGATGGTGTGCGCCGCGCCGGTAGCCGTGCTGATCGCCTGGGTGCTGTCATGAATAAATGCGATGACCTGGACTACAGGGCCGCGCTGGCCATCAGCCGGAGGTTTCGGCGAGCCAGCGAGCATTTGCGCGAGAGTCAGGACGGCGAACTGATCGAGGCGGCGAGGGCGCTTGAAGCCATCGCTAGGGCGATCCTGGCGCAGTCCATGCGGGGATGTTCGAATGACCCCGCTTGACGCGTCTAAGAGAGCCTGCCCGCTGAGCTGGGCAGATGGCGGCATGGCGCGCTGTTCCGGGCCCGGCATTCTCAATGCGCTGCACGGTCGGCCAGCTGGTTTCCAGCGCGCGCGTCCGGCGCACCAGCAGTCCCACCTGCACCGCTGCATGAGGCTCCACTGTAGATATACCGCAAGCGGTCGAGGGAGGGCCGCATGAAGCTAGAAGCCCTGGATCACCCAAAGACGTTTGACCTGGCCGCCCGGCTGGGCATCGAACTTCCAACGGCGATCGGACACCTGGCATTACTGTGGGCATTTGTGGGGAAGAAGGCCCCGCAAGGAGACGTCGGGAAATGGCCGGATGGTGCCATCGCCCGAGCTTGTCATTGGATGGCACGACCTGAAACCTTCATTCAGGCGCTGCGCGACGCCGGCTTTTTGGATGCCGACCCCGTGCACCGGTTAACTGTCCATGACTGGCATGAGCATTGCCCGCGTTGGGTCCTGGCCAAACTTGGCCGTTCAAACCTCCGGATTATCGACCCCGGAGGGGGAGGAGGCGACTGTAGTGGCGACTGTAGTGGCGACTGTAGTGGCGACTGTAGTGGCGACTGTAGTGGCGACTGTAGTGGCGACTCAGTAAGGGAAGGTAAGTTAAGGGAAGGGAAGGGAAGAGGCCCGCGCGCGAGCGCGCGCGACCCGGCGACCGAGGGGGGGACCCCGCCAGGGCTGCACCAGCCCTCGTGGCACCGCTGGGTGGCGTACCGCGCGACCATCCGAAAACCGCTGAAATCCGCATCCATCGCGGCGGCCATGCGTGCCCTGGCGGCCTTCGGTGACCAGCAGGCCGCCGTGGTCGAGCAGTCGATTGCCCAGGGCTGGCAGGGCTTGTTTGCCGTGAAATCCCAGCACGGCCAATCCCAGCACGGCCAACCAGCGCAACGGCCAGGCGATGAGGCCGGCGCGCGACGTGTGCCGACCGATGAGCAGCGACAGGCGGCCGACCGCATGGCGCTCGAGCGCAGCGCACGCGGGCACGGCATCGACCCGTCCGGGCTCACCGAGTCGGCAATCAACAACCTGATTTTCCGCCAGCGCGCGGAGGGAGTTTCACACTGATGGCAACGCCGGAGATCGTCCAGGTTATCCAGCTGCTGCGGGAGTCTGCAGCAGATGGCCGGGCCAGGATGTTTGGCTATGCTGGGCATCTGAGCCTTGCTGCCGGTGCCCTCGAGGCCCTGGCGCGCGATGTGGACATGCTTGTGGCGCGGTTGGATCGCCTCGAGCGTACCGAAGTTAACGAGATTCCGCCGATGCCTGGTGCGTGGCCGGCATGAGTCGCGGCACCAATCCACCCATCGGCACCGTGCCCTGCCCGTATCGGGGCTGCGAGCATATCGCCGCCGTGCACAAGATGGCCGAGCGCTCACCCGATGTGCCGGGGCGCCGGCGCCACGGCGGCAAGCTCTATGGTCGCTGTCCGGTGCATGGCCAATTTGCAGATCAGGAATACATCCTTGGCGCGGCCACCATCGGCCGCGAGGCTGCACCAGTGGATCCATCGCCCCGTGATCCTGCACCAGTGGATCCATCGCCCCGTGATCCTGCGCCGCGTAACCCATCAGCCGGCCGCGTGCCGGGGCGCGGCTGGGGGTTTTTCTGATGGAAGGAAACGTGCATCAGCTGGACATGGAGCAGCTGGCCGCTGCGGCTGACCGCATCGAGCTACCGCCGGAGCCGGTAGACCCGGCAGCGGCACCACCTGCAGCACCGCAGGATGAGGGCGAGTCCTGGGCGGTCATCACACCGGCCATTGCCGGGCTGATGGCAGATGCGCTGGTGCCCGCCTGGGCGGTGACCGATGAGCAGCGCGCGGCCTTCGCGGGTGCCCTGGCACCCGTGCTCGATCGGCTGTTTCCTGGCGGCATCGGCGCCGAACGCTGGGCGGTCTACCTGCGCCTGCTGATGGTCGGTGCTGGCATCGTGGCGGCGCACAAGGGCCAGCCGACGGGCTGCCGGTTGTTCTCCGCTGCGCCGCCAGCAGCGCCGCCACCCATGCGCCAGGACGATGGCGACCATACGCCGGCCTGATGGCCGGCTGGTGCTGGTGGCCGGCGCCAGCCGGTCTGGCAAGACCTACTGGACGCGCGAGCAGGTGGCCGGCGCCGGCCGGTTGCTGGTGTGGGATTTGCTGGGGGAGTGGGGCGGTGATCCACGTTTCCGCTGTCAGCGGGCGCACTCACTGACCGCTCTGCGTGACTGGGTGAAGCGCGGTGATTCACCGGGCCGGATGGCCTACTTCCGCCCCGGCATGGCGGGCGACTTCAGCGCCTTCTGCGCGCTCGCCTGGCTGTGGGTGCAGGTAGGCGCTGGGGCGGTGGTGGTGGAGGAAACAGCAAGCGTCACGGGGCCAGGCAAGGCGCCGGCCGCCTGGGGCGACCTGTGCCGGGCCGGGCTGCGCTACGGTCCTGACATCTACGCACTGACGCAACGGCCGGCCGAATCCGACAAGACCAGCCTGGGCAATGCCTCCCTGGTGCACTGTCACCGCGTCACCACGCCACGTGACCGGGCCTATATCGCGGGCCTCCTGGGTGTGCCGGTGGCCGATGTGGCAGCACTCGCCACGCGCGAATGGATCGAACGCGATGCGTTCGGCCAGGTGCGACGCTCGCGCGCATCATCCATGCGCAAGAAAGCGCCCTGAATCGGCCTGCGTCCGCGTATTTGATCGGTCGGCACCGGTCACCGGCGCCGGCCATCTGCATATCCCATAGTGTTCCGCTGTCCGTTGGGCTAACAAAGGAGCCATGACGATGAGCGCGAAGGCGATCATTCAGACGGCGGTGGTGGTGCTCGGTGTTATGTTCGTGGTGAACCGGGTCCCGGCCGTCAAATCGCTGATCGGTTGATCAGCAACCCGCGCGCTGCGCGGGGCTTTTTCAATTCGCGCCGGCAGCTGCCGGGGCAAGGAGTAGACAATGCAGTTCGTCCGGAAACTCGAACCGTTTCAGAATGTGGTGGCCACGGGCCGCGCGGTGCTGTCCAGCAAGGTTGTGCTTGGCCAGGTGATCGAGCGCATCACGCTCGAACTGGGCGGCACTTTCACCAAGGCCATGATCACGGCCATTCGTGTGAAGCTGAACGGCAAGACCATCTTCGGCGATGTATCCGGCACCGTGCTGGACCTGATCCAGCGCTATTTGCTGCTGGTGAACGACGCCGCCCGGCTGACCATCGACTTTTCGGAGCCGGTGGCGCGCTCGATTCAGGGCCAGCTGATGGGCGCGATCCACACGGCCGCCGCCGGCGTGACCGATTTCACCATCGAGGTCGATATCGCCGGCGCGACCAATCCGACGCTGACCGCCTGGGCGCAGCTGCGCAGCCCGCTGAGCGTGCAGAAGGCGGGTTTCGATCCGGCGACCTTGCCGATGATCCGGGCGCTGGTGCCGACAACGGTTGTTCTCACCGCCACGGGTGAGATTCAGGCAGATGTGAACTACGGCAGCCGCCGGGCCAGTCTGCTGAAGCGGCAGTTTTGGTACGGCTCGACGCTCACGAGCCTGCGAATCAGGCGCGATTCACTAGACCTGTTCGAGGGCTTGACAAGGGCACAGGTGGATTTCAACGCGCAGGAATTCGGCCGGCAGAATCAGACGAACTTGTTCTGCTGGGACCCGCTGATTGACGGCAACCAATCCGATGCAGTGGCGACGCTGCGCGAGGATGGCACGCCGGCCACCTTCCAGTTTCTGCCGACGGGCACGGCCGGCACGCTCTCGGTCCTGACCGATATTTACACCACGCTGCCGGCGCTGTAAGGGCGAGGTGCTGGCATGGCCGTCATGGACACGTTGGGCGATATTTTCGGCAAGGGTCTGGATGCCTGGGTGGACGTGGAGCGCGTGCGCAATTACCAGCCGAACGCGCCGCAACCCTACATCCTCGGGCCGGACGGGTATGCATACCCGGCGGGCACGGGCGCCGCGGCGGTGGATCGCCAGGGCGGCGGCTCGCTGGTGCCCTGGCTGCTGGTGGCAGCGCTCGCCGTCGGCGTGCTGTTCTTCGCGCTGCGCCGGTAGTGCCGCGCCGTGGCGCTGCCGCTGGGAATATCGCATTCTGACGTCAACCCGCAGAGTATCGGGCCGGCGCGCACGGGTGCGGCTGGCCAGTACATCGGCGGCATTTCCAAGGGCGTTAGTTCCGGCGCGCTGCTGGCGGCCGCCGCCGCGGTGGTGCTTCTCGCGCTGCTGATGACGCGCCGTCGGCGCGGAGGGTAACGCCGTGGGCTTGCTGTCTGGCGGGAACAAGGCCCAGAGTTATACCTCCACTACAAACACGTCTGCCGTGTCGAATGTGGCCCTAGATGGTATCGAGGGCACGGCAATCCTGGTGGACGGCGGGAACGTGTCGCTGACGCAATCGGACGCTGGGGCCATCGCCGCCGGCGCGCGGCTGGGCAGCCAGGCCATTCAACTGTCATCGGATGTGGCGTCCGATGCGTTCGGCGTCGCGGGCGATGCGCTGGCCGCCGCACGGCAATCATTCGCCCAATCGCTGGGCGCGGTGGCGGACCTGGCCGACAAAACCAGTGCTAGCACGGATTCGCGGGTGCAGGCGATTGCTACGGAAACCGTGCGCGCTGTCGTGCTGGCCGTGGTGGTGGCCATTGTAATACCACGAGTATTCGGGGGCCGCGCGTGACCACGGAAACGCTGTCATATACCTTCGGTGCTGGCGAGCGCAAGCAGCTGCCCGGCTCCCGCATTCTGGCGATCAAAACGGCCGCCTCTCCGGTATCCGTCGAGGCGGCCGGCCCGCAGGTGCAGCCGGTGCGCTTGCGCAATGTGGTGGCCGGCCTGATTCTCGGGCCGCTGGAAACCGCGCCGTCGTATTTCGTGATGACGTCAGCCGTCGCGCAGGTGGTCGAGGTTCTGGTATCGGATGATCCGGTGTCGCTGCCGCAGACGGTGGCGGTCTCGGGCGTGGTCGCGACGCAGGAATCACGATCCACCGAAATATGGGTATCGTCTGACGTAAGCGTGGCCGCCGGGGGGACCTACAGCATCGCAGGCGGGCCGGGCCGCCTGCGCTTGCACGTGTCGCTGCTGTCCACGGCAGTCGGTTCTGTGCGCTACGGGCCGGCCGGCGTGGTATCGGCATCCCGCGGCCTGGAATTGCAGCCGGGAAATACGCTAA
>JADYZO010000011.1 GCA_020853135.1 Gammaproteobacteria bacterium
CCTGCGATGAACAGCTGGCGGATGACGGGCTTGTCGGTGAACAGGTCGCCCTCGACCACCATCAGGTTGGCCTGCTTGCCCGGCTCGAGCGTGCCGAGGCTGCGCGAGAGCCCGAGCAGTGCCGCCGGGGTGGTGGTGAGCGCGGCCAGCGCGGCCTCGGGCGGGAAGCCGGCCCGGACGATGGCCGCGAGGTTCGCGCTGAAGCGCCGCGGATCCTTCATGCCCAGCGTCACGAAGGCGACCTTCACGCCACTGGCGGCCAGTACGCCGGGCAGGCGCGGTGCGAGCAGCCCCTCCTGCAGCTGCTCCAGGCTGGCCTCGGCGGCGGCGTCGCTGTCGCCGAGGTCGGGCGTCGCGGGCATCTCGAGCGGCAGCAGCACCGGCATGCCGGCGCCGCGCAGGTCCTCTGCATGGTCACCCAGGCCGCGGGCCAGCACTGCGCCGCCCTCGAGGCCGAACTCGCGGGCGAGGTTGGCGAAACGGCCCGGGTCGAGGCCGGCGAGTGACACCCAGAGCACGGGCCGCTCGTGGCCGAGGATGCCGGACAGGGCGGCATCGGAGGCACGGAATCCCGGGGGCTCCATCGTCGTGGGGCTGGCCTGGTAGCGGGCGGTCCACTGCGCCTGCCGCCGGGCGTCGAGCAGCACCTGGCGCACGGTGGCCACCGCGCCGAACTTCGACGAGGGGTACTGCCGTGCCATGAAGCTCGCGGTCTCGAGCGCGACCACCGCGGCGGCGCGGTCGCGCAGGACCAGGTCGGCAGCGCTGCCCGGGCGCAGCAGGAGGACGGCCGATTCGCCGCGGAACACGCCCTTGTCGGGCAGGACCTGGGCGACGGCGAAGCCCAGCTCGCGGTGGCGGGCCAGGCTCGCGTGGCTGAAGTCCACGCGCTCCAGCACGGCATCCTCGGGGTGCACGGCCTTCAGCTCGTGGCTGGCGCCGCGGGCTTTCGGCTCGGCTGCGGGGCGGCTGGCGCCCGCGGGCGCGGCCGCGGCGTCGAGCCCGACGCCGGATGCGGCATCGATGAAGGCGGGGTAGACCGTCGAGTTCCGCCCGGCGCTGATCTGCTCGGCGTCGGCCGGCACGGCGAGCTTGCTGCCGACCGCCTCGATGAGGCCGTCGCGCAGGATCACCGTGCCGTTGTCGATGACATGGCCGGGCGCGGTGACGATGCGCGCTCCGGTGATGGCGTAGATGCGGGGGCGTTCGGCCCGGGCCTGGCCGGCCACCAGCAGGGTGGCCAGCAGCGTGATCGCCCCCCCGAGGGCAAGTGCGGCGGCCGGGAGGAATCCCGGCCGCCGCCGATCACGCCTGCCGTGGGCTGGCCCGTTCAGCTGGGGGCTCCCCGGTTACTGCTTCGGCGGGGTGATGGTGGGCACCTTGCCCTTCCAGTTCTCCGGCCCGAGGTTGAGCGAGGAGACGTCCATCACGTGGGTGTAGAGGTTGGACATGAAGCCGCCACCCGTGCTGCGCGCGAAGAGCATCTTCCTGCCGTCGGGGGAGAGCGAGGGGAAGCCGTCGAAGCCCGGGTTGAAGGTCAGCCGCTGCGGCTCGCCGCCGGCGAGGTCGCCCAGGAAGACTTCCCAGTTGTTGCCCTCGATGATGCGCACGAACACGTAGTGCCGGCCATCCGGGGCCGGGTAGGGCGCCCAGTTCATGTCGCGGTCGAAGGTGCGCACCGTGTGGCCGGTGCCATCGTGCTTGATGGTGAACACCGTCATCGGCGTCGGCTTGACCTTGCCGTACTCGCTGCGCTGCCAGGCCCGGTAGAGGATGGTCTCGTTGTCCGGGAGGTAGAAGGGCGCGCCTTCCTGCCAGTCGTCGGTGAAGGTGATCTGCTGCTCACCGGTACCGTCGGCCTTCATGCGCCAGAGGTCCATCTTGCCGTCGATCTGCCGGCCGAAGACGATCCACTGGCCGTTCGGCGAGACCGACACCTCGGCCTCGTAGTACTTGTTGTGGGTCAGGCGCTTGATGTTCCCGCCGTCGAGGTCGGAGATGTAGAGCTCCGCGCCCTGCGGGTAGTCATTGGAGTCCGACCAGTTGCCCACGGGCATGTCGAGGTTGTCGCGGGTGGAGGTCCACACGATGCGCTTGCCGTCGGGGAAGAAGTACGAGCAGGCATCCTGGCCGTGGTCGTTGATGCGGCGGATGTCGGTGCCCTCGTCGGTGAAGACGTAGGTGAGCGCGCCGGTCTCGCGGCCCTCGGCGTGCTTCGCCAGCGGGTCCTGCGTCTGGGAGATCACGTGGAGGCTGTCGGGGCCATAGTAGGCCTCGGCATTCTTCGGCACGTTGGGGATGATGCGCACCGGCAGTTCCTTGCCGGCGGGGGCCGGGGCGGCGGCGGTGTCGGCCTTGTCGGCGGTGAGCGCCCGGCCGGCGCCGAGCACGAGGCCGGCGGCGGTGATGGCGAGGGCGGGAGCCCGCAGGGTCGATAGACGCGTCAGGTTCATTACGGAAACACTCCTTGGGTCGTCGGTTGGGGGAAAGGGGCCCGGCCTATTGCAGGAAGGCGGCCGGGTAGCTGAACGGCTCGGTCATCTGCCCGCCCTGCTTGGCGACCCTGCCGCTCTTCATGATGAAGTCCACGTGCCTGAGCCGGGCGATGTCCTCCAGCGGGCTGCCCTGCACGGCGATGAGGTCGGCGAGCTTGCCGGGCTCGATGGTGCCGGCCTCGGCGCTGATGCCGAAGAGGTCGGCGGTCACCACGGTGGCGGCGCGGATGGCATCCATCGGCTGCATGCCGAACTGCACCATGTACCCGAACTCCTTGGCGTTGTCGCCGTGGGAGAAGGTGCCGGCATCGGTGCCGAAGGCGATCTTCACCCCGGCGGCGTAGGCGCGCTCGAAGGCCTTGTACTGGTTGCGCAGGCGTACCGACTCGGGGTCCGGGATGCGGAACACCGGCGGCGGATAGCTGGCCGACAGCGTGGGCACGAGGAAGGTGCCCTTCGCCTTCATCATGCGGATGCCCTCGTCGTCGAGCAGGAAGCCGTGCTCGATCGAGTCCACGCCCGCATTGACGGCCTGGCGGATGGCGATCGGCGAGTAGGCATGCGCGGCCACCTTGAGGCCCAGCATGTGGGCGGTGGTGATCACCGCCTGCATCTCGTCCTCGAACATCTGCGGCTCGGTGCCGGTGTTGTCGCTGAAGCCGGCGGTCGGGGTCATCTTGATGACGTCGGCGCCGAGCTTGTAGTTGTAGCGGACCACCCCGCGGCATGCGACCGGGCCGTCGCAGATGCCGTGGCTGATGCGCGCCTGCGGGTCGCCGTCCTCGTCGAAGGGCAGGTTGTCGGCGTGGCCGGCGGTGCCGGAGATCGCCGGCCCCGACACCAGGATGCGCGGGCCGATCATGCGCCCGGCATTGATGGCGTTGCGCGCCGCGAAGACCGACTCGTCGTTCGAGCCGACGTCGCGCACGGTGGTGAAGCCGGCATTGAGCGTGCGCCGCGCGTGGATCATGGCGTTCACCGCGCCTTCCGCGCCGGTCGGCGGGTTGCGGTCGCCGCGCTCCACGCGCCGGCGGGAGAAGGAGGGCTCGCCCTGCAGGTGGACGTGGGCATCCATGAGCCCCGGCAGCACGAAGCGGTCACGCAGGTCGATCACGGTCACGGTGGCATCCGGCGGCGCGCCGGCGACGGTCGTCGCGAATCCGGATTCGATGGCGGCGATGCGCTCGTTCCTGATGATGACCGTGACGCGCTCCTGCGGTGCCTTGCCCGGCACCGCCAGCAGGCTGCCGGCCTGGACCAGCGTGTAGCGGTCGGGCGCGGGCGGCTTCGCCGGCGGCATCTGCGCGAGCGCGAGTGCGGGCAGCAGGAGGCAGAGGGCTGCGAGTGACTGTGGCTTCATGGAGGGGATCCTCGCCAGTCTTGTTGCGGTTGCTGGCGGTCGCTGCTGTTGCCGCGGTCCCGCCCCCGTGGAATCATGCCATCAGGCCATAAGCCGATGATATGCCCTGTGGCGATTTGCCCCAGCCGCGGATGCCCATCACGATGAGGAGTCTGCCGATGTCACGCTGCACCCTGCCGCTCATGCTGGTTGCGTTGCTGTCGCCGCTCGCGCTGGTGCTCGCCGCCGACCCGCCGCCGCCCGTGCCCACCGGGCGCCTCGGCGATGCCGTGGTGCCCACGGCGTACCACCTCGATCTCACGCTGCTGCCCGACCAGCCGACGTTCTCCGGGCGCGCGGCCATCGAGGTGCGCGTGGCCGCGCCGACCCGGGTCATCTACCTGCACGGCAACGGGCTCGCGGTCGACAGCGCGACACTGACCCCGGCGGGCGGCCGGCCGCTTGCCGCCGGCTACAAGCAGGTGGACCCGCTGGGCGTGGCCCGCCTGGATTTCGCCGCGCCCGTCCCGGCCGGGCCGGCCACCCTGGAGTTCACGTGGACCGCGCCCTTCAGCGCCCGCGCCGAAGGCCCCTACCACTCCACGGTGGGCGGGGCCTCCTACATGTTCACGCAGTTCGAGGACATCGACGCGCGGCGCATGTTCCCCGGCTTCGACGAACCGGTGTTCAAGACGCCCTTCGACATCACGGTGACCACGCGTGCGCAGAACGTGGTGGTGGGCAACGCGCCGGTGCTGGGCGAGGAGCCGGCGGGCGAGGGGCTCAAGCGCGTGGTGCTGGCGCGCACCGCGCCGCTGCCCACCTACCTGGTGGAGGTGGCGGTCGGGCCCTTCGACGTGGTGGCCGCCGCGCCGCTGCCGCCCAACGCGGTGCGCCAGTGGCCGCTGCCGCTGCGCGGGATCGCCACGCGGGGCAAGGGCGAGCGCATGCGCTATGCGCTGGACAACACCAGCACGATCCTCGGCTACCTCGAGGCGTACTTCGACCGCGAGTATCCCTACGCCAAGCTCGACCTCATCGCCTCGCCGGAGTTCGGCACCAATGCCATGGAGAACGCCGGGGCCATCGTCTACGGCGAGCAGCGCATCCTGCTCGATGCCACGAGCTCGCTCGACCAGCAGCGCACCTTCGGGGTCATCCACGCGCACGAGATCTCGCACCACTGGTTCGGCGACCTCGTGACGCCGAAGTGGTGGGACGACACCTGGCTCAACGAGAGCTTCGCCAACTGGATGGGCAACAAGGCGGCGAATGCCTGGCGCCCGGAGCTGCAGCTGGAGGTGACGCCGCTGCAGGAGGCGCTGGCCGCCATGCAGCTCGACAGCCGCGTGGCCGCGCGGCGCATCCGCCAGCCGGTGGCGACCAGCATGGAGATCGGCAACTCCTTCGACGCCATCACCTACCTCAAGGGCGGCGGCGTGCTCGGCATGTTCGAGGGCTACCTCGGCGAGGAAGCCTTCCGTGCCGGCATCCGCCTGCACATGCGCCGCTTCGCCTACGGCGTGGCCGACGTCGAGGACTTCATGGCCTCGCTGGCGCAGGGCTCGGGGCGCCCCGACGTGGTGCCGGCCTTCCGCAGCTTCATCGACCAGCCCGGCGTGCCGCTGGTCAGCGTGAAGCCCGCCTGTGACCGCAAGGGCGCCCGGCTGGACCTCGCCCAGGAGCGCTACCTGCCGCTCGGCTCGCGCGGGGACCGCCGCCAGAGCTGGCAGATCCCGATGTGCCTGCGCTACGGGTCGGGCAAGCCGGGTGAACCGCTGGCCAGGCAGTGCCTGCTGCTCAAGGAGGCCGGCACGAGCCTCGCGCTCACGGGCGGCGGCTGCCCCACGGTGGTCATGCCCAACGCGGGCGGTGCCGGCTATTACCGCTTCAGCCTCGATGAGGCGGGCTGGCGCGCGCTGCTGGCGGGGTTCCCCGCGCTCAGCCCGCAGGAGGGCCTGGCCCTTGCCGACAGCCTGTCGGCCGCCTTCCAGGCGGGCCGGCTTCCGGCCGCGGAGCTGCTGGCGGCATGGCGCGTGATCGGCGCGGCGCCGCAGGCGACGCTGGCCCTCTGGCCGCGCGCGGACTTCATCCGCCTGCGCGATGCGCTGGCGCCGGCCAGCGGGCGTGACCGCGTCACGGCCCTGATGCGCTCGATCTACCGTCCGCGCCTCGACGCACTCGGCGCCGGGGCGCTCGACTTCAGCGCGCGCACCGGGCCGCAGCCGGCCACGGCCGCGGCGGTGAATGCCGAGTTGCTGCGCGTGGGCCTGGTGCGCCTGCTGGCGCTCGAGGCCGATGATGCCGACATCCGCGCGCGGCTGGCCGCGCAGGCCCGCCGCTACCTGCGCGCGGACGAGGCCGAGGGCCTGGACCGCGGGGCCCTGCAGCCGGCGCTGGTGGAAGCCGGGCTGCGCGCCGGCGTGCAGGATTACGGCGCGCCCTTCGTCGATCTCCTGCTGGCACGCATGCTGGCCTCCGGCGATGCGCAGTTCCGCGCCGAGGCGGCTGCCGCGCTCGCCAACACCGACGATCCCGCACTCGGCGCGCGGGTGCGTGAGCTGCTGCTCGACCCGCGCCTGCGGGCCCGCGAGCCGACGACGCTGCTGTTTGCGCTGGCGAATCGCGCCAGCCAGCGCCGGGCCACCTTCGAGTGGTTCAAGGCCAACCGGCCGGCCTTCACGGCCACCTTCGGTCCGTTCGGCCTGCGCAGCCTCCCGCGGCTGGCGGAGGGGTTCTGCTCGAAGCCCGAGGCCGCCGAGGTGGAGGGTTACTTCAGGCCGCTGGTCGCCACCTGGCCGGGCGCCGGGCGCACCCTCGCCGAGACCGTCGAAGGCATCGAGCTCTGCGCCGCCCTGCGCGAGGCCCGGCAGGCAGACATCAGCCGCGCCTTGTAAGGTGCCAGGCCGGGCTTTTCGGGCTTATTTCGCCGATGGGATCGAACCCGTCATCCAATAAACCCCCAATAAGCCCGAAAGGCCCGGCCTGACACCGTCATCAGTCATCAGCGGGCGGTGAGTTCGGCTTCGCCCTGCTGCGCCGTGCCATCGCGGGTCCACTCGAGCCTGACGTGGTCGCCCGGCTGGTGCTCGCGCAGCAGCTCGTTGAAGCCGCCGAGGCCGGTGACGGGCTTGCCGGCGAACCGCATCAGGATGTCGCCGGCCTTCATGCCGGCCTTCTCCGCCGCGGAGCCCGGCACCACGCTGTCCAGGCGCAGGCCCGGACCCTGGAAGGCGAAGTCCGGCATGGCGCCGAGCGACACCTTGCGCCGGTCGCCCGAGGCCACGGGCGGCGGCACGCCGCTGCCCACGCCCGCACCGGTGACGGTCAGGCGCTTGTCGGTCGAGGCCAGGTAGCCGATGGCCTCGGTGACGACGGTGGCCACCTTCACCATGCCGGCGGCATCGACGGTGTCCGGCGTGTCACTCGGCCGGTGGTAGTGCAGCGTGGCGGCGGTGAAGACCTGCACGCCGGGGATGCCCTGGTCGATGAAGGCCTGCTGGTCGGAGGACACGCTGGCACCGACCACGCTGCGCGTGGGGATGCCGGTGGTCGCGGTGATGCCGCTGAACACGAACGGCCACTCGCGAGCGCTCTCGGTGGCGAGCACCGAGACCGGCAGGTCGTGCAGGTTGCCCACCGTGTCGAGGTTGAGGTCGGCGATGATGCCGGCGAGTGGCACCGGCGTGGGATGCTTCACGTACCAGCGCGAGCCGAGCAGACCGGACTCCTCGCCGGTGAAGGCGATGAAGACGATGGTGCGCGGCGGCGGCGGGCCCGCAGCCAGTGCGCGGGCCACTTCGATCATCACCGCCACGCCGCTGGCGTTGTCATCGGCGCCCGGGTGGATCTTGCCGATGTCACCGGTGCGCGCGTCCGGCCAGCCAAGGCCGAGGTGGTCGTAGTGGGCGGTGAGCAGCGCCGCCTGGCCCGCGAAGCGCGGGTCCGCGCCGGGCAGCACGCCGATCACGTTGCGCAGCGTGGTTTCCTTCTTGTCGGGTCCCCCGATGAGCGAGAAGGACTGGAACCAGCCGCCATTCTCCGCACCGGGCTTCAGGCCGGCCGCGGCGAACTGGTCGCGGATGTAGTCGCCCGAGGCGGCGAGGCCCGCGCTGCCGAAGCCGCGGCCCTCGCGTTCCGGCGCGGCCAGCCAGTCGACGTGGGACTGCAGCCGCGCGGCGGAGTAGGCCGGCGGCGGCTCGGCGAGCGGCGCGCGCTTCGGCAGCGTGGCGAGCACGACGGGCTGGCCCGCAGCCTGCAGGTTGACGAGCAGCGGCGAATCGGTGGCGCGCCACTCGCCCTTGCCGACGTTGGCGGCATCGCTGCCGGCGAATGCCAGCCAGGAATACTTGCCATAGTGGGGCAGCTTGCGGCCGAGGGCCGCGATGGCCTCCACGCCGTCGGCGGTGATCCAGCCCACCGCCAGGCGCGGGTCGGCCGGATGGCGCCGCGTGATGACCTGCGAATGGCCCGCGAAGGGGATCTCCCGGCCGTCGATGGTGATGCCGCCGGCGCTGACCTTCAGGCCCAGCTGCGCGAGCGCCGGGTCGTTGCCGAAGAGCTGCGCCGCCAGGCGGTTGTTGCGCCCGAGGATCCAGGTGCTGCGATCCTTCGGCACGGCACTGGTTTCCCGGTCGGTGAGGATGCTGATGTGGCTCACCGGGCTCTCCCAGCCGGCCAGCATCGCGCGCCAGGCCGCCTCGTCGGCCTCGGGCACCACGGCCACGAGTTCGGCGGCACCCGAGAGCTGGCCGATGCTGGGCGCGGTCTCGCGCGGGTCGAGCATGCGGAAGACATCGAACCCGGGATCCACCTCGACACTGAGCGGCTTCGCCGCGGTCTCGAGGCTGAACGGCGTCAGCGCCTCCCGGCTGGCCACGGTCACGACCACCGGCCCGCCGGCGGTGGCGACGACCACCGGCACCGCGAGTTCGTAGGGTCCGGCCTGGCGCTGGCGCAGCGTGCCGGTCACCCGGTAGCCCTTGCCGGCCTTCGTCACCTTCACGCCCTCGACGACGAGGTCCGCGGCGCCGGTGCGGTCGACCCACTCCTCGAAGAAGCGGCCGAGGTTGCGGCCGCTGACCGCCTCGAAGGCGGTGCGCACGTCGGTGAAGCTCGCGCGCGTGCCGCGGTAGTCCTTGTAGAACCTGCGCAGCGCCTGGCGGAAGGGCTCGTCGCCCATCGCGCGCCGCAGCATGTGGAAGCCCATCAGCGTCTTGCCGTAGCCGACCGCCTCGGTGGCGGCGCTGTGGCGCGAGCGGAAGTCCTTCAGCGGGAAGTCGGCGCTGCCGGCGGCGAAGTCGCGGTACTTCTTCAGGATGTCACGGCGGTACTCGGCGCCCTGGCCCTCGACTTCCTTGAGCAGGTGGTCGGCGAGGTAGGCCGTCAGCCCCTCGCACCAGTTGCCGCTCCGGTAATCCACGTAGACCGAGTTGCCCCACCAGTTGTGGAGGATCTCGTGCGGGTAGGATGAGGTGAGGATGAAGGGGAAGCGGATGATCTGCGGCCCGAGCAGCGTGTAGGAGGGCATGCCGTAGCCGGTCTCCCAGAAGTTCTCCACCAGCGCGAACTTCTCGTAGGGGTAGGGGCCGATCAGGTCGTCGTACATGCGCAGGTAGCGGCCGGTGGCGTCGAGGTACTTCTGCGCCAGCGCGGGGTCGGCCTGGTGCAGGTAGACCTGCGCCTGCACCTTGCCGGCCCGGGCGGTGTACTGCGTGAGCGGTCCCCCGGCAAGGCTGATCTCGTCCACCGCGGAGGGCGTGCTCCAGCGCGCCTTGCCGTCGGGTCCGGACGAGACTCCGTTGCCCGGCGCGATCAGGTGCCAGCCGGCCGGGGCATTGACCGCGAGCGAGTAGGTCATCAGCTCGCCCGCCACCGGCTTGAGCAGCTGCGGATACCACAGCGTGCTGCCGGCGAGGTAGACGCCCTTCGGGTCGATGATGCCCGGTGTCTCGGCGAAGCTGCGCGCATATTCCTCGGGGCTCGTCTCCGGCTGCATGTCCACGAGGCCGGCGTAGCGCAGGCTGAACTGCGTCGCGCCCGCCGGTAGGCTCACCCGGTAGCGGCTGACACCACGCCGGCGCGCGATGGCTTCGCTGCTGCCGTTGATGCCGGAGAACGCCTCGTCACCGGCTGCTGCCGGGAGCTTCTCCAGCGGCAGGCTCGACTTGCCGACCGGCAGGTTGGCCGCCAGCACGAACTCCACCGGCTGGCCTGCGGCCGCGACCGGCACGGTGACGGTCACATCGGCCTCGAGGCGGTGGCCCGCCGGGTCGATGACCGCGGTGATCTGGTAGTCCGGCCACTGCGTGGGTACCGCCGGCCAGGCTGCGGTGGCGGCGAGCAGGGCCAGCACGCCGATGGGGATCGCCAGCGCGGCCCGGGCAGGCGGGTGGGAAGGACGGTTCCGGTCGACTGCGGTCATCTCGTTGCCCCTGCGTCCCTCAGGCCGGGACGTCATGTCGCGAGTGTGCCACGGACGCGGGCGCGGGGCTTGCGTCAAGCCGCCGCAGCCCCCTGCGCGGGCGACTTGACAGAATGCTGTCGGCTTCCGGTGCGGCCTGTTCCACCGTTCGGGACTGTTCAGGTAGGATCGACCTGACGGCGGGACCTGGGGGGGCACCGCCTGGATGTCGATGCAACCGGTGCGAGGCCTCCCGCACCCGGCATACAAGAAGAAGGACGGTCATGCCCACAGCTCCCGGATTCGCGCGGCGCAGCGGGGCCGCACTCCTCGGCTGCCTCCTGGCGCTGGCCGCCACGCTGCCTGCGCAGGGCGCACGCCCGGATCACGTCCCCGCCCGCTTCGATCGCGTGTGGCAGGCGCAGGAGCGTTTCCAGCAGGGGCTGCTGCGCTACCGCGGCGTCGTCGGCGTCGCGCTGGGCGAGGACGCAGCCGGCGAACCGGTGCTCAAGCTGTTCCTCGACCAGGCCGGGGTCACGGGGCTGCCCGGCTACGTGGACGGCGCGGCCATCGAGACCGTGGTCACCGGGCACTTCCGCGCGGGGCAGCTGGAAGCCCAGGCGGGCAGCGGGGCGCCCACCGACCGCTGGCCGCGGCCGGTGCCGATCGGTGTCTCGGTCGGCCACCAGGACGTGACCGCGGGCACCCTGGGTTGCCAGGTGTTCCAGGGCAGCGGCTGCCATGTGCAGTACTTCGTCCTCGGCAACAACCACATCCTCGCCAATTCCAACCAGGCACAGCCCGGCGATCCGATCCTCCAGCCGGGGCGCTACGACGGTGGCATCGCCCCCGCCGATACCATTGCCAACCTGGCCGATTACGAGCCGGTCGTGGTGTCGACGGCGGCGAACAACCTCATGGACGCGGCAATCGCCAGGACCCACATCGGCAACGTCGGCTACACCACGCCCGCGGATGGCTACGGCGCCCCGATCTCGACCCCCGTCAGCCCGAGCGTGAACCTCAGGGTGCGCAAGTACGGCCGCAGCACCCGGCAGACCACCGGACGCATCTCCGCCATCAACGCCACGATCATGGTGGATTACCCGCAGGGCACGGCGCGCTTCGTGCAGCAGTTTGTCGTCACCGGTGACAACAGCCAGCCCTTCAGCGGCGCCGGTGACTCCGGCTCGCTGGTGGTGGTCAATGGCGGGACCGGCGACCGCCGGGTCGTCGGCCTGCTCTTCGCCGGCAGCGGCAACATCTCGGCGGTCAACCCCATCGGGCCCATCCTCTCGCGCTTCAACGTCACCGTGTCGGGGGACTGAACCGCGGTGGCCGCCATCGGCGAGGTCCTGGCCCGGCACACGCCGCGGCTGCTCGCCCTGCCCGGCGTGCTCGGCGTGGCCGAGGGCGAGGCCGACGGCGCGCCCTGCATCGTGGTCTTCGTCGCCAGTGACGCCCAGCCGCCGCCGCAACTGCCGGCGGTGATCGAGGGCTACCTCGTGGTGGTGCGCCGCACCGGGGCGTTCCGGCCGCAGCCGCTGCCGCCGCGCTAGAATGCCAGGCGCCGCCGGCGCAGCGTCCGGCCCGGAGGGAAACCACGCCATGCCCGGGAAATCACCATCCGGCACCCTGCCTGCCGGCTTCGCCTGGGAGGATCCCTTCCGCCTCGAGGAGCAGCTCGGCGCCGAGGAGCGCCAGGTGCGCGACTCGGTACGCGCCTTCGCGCAGGCCGAGCTCGCCCCGCGGGTGGTCGCCGCCTTCGAGAAGAACGAGTTCGACCGCGAGCTGCTCCGTCGCATGGGCAGCCTCGGGCTGCTCGGCGGCACCCTCCCGGCGGAATACGGCGGGGCGGGGCTCTCCCACGTCTGCTACGGACTCGCCGCGCGCGAGATCGAGCGCGTCGACTCCGGCTACCGCTCCTCGCTGAGCGTGCAGTCCGCGCTGACCATGTACCCGATCTTCGCCTTCGGCAGCGAGGCGCAGCGGCGGCGCTACCTGCCGAAGCTCGCCACCGGGGAGTGGATCGGCTGCTTCGGCATGACCGAGCCCGACTACGGCTCGGACGTCGGCGGCATGCAAACCCGCGCGGAGAAGGTGGCCGACGGCTACCGCCTCACCGGCACCAAGCTCTGGATCAGCCACTCGCCCGTGGCCGACGTGTTCGTGATCTGGGCGAAGTCCGCCGCCCACGATGGCGCCGTGCGCGGCTTCATCCTCGAGCGGGGCATGCCGGGGCTCAGCGCCACGAAGATCGCCGGCAAGCTCAGCCTGCGCACCTCGATCACCGGCGATGTGGTCATGGATGGCGTCGTCGTGCCCGGGGAGAACCTGCTGCCCGGTGCCCACGGGCTGGCGCCGGCCTTCGAGTGCCTGAACCGCGCCCGTTACGGCATCGCCTGGGGGGTTATGGGCGCGGCGGAGTTCTGCTGGCACGCCGCGCGTGACTACACGCTCTCGCGCCGGCAGTTCGGCCGGCCGCTCGCGGCCACCCAGCTCGTGCAGAAGAAGCTCGCCGACATGCAGACCGAGATCGCCCTCGGCCTGCAGGCGGCACTGCGTGTCGGGCGGCTGATCGATTCCGGCACCTTCATGCACGAGGCCATCTCGCTCATCAAGCGCAACAACTGCGGCAAGGCGCTCGACATCGCCCGCCAGGCGCGCGACATGCACGGGGGCAACGGCATCACCGGCGAATACCAGGTGATGCGCCACATGATCAACCTCGAGACCGTGAACACCTACGAGGGCACCCACGACGTGCACGCACTGATCCTCGGGCGTGCGCAGACCGGGTTGCAGGCGTTCTTCTAGCCGCGGCCTGCGCTGTCCTCAGCGCAGCTGGCTGTCGGGCACCGGGCCGAAATACATCTCGAAGCCGAGGCCGACGCCCGGGTTGATCCCGCGCTCCTCGGCGAGCGTCTCGCGGGGCCAGGTCAGGCTGCTGCGGCCCTCGAGGAACAGCCACTTGCGCAGGACGCGCGCCCGGTAGCGCAGCTCCACGCCGTAGTTGCGCAGCGGCACGTCGGTGTTGGCCACGCCGCTCACGAAGCCGGTCCAGGACAGGCCGCGGCGGTCGCCGAGGCTCTGGAACAGGATCAGCCCGCTGTACCACTCGAGCCGCCGCACGTCCTCGGCCACCGTGGCGCCGTTGTCCCAGCGCAGCAGCAGGCGCTCGCCGAGCAGCTTGTCGAGGCTGACCTCGGTGGTCTCGCCGAAGCCGCGCTTGTCGCGCCAGAACAGCGTCTGGCGGGCGCGCAGGGTGATGTCCTCGCCGAACACGAGGTTGTGCCGGTAGGTGCCCTTCACGTAGGGGTCGGGTGGCGTGCGGATCTTGATCCCGGCGCCGAAGTCGAAGCCATTCTTCAGATCCCCCTGCTTCGAGTAGCCGAGGCCGAGGAGCCAGGACTCGTTTTCCACCCGGCGGAAGCTGCCGGGCAGCTGCGGGCCGGTGTCCAGGTGGGAATCGCGTTCGACCTCCTGGTCATCCACCCGGCCGAACAGCAGCTTCATGCGCTGCTTTGCCGTCGGCAGCGTGATGCGCGCGCGCAGGCGCACGCGGGTGCGCAGGTCATTGCGGTCGTCCCAGAATTCGGTGAGGCCGAGGCGGCCGTAGGTGGCGTCGGAGTCCTGGTCGTAGCGGCGCGTGCCGAACAGGCCGTCGAACCAGCGCACCGTACCGCAGACGCCGAGGTAGACGCCGCGCTGCATGCGGTCGAGCATCGGCTGGCCGTCGGCGCCGGGCTGGGCACAGGGGGATGTGCCCGGCTGGCCGGCTTCGTCCGGCCGGGGATCGGGCGCCTGGCCGGCCCCGGCGGGTTCCGCCGTGGCCGGGGTCGTGTCGGTCCGGGTCTCGCGCTGCCCGGCAGCCGCTTCGGGCGCAGCCTCGGGCGCAGGGGCGGCAGCCGGCTCCATCGCCAGGGCGAGGGGCACTGCCAGCCACAGGGCCAGGCCGGCAGCCGAGGCGCGGCGCAGGCAGCGGATGTCGTGGTATGCACCACCCATGGCAACATCGTCCCCGTGACCGGCTTCATCCTAACCCGGCCGGGGCCATCGTGGACGCGACGTGCGTCGCCATCCGCAGCAGTTATGATGTGCGCCCCTGTCCGTCCTGCCCGATGATGCCGCGAGGCGTCCCGGCCTGCATCACATGGAAGTCCCCATCACTTGCGGTGCGCTGCCACGATGAGCCGGGTCCGCCGTGGCCGGTAGGCGCAAGGGCGGGCCGCGCCGCTCCCTGCGTGCGCGGACCTGGTCGGGCGTGAAGCGTGCCGGCCGGGGTCTGTGGTGGCTGCTGCGCCAGCGCCTGGTGTGGATGCCGCTCGCCGTGCTGCTGGTGGCGTTCATCGGCTACCTGTTCTGGCTGGACCACCTGGTCACCAGCCGTTTCGATGGCCGGCGCTGGAACCTGCCGGCCCACGTCTATGCGCGTCCGCTGGAGCTCTACGAGGGGCGGATGCTGTCGGCCGACGGCCTGGCTGCCGAGCTGCGCCGGCTGGGCTATCGCGACGTGGCGGTGGCCGACCAGCCCGGCACCTTCCACCGCAGCGGTGTCCGCATCGACCTGATGACGCGCCCGTTCCGCTTCTGGGACGGCCCGCAGCCGGCGGCGCAGGCCACGGTCGGCTTCGCGGGCGCCACGGTGGGCGCGCTGCGGGGTCCCGCGGGCGGCGCGTTGCCGCTGCTGCGGCTCGACCCGCTGCTCATCGGCAGCGTGTTCCCGGCCGACGGCGAGGACCGCATCATCGTCGAGCCGGGCGAGGTGCCGCCGCTGATCCCCACCGCGCTGCGGGTGGTGGAGGACCGGCGCTTCGAGCAGCACCCGGGCATCGACGTGCTGGCGATCCTGCGCGCGCTGGTGGTCAACCTCAGCTCGGGGCAGCTGCGCCAGGGGGCGAGCACGCTGACCCAGCAGCTGGTGCGCAGCTACTTCCTCAGCAACGAGCGCACGCTGGGGCGCAAGGCGCGCGAGGCGCTGATGGCGCTGCTGCTGGAGGCCCACTACGGCAAGGGCGACATCCTCAACGCCTACCTGAACGAGATCTACCTCGGCCAGGATGGCAGCCGCGCCATCCACGGCTTCGGGCTGGCCAGCCAGTTCTATTTCGGCAAGCCGCTGGCCGAACTGCAGCTGCACGAGATCGCCACGCTGGTGGCGGTGGTGCGCGGGCCCTCGTACTACGATCCGCGCCGGCACCCGGAGCGCGTGCTGGCGCGGCGCAACATGGTGCTGAAGCTGCTGGCCGAGGATGGCGCCATCACCGCGGCGCAGGCCGATGCCGCCAGTGCGCGCAAGCTCGGCATCGTCCTGGACCGCAACGTGGCGGCGACCTATTTCCCGGCGTTCATGGCGCTGGTGAACCAGGAGCTCACCGCGCATTACCGCGAGGAGGACCTGACCACCGAAGGGCTGCGCGTATTCACCAGCCTCGACCCGGTGGTGCAGTCCGCGGCCGAAGGCGCGCTGGCCGATGGCGTCAGGCGCCTGCAGCGGCCGAAGAAGCCGGAGCTGGAGGGGGCGGTGGTGGCGGTCGACCCGCAGACCGCCGAGGTGCTGGCCGTGGTGGGCGGCCGGCGTCCCGGGTTCGAGGGCTACAACCGGGCGCTGGAAGCGCGCCGGCCGATCGGTTCGCTCATCAAGCCCGTGGTCTACCTCACGGCGCTGGAGGCCGGGCGCACGCTGGCCACCCGCATCGATGATGCGCCCATCGAGGTGAAGCTCGCGCGCGGCAAGACCTGGCAGCCGCAGAATTTCGACAACCAGGCCCATGGCGAGGTGCCGCTGGTGCGGGCGCTGGCCGAATCCATGAACATGGCGACGGTGCGCCTCGGCATGGAGGTCGGCGTGCCGAAGGTGGTGAAGATGCTCGGGCGCCTGGGCGTGACAGCCGCCGTGGAAGCGAACCCCTCGATGCTGCTCGGCGCCGTCGACCTGGCGCCGCTGGACGTGGCACAGCTCTACAGCACGCTCGCCAGTGGCGGCTTTCGCTCGCCGCTGCGCGCGGTGCGTGCCGTGCAGGGCCCCGATGGCGCGCCGCTCGCGCAGTTTCCGCTGAGCACCGAGCAGGCGGTGGATTCCGCGGTGGTCTACCAGCTCAACCAGGGGCTGGTGCAGGTCATGCGGCGGGGCACGGGCCGGGCCGCCGGCAGCCGCCTGCCGCCCGGGATCGTCGCCGCGGGCAAGACCGGCACCTCCAACGACCTGCGCGACAGCTGGTTCGCGGGCTTCACCCAGGACCTGCTGGCCGTGGTCTGGATCGGCTACGATGACAACCAGCCCACCGGGCTCACCGGCGCCAGCGGCGCGATGTCCGTGTGGAGCGAACTGCTCGGCCGCGTGCCGCTGGTGGGCCTTGCCGCACCGCTGCCCGAGGGCCTGACCACGTTGAGCATCGACTACCCGACGGGGCTCGCGGCCCGGGAGGGCTGCGGCGACCCGGTGGTGGTCGCGGTACCCGTGGGCACCGAGGTGCCGCCGCTGCCCGGCTGCGGGACCGATCCCGCGGGCATTGCGGAGAAGACGATCGAATGGTTGCGCGGCCTGATCCATCAATGATGACTGCCGGCCGGCCTGTGCCCGCGTGGTGGCGCCGGCTGCTGGCGGGCCTGCTGCTCGCGCTGCCGGTGGCCTGCACGGCGCCCGTCCAGGAGCCGCCCCCGCCGCGGGCGCTGCCGCCGGCCGAAACCGCGCCGGCGCCACCCCAGCCCGCGCCCGTGCCGGCACCGCAACCCGTGCCGGAGGCCGCGCCACCGGCGCCCCCGCCGCCCATTCCACCGCCACCCCCGCCGGCTTCCAGCGGGGCGACGGCTTCCCTCCTGCAGCAGGGCCGCCAGTACGCTGCTGCCGGCAACTACCCGCTCGCCACCTCCTCGCTGGAACGCGCGCTGCGCATCAACCCGAACGATGCCGACATCTGGTACGAACTCGGCCGCGTCAAGCTTGGCCAGGGCGATTACGCGCAGGCGCAGAACATGGCCCGCCGCGCGCTGGCGCTGGCGGGTGGCGATCCGCAGCAGCGTGCCCGCTGCGAGGCCCTCATCGCCGAGGCCGGCCGCCGCTGATCTCCCGACAGCGTTATCGCAGCAGCCCGAGCGCGGAGCTGGCCAGCACCAGGCTGCCGAAGATGATGCGGTACCAGGCGAAGGCGGCGAACGTGTGGCTGCCGACATAGCGGATGAAACCGCGCACCGCGACCAGCGCGGTGATGAAGGAGCAGACCGCCGCCAGCAGCAGTGGCCCGAGGCTCGCGCCGGTGAGGAGGTGCCAGCTCTTCAGCAGCTCGTAGCCCGTGGCGGCGAGCAGCGTGGGGATGGCGAGGAAGAACGAGTACTCGGTCGCCAGCCGGCGCGACATGCCCATGGTGACGCCGCCGATGATGGTGGCCGCCGAGCGCGAGGTGCCCGGGATCAGCGCCAGCGACTGCCACAGGCCGAGGCGGAAGGCCATGGCCGGGCGTACCTCGTCGGCCTGCTTCAGCGCGGCCTCGCCCTCCTGGCGGTCCACCAGCAGGATGACGATGCCGCCCACCACGAGCGCGATGGCCACCGGCACGGGGTGGAAGAGGTAGCTCTTGATCGTCTTCTGGAAGGCCAGGCCGAGGACGGCGAGCGGCAGGAAGCCGAGCACGAGGTTCAGCAGGAAGGCCCGCGACTTCGCATCCTGCACGAAGGTGAGCGCCGTGTGGGTGAGCAGCCGGCGGTACTCCCAGCACACGGCGAGGATCGCCGCCCCCTGGATCACGATCTCCACCGCCACCGACTGCTCGCCATCGTAGCCGAGCAGCGCGCCGGTGAGGATCAGGTGGCCCGTGCTGGAGACGGGCAGGAACTCGGTGAGACCCTCGACGATGCCGAGGATGAAGGCGATGAACCAGTCGAGCTGCATGGGCGGGGATGTCCCCTGTGGAGGATGCCAGAGGCCTTGTAGCCGAGGCGGGGTTGTCCCGCAACGACGGGGTTCAGGTTCCGGGCGCGCCAGCCCGTTTCGTGGTGTCGATCCAGCGGTGGATCTTGCCCTCCAGCACGGCCAGCGGCATGGCCCCGTCCTCCAGCACCGCGGCGTGGAACGCGCGCGGATCGAAGCGCGGGCCCAGTGCCTGTTCCGCCTCCGTGCGCAGGCGGCGGATGGCGAGTTCGCCCGTCTTGTAGGCCAGCGCCTGGCCGGGCCAGGCGATGTAGCGCTCGACCTCGGCCGTGGCATCGGTGGGCGTGAGCGCCGTGTGCGCCAGCAGGTAGTCGATGGCCTGCTCGCGCGTCCAGCCCCGTGCGTGGATGCCGGTATCCACCACCAGCCGCGCCGCCCGCCACGATGCGTCGAAAAGGCTGCCGAGCTTCATCCAGGGATCGGTGTACAGGCCGAGCTCATCGCCCAGGCTTTCGGCGTAGAGCGCCCAGCCCTCGATGTAGGCGGTGGTGATGTCCGGTGCGCTGGCAAAGCTGTCCCAGGTGCCGAAACGCTGGAAGCGCGGCAGCCGGTCGTTCTCCACCGTGAGCGCCACCTGGAAGTGATGGCCCGGGATGGCCTCGTGCAGGAAGGTGGTCTCGGTCTGGTAGCTCGGGCGTGCCGGCAGGTCGAAGGTGTTGACGTAGAAGATGCCGGGACGCGAGCCATCGGCGGGCGGCGGGTAGTACTCGGCCGCGGCCGCCGACCGGGCGCGGAAGGGCTCCATCGCGCGGATCTCGAGCGGCGTCTTCGGCACCAGGCTGAACAGGCGCGGCACGGTCGCCAGCACGCGGGTTTCCTGCTGGCGGTAGGCATCGAGCAGGGCTTGCGCCGAGGGGTAGCGGAAGCGCGGATCCTCGCGCATGGAGGCGGCGAGCCCGGCGGTGCTGCCGTGCAGGCCGGCCCGCGCCATCACCCCGGCGATCTCGCCTTCGATCCGCGCCACCTCGCGCAGCCCGGTCGCGTGGATTTCGGCCACCGGGGTGTCGGTGGTGGTGTAGGCGCGGGCCAGGAAGGCGTACCACTTCGCCCCGTCCGGCAGGTCCGCCAGGCCGATGCCCGTGCGCGACTTCCACAGGTACTCATCGCGCAGGAAGGCGAGCAGACGCTGGTAGGCGGGCAGCACGGCGCCGGCGATGACATCGCGGTAGCTGCGGGTGAGACGCGCGCGGTCGGCCGCCGGGAATTCCTTCGGCAGGCCGGCGATGGGCTGCCAGAAGATGCTCTTCTCCGCGCTGGGCGCGGTGATCGCCGCCACCTGCGGTATCAGCCGCTCGACCACCACGCGCGGCGGCACGATGCCGCGGGCCACGCCGGTGCGCATGTTCGCGATGACCTGGTCCACCCAGGTGGGGAAGCGGCTCATGCGCGTCGCGAAGCGCTCGTAGTCGCGCACCGTCGCGAAGGGCTGCACCACCTGGCCCGAGCCGAGCTGGGCGAAGAAGGCGGCCGGGTTGTTGAACTGGTCGAGCGGCAGCAGCCGGCCGGGGAAGGTGTCGTTCTCCAGATCGCTGCGCCGTGCCCAGGCGAAGACTTCCCAGGTGATGCGGTCGGGCGGGTCCAGCGCGGCCCGGTCGATGCCCGCGAGGCCGTCGAGCCCGCGTTGCTGCAGGGCCCTGGCCGCGGCTGCGTGGGCCGCATCCGGCACCGCCAGTTCGGCATCGTAGCGGTGGTCGCCGATGAAGGTGGCGGCGACGGGGAAGAGCCGCAGGTAGTCCTCGTACCAGCCCTCGACCAGGTCGCGCAGGCGCTGGCCGGCGGGCGCCTGCGCCGTGGCGGGCACGGGCGCCTGCGCTGATGGCGGTGGGGGCGGGCCGCCACAGGCGCCGAGCAGCAGGGCGCCGAGCGCCAACATCCTGGGCTTCATGCGGGAGGGTCTCCGGTGGCGCAGCGGGCGGGGCGCGCAGCTGCGCGGATTGTGACATAACGGCCGGGCCTGGCGTTGTGCGCGGGGCGCTGCCGGGACTAGGATGTATCGTCTTTTCCTGCATTCACACGCGGTGGTGCGCCATGCGACTGTCATCATGGACCCTGGTCCCGATCCTGGCTGCGACCCTGGCCCTGGGTGCCTGCGGGGGCGGTGGCGGCGGGAGCAGCGGCAGCAGTTCATTCGCCGGGCCGGCCGCCCGCAACGCAACCGTCAGCGTGCTGCTGACCGATGCGCCCTCCACCCAGTGGGACCAGGCCATCGCCACCATCACCTCGGTGGAGCTGATCGGCAGTGGCGGGGTGGTCACGCTGTTCTCCGGCAGCCGCACCCTGGACCTGCTCCGCCTCAGGGATTTCTCCGAGCTCTTCGCCGTGTCGGACCAGGTGCCGGCCGGCAGTTACAGCAAGATCAGGCTGCACGTCTCGAACCTGGTCCTCAATGACCTCGATGCGGCGGGCAACGTCATCGACAGTCGTGTCGTGCAGCTGGTCGGCAACGGCAAGATCGATCTCAACCCGCGCGGCCCATTCACCCTGCAGGGCGGCGATGTCCTCTTCGTCGAGCTCGACTTCGACATGGACAAGTCGTTCAAGCTCACCACCACGGGCGGTGGCAGGACCATCCTGCGTCCGGTGGTATTCGTGGACATCCGCACCGCACGGCCCGCCGGGCGCCTGGCCCGCATCCACGGCAGCATCACCGACATCAATGCCGCCGACGGTTCGCTGCGCCTGTGCCAGAGCCGCTTCGCCTCCGCCTACCCGTTGCTGCCGCTGCAGGATGCCGGCAGGAATGGCGACCACGACTTCGACGCCCGGCACTGCGTGACGGTGCGCACCGATGCCCTCACGGGCGTATTCGACAGCGACGGCCTGCCGCAGGATCTGGCCGGGCTCGCCGTCGGCGAGGAGGCCACGGCCATCGGCCGGCTGCGGCCGCTCGATGCCACCCGGCAGGGCCGGCGCGATGACGACTTCGGCCACGACCGGCAGCCGCTGGCCCTCGATGCCGTGATCATCGAGGAAGGCCCGCTCGGCACCTTCCGCCGCATCGGCGGTACGGTGAATGCCGCCGCGGATCCGGCCACGCAGGTCTTCGACCTGGCTGTCGCCCCGGGGCAGGGCTTCAGCACCGGCATCGCGTTGCCGGTGCAGCTGTTCGATGCCTCGCGCGTGTTCAACCGGCGCGGCGAGGAGCTGCATGCCGCCGACATCCAGCCCGGCATCGCCGCCCTCGCCGACGGCGTTCTGCATCTCGGTGCCGCCACCGTGCTGCGCTCGCCGCTGGTGATCCTCGATGCCGGCCCGGTGCCCGCAGCGACCAAGCTGGAGGGCAGCGTGGTATCGGTCGACGTGGCCCACCAGAGCCTGCGGATCAACGACGGCAGTGCGGATCGCTGCGTGGACGCCGCGCAGGCCCAGGTGTTCGCGGTCAGCGCGGGTGATGGCTTCAGCTCGACGCGCATCGAGCTTGGCAGCCTCCGGTCCGGACAGGGGATCGTGGCCTTCGGCGTGGAGCGGCTGGACGGCTGCTTCGTCGCCGATACGCTCATCGCCGACGCCGGCTGACGGGCCCCACGCGGCCCGGCCGGCCGGGCCGCGCCCGGGCTGGCCTAGAATGGCGGCGTGCAGCCGCCCTTCGCCTTGCCGTCCCTGCCGCCGCTCGCGCTCTACGTGCACCTGCCCTGGTGCCTGCGCAAGTGCCCCTACTGCGATTTCAACTCGCACGAGCAGCGCGGTGCGCTGCCCGAGGCGTCGTATGTCGATGCGCTGCTGGCGGACCTCGATGTGGCACGGGATGCGGCGCAGGGGCGCCGCCTGCACGGCATCTTCATCGGCGGCGGGACGCCGAGCCTGTTTTCCGCGGCCTCGGTGGCGCGGCTGCTCGCGGGCATCGATGCCCGCCTTGGGCTGGCCGCGGATGCGGAGATCACGCTGGAGGCCAACCCGGGCACGGCGGAGGCCGGGCGCTTCCAGGGTTATCGCGACGCCGGCGTCAACCGCCTCTCGCTCGGCGTGCAGAGCTTCGACCCGGTGCAGCTGCAACGCCTCGGCCGCATCCACGATGCGCAGGAGGCACGGCGCGCGGTGGAGCTGGCGCAGGCCAGCTTCGGGCGCGTCAACCTCGACCTCATGTACGCGCTGCCGGGCCAGGACGTGGCCGGGGCGCTGGCCGATGTCCGCACGGCGCTGGCGACGGGCGTGACGCACCTCTCCTGCTACCAGCTCACCATCGAGCCCAACACGGTGTTCCACCGCCGGCCGCCCGCGCTGCCCGATGACGATGCAGCCGCCGCGATCGAGGCCGCGGTGCATGCCGAGCTCGCCGGGGCCGGATTCGGGCGCTATGAAATCTCGGCCTGGGCGCGGCCGGGCGAGGAGTGCCGCCACAACCTCAACTACTGGTGGTTCGGTGACTACCTCGGCATCGGCGCCGGGGCCCATGCGAAGGCCAGCTGGCCGGGGCGGATCGTGCGCGAGGCGCGCACCCGGGTGCCGGCCGACTATCTGCGCCGGGCGCCGGCCGGTGAGGCGGTGGCGGAGCGGCGCGAGCTCGCGCCGCCCGATGCGGTGTTCGAGTTCCTGCTCAATGCACTGCGCCTGCCGCAGGGCTTCCCGGAGCAGCTGTTCAGCGAGCGCACCGGCCAGCCGCTGGCCGCGGCGGAGCCAGGCCTGACGCGGGCGCTGGAGCGCGGGCTCATCGAGCGCAGCCGCGGGGAGATCCGCCCGACCGCGCTCGGGCTGCGCTTCCTCAACGACCTCGTGGGACTCTTCCTGCCCGACGGCGGGACGGCCCCGCCCGCAGCTGGCGCCACGGCCCGCGGGCGCTGAAGGTATCGCACCGCGCCGTCAGCCTTGCCGGCTGTCGTATCATGATCCCATGCAGGATTTCGAAAAACTCGGCGTCTTCTATCTCGGCAGGCGGGTCGACGAGGCCGGCGGGGCCGTCAGCGACGACCTGATCCTCTACGATTCGAAGGATCTCACCACGCATGCGGTCATCATCGGCATGACCGGCAGCGGCAAGACGGGGCTGGGCATCGGGCTGATCGAAGAGGCGGCGATCGACCACATCCCGGTGATCGCCATCGATCCCAAGGGGGATCTCGGCAACCTGCTGCTCACCTTCCCGGACCTCGCGCCCGGCGACTTCGGGCCCTGGGTGGATCCGCGCGCGGCTGCGGAAGCCGGCCAGTCGGCCGCGGACTTTGCCGCCGCGCAGGCCGCCGCCTGGAAGAAGGGGCTCGCCGACTGGGGCCAGTCGCCCGCGCGCATCGGCGCGCTGCGCGCCGCGGCGGACTTCGCGCTCTATACCCCGGGCAGCAGCGCGGGGCTGCCCATCTCGGTGCTCAAGGCCTTCGCGCCGCCCGCTGCGGAGCTGGCGCAGGACGCCGACCTCTGGCGCGAGCGCCTGCAGGGCACGGTGACCGGGCTGCTCACGCTGCTCGGCGTGAGCGCGGACCCGCTGACCAGCCGCGAGCACATCCTGCTGTCCACCCTCCTCGACGGCGCCTGGAGGCAGGGGCAGGCGCCCGACATCGCCGGCCTCGTCGGCCTGGTGCAGAAGCCGCCGTTCGCCCGGGTCGGCGTGCTCGACCTCGAGAGCTTCTTCCCCGCGGCCGAGCGCCAGGCGCTGGCACTGCGGCTGAACAACCTGCTGGCGGCGCCCGGCTTCGAGGCCTGGACCCGCGGCGAGCCGCTGTCCGCCGACGGGCTGCTGTTCACCGCCGACGGCAAGCCGCGGGTCTCGGTGGTCAGCATCGCGCACCTCGACGACGCGCAGCGCATGTTCTTCGTCACCCTGCTGCTCGCCGAGCTCATCGCCTGGATGCGCCGCCAGCCGGGCACGCCCTCGCTGCGCGCCATCCTCTACATGGACGAGGTGTTCGGCTACATGCCGCCGGTGGCCAACCCGCCGACCAAGCTGCTGCTGCTGACGCTGCTCAAGCAGGCGCGCGCCTTCGGTCTCGGCATCGTGCTCTCCACGCAGAACCCGGTGGACCTCGACTACAAGGGGCTCGCCAACGCCGGCACCTGGTTCATCGGCCGGCTGCAGACCGAGCGCGACAAGGCGCGCGTGCTCGAGGGCCTGCTCGGCGCGGCCGGTGGCGAGCGGCTCGAGCCGAAGGCGCTGGAACAGACGCTGGCCGGCCTCGGCAAGCGGCAGTTTCTGCTCCACAACGTCAACGAGGAGCGGCCCGAGGTCTTCGCCACGCGCTGGGTGATGAGCTACCTGGCGGGTCCGCTGACCCGCGAGCAGATCCGCCGGCTCGTGGCGGGGCGTGCGCCAGCTGCCGCACCTGACGCGGCGCCCGTCCCCGGTGCGGCGCCCGCCCCGGTGCCGCTGGTGCGCACGCGTCCCGTGCTGCCGTCGGCGGTGAAGCAGTTCTTCGTGCCCGCCGGACGCCTGCCGCACGCGGGCGAGCGGCTCGTCTACCATCCGCGGGTGATGGCGGCCGTGGCGGCAGCCTATGTCAACGCGGCGCTCGGCATCAACGAGCAGCGCGAACTCCTGCTGGCGGCGCAACCCGCGGAAGGCGCGGCGGGCCTTGACTGGCCGGCCGCGGAGGAGCTGGGCGTCCGGGCGCAGGATCTGGAGAACGATGCCGAGCCGGATGCCGCCTTCGGCGAGCTGCCGCAGGCGCTGGCCCAGGCGGCGAGCTACCGGGAGTGGGAACGCCAGCTGCGCCGCTGGCTGGGCCTCGAACGTGCGCTCACGCTCTACAAGTGCGAGCGGCTTGGGCAGACGTCGCGGCCCGGGGAGGGGGAGCGCGACTTCCGCATCCGCCTGCAGCAGTCGGGCAACGAGCGGCGCGACCTCGACGCCGCGAGGCTGAAGCAGAAATACGCGCCGAAATTCGCGGCGCTGGAGGCGCGCGAGCTGCGTGCGAACCAGGCCCGCGCGCGCCAGGCGGAGCAGGCCACGGATGCGAAGATCAGCGCCGCCGTCGCCGTGGGCACGGCGGTGCTCGGCGCCATCTTCGGCCGCGGCCGCTCGCTGGGCTCGGCGACGCGGGTCGGCAGCGCGGTGCGGCGCACCGGCAGCATCATGCGCGAATCGGGTGACGTGGCCCGTGCCGACGAGACGCTTGCCCAGGTGCAGGCCGACAAGGAGGCGCTGCAGGCGCAGTTCCAGGAGGAGCTGGCCGCTGCAGCCGGATCCTTCGATGCGCAGGCGGAGCCCCTGAAGGAGATCCTCGTGCGCCCGAAGGCGGGGGACATCGAGGTGCGCTTCCTCGGCGTCGGCTGGGTGCCCTACATCCAGGACGCCACCGGCGAGCTGAAGCCGGCGTGAGGCTGCAACGCTCGCCTGTGACCGGGGCGGCGACCGGGCGGTGCGACGGGCGCCGCCGCTCCGGCTAGCAACGGCTGTCCGGATCGGCCTCGCAGCCGGCGGCGAGCTGCGTGACGGCAGGCACCCGCCCGGCGCGCACGAAGTTGCTGCGGTAGTAGCCGTCGTCGAGGCGGCCGATCTCGACGTTGCGGCCCGTGAAGGGTGCGTGCACGAAGCGGCCCTCGCCGAGGTAGATGCCGACGTGCGAGCTGTCCTTGCCCTGGAAGAACAGCAGGTCGCCCGGCGCGGCCTCCGCCAGCGGCACGGGCGCGGTGGCGGTGAGCTGTTCCCGCGAGGTGCGCGGCACGCGCAGCCCGGCGCTGCGGTAGGCGTACTGGACGAGGCCGCTGCAGTCGAAGCCCGCGGGCGTGCTGCCGCCGTAGCGGTACGGGGTGCCCACCATCTGCAACGCGGTGAAGACGATGTGCGAGCGCACCGGGTCGGGCGCCGGCCCGGTCTTCACGGGCGGCGCCACCACCACGGGGCTGGCCGTTTCCGCAGGCAGCTGCGGTGCCGAGGCGCAGCCACCCAGCACCAGGCCCAGGATGGCAGCCAGCAGCACGGGCGCCTGGCGAACATGCCAATGCATCGGGGCATCCGGAAACCGAACTCGGGGCGATTCTAGCCCAGCCGGGCGCCGGCGGTTGCGCCGGGCGTCACAGGGCGGAAGGGGCGGGGCCGGCCCGTGGATCGCCCCTGCGGCAGGCTGGCCCCGCTTGCGTATACTCGCTGTCGTCCCCGCCCGGAGCCTGGCCCCATGCCCAAGCTGCTGCTGCCCGTGGTCCTGTCGATGGCGATGCTGGCGCTGCTGGTGGTCGCACCCAGCCGGGCGGAGCCGACATCCGGGTCGACGTCCGGGTCCGCACCCGGGTACGGCTCGAGCCTGGGACTTGGCAACAACGCCGGCCGGCCGCCACCCGACCTCGCGGCGCTGGTCCCGCAGGTGGACATCGGCGGCCTGCCCATGCTCGGCAGCGCCGCCGCGCCGGTGACCATCGTCGAGTTCATCGACTACGAGTGCCCGTATTGCCAGGGCTACGCCCGCGACACCTGGCCGAAGATCAGGGCGAACTACATCGACACCGGCAAGGTGCGTTACGTGGCCCGCGACTTCCCGCTCGCCCGGCACGGGCGCGCACGCCCGGCGGCCATTGCCGCGGCCTGCGCAGGCGAGCAGGGCCGGTTCTGGGAGATGCACGAGGCGCTGTTCGCCGGCGCCGGGCAGCTGCGCGAGCAGGACATCGAGGCGCATGCGCGCCAGCTCGGGCTGGATGCCGGGAAATTCGCCGCCTGCCGCGCCGACGTACGCCACCAGGCACGGCTGGATGCCGACGTGGCCGCGGCGCGCCAGGCAGGCGCCAGCGGCACGCCGAGTTTCCTCGTGGGCGCCAGCGCGGGCAACGTCGCCCGCGGCCGGCTGCTCCAGGGTGGCGAGGACTACGCCAGCTTCGAGAAGGTCCTCGCGCGCTACCTGGGCACGGCTGCGCCCTAGTGCGTCCCTGCTCCGGCCGATCCCGGGCACCACCTGCGGCGGAATGCGCCGGCTTGGATGCAGCCTCAGGCCCGCATGGCGGCAGCGCTGCGCGAACCGCCCCGCCCGGTGCGCGGTGCCCTGGCCTGGCCCGCGGGCCGGAATGTCAGCTGCAGCCCAAGGGCGCGGGCAATCTTCATCACGGTGGCCAGGCTGGGGTTGCCATCACCCGACAGTGCCTTGTAGAGCCCCTCACGGGAGATGCCCGTATCGCGGGCCAGCTGGCTCATGTTGCGTGCCCGCGCGACGTTGCCGAGTGCGACTGCGAGGAATGCCGGATCATCAGAGCCGCCCTCATCGAGGACGGCTTCGAGGTAACGGGCGATGTCCTCCTCGGTGTTCAGTCCCTCGGCGGTATCGTAGCGACTGAAGGTCTCACGGGCTTTCCTGCGGGGCATGGTTCAATCCTTCCACTGGGCGGCAATGGTCCTCGCCCTGGCAATGTCGGCACCCTGGCTGTGCTTGTCACCACCGCAAAGCAGGATGACCAGCACCGGCCCGCGCTCGAGGTAATACACCCGGTAACCGGGACCGTAATCGATGCGCAATTCGGAAATACCCTGGCCAACAGGCCGGACATCGCCGGGATTGCCGCCCGCCAGCCGGTCGATGCGGGCGCGGATGCGCGCAACTGCCCGGGCGTCACGCAGCGCCGCAAGCCATTTGCGGAACGTCGTACTCTGGACCACCTCGGCCACATGTCCACTTTAGTGGACAATTTTCGATGTGTCCACCATGGTTAACATGCCTGGCGCGTCCCCCGGCACGGACGACACGGGGCCGCCCGCCCACTACTGGGCTCAGCCGGCAGGAGCATTGCTCGCGGCGCTGGGCAGCAGCGCGGCGGGCCTGGCCGGCGAGGAGGCCGCCGCGCGCCTGCGCCGCTGCGGTCCCAATGCGGCAGCCGCGGGCGGCGCGGACACCGCGCTCGCCGTCTTCCTGCGCCAGTACCGCAGCCCCCTGGTCCTCATCCTCGTGTTCGGCGCGGCCGTGGCCGCCCTCGTCCGCGACTGGTCCGATGCCCTGATCATCCTGGTGATCGTGTTCGGCTCGACGCTGCTCAGCTTCAGCCAGGAGTTCCGCGCATCGCGCGCGGTGGAGCGCCTGCGCAGCCGGCTGGCGCTGCAGGTAAGGGTGCTGCGCGATGGCCAGGCGCAGGACATCCCGATCACCGGCGTCGTGCCGGGCGACATCGTGCGGCTGGCCGCCGGCGACCTGGTGCCGGGCGATGGCGTCGTGCTGGAGGCCACCGACCTCATGGTCGCGGAGGCCGCGCTCACGGGCGAGCCCTTCCCGGTGGAGAAGCAGCCGGGTGTCGCGGCCGTCGATGCGCCGCTGCCGGCGCGCGGCAACTGCCTGTTCCAGGGCACCTCGGTGCGCAGCGGCACCGGGACGCTGCTGGTGGTGCAGACCGGGGCGGCCACCCGCTTTGGCGCCATCGCCCACCAGCTCGAGCGGCGCGCGCCGGAGACTGACTTCCAGCGCGGACTGCGCCGCTTCGGCTTGCTGCTGGCCCGGGTGATGGCCGTCATGACGGTGGTGGTGCTGGCAGGCAACCTGCTGCTCGGCCGGCCGCGGGTGGATTCCCTGCTGTTCGCCGTGGCGCTCGCCGTGGGCCTCTCCCCGGAGCTGCTGCCGGCCATCGTCACCGTGACCCTCTCCGCCGGCGCGCGCCGCATGGCCGGCCGCGGCGTGCTGGTGCGCCGGCTCGATGCCATCGACAACCTCGGCAGCATGACGGTGCTCTGCACCGACAAGACCGGCACCCTGACCGAGGGCCGCGTGCGCCTGGAGCAGGCCTGCGATGTGGATGGCGCACCGAGCACGGCCGTGTTGCGCCTGGCGGTGCTCAACGCGGCGCTGCAGACCGGTCTCGACAATCCGCTCGACCAGGCGCTGGTGGCGGCGGGTGCCGCGGCCGGCATCGACGCCGGGGCAGCCGGCAAGGTGGCCGAGATTCCCTACGACTTCGTGCGCCGGCGCCTCACGGTGGTGGTGCGCGAGGCCGGTGGGGGCGACCTCATGATCACCAAGGGTGCGCTGGCGGCGGTGCTCGAGGGCTGCACCCGGGTGCAGCTGCCCGGGGGCGCCGTGGCGCTGGAGGCGACCCGCCGCGCGGCCATCGAGGCGCGCTTCCAGGCCTGGTCGACCAGCGGCATGCGCGTGCTGGGCCTGGCCACCTGCGCGGGCCCCGCCCGGGAGGCCTGGGGCCGCGATGACGAGCACGACATGGTGTTCGCCGGCTTCCTCCTGTTCGCCGACCCGCCGAAGGCCGATGCACCGGCCGTCGTGCGCGAGCTGGCCGGCATGGGCGTGGCGGTGAAGGTGGTGACCGGCGACAACCGCTACACCGCCGCCCACGTCGCCGAGGCCGTGGGCCTGCGGCCCGCGGCGGTGCTGACCGGGGCGCAGATCGACCAGCTGACCGCCAACGCACTGCTCAACCTGGCGCCGCGCACCGACCTGTTCGCGGAGATGGACCCCAACCAGAAGGAGCGCGTGATCCGCGCCCTGCAGGCCTCGGGGGCGGTGGTGGGCTACCTCGGCGACGGCATCAACGATGCGCCATCGCTGCATGTCGCCGATGTCGGGATCTCGGTGGACGAGGCGGTGGATGTCGCCCGCGAGAGCGCCGACCTGGTGCTGCTCGAGCACGACCTGGGCGTGCTGCGCGAGGGCATCAGCGAGGGCCGGCGCACCATCGCCAACACGCTCAAGTACATCCGCATCACCACCAGCGCGAACTTCGGCAACATGATCAGCATGGCCGGCGCCTCGCTGTTCCTGCCGTTCCTGCCGCTGCTGGCGCGGCAGATCCTGCTGAACAACTTCCTCTCCAGCCTCCCGGCGCTGGCCATTGCCGGTGACCGGGTCGATGCGGAGCTGGTCGGCGCCCCGCTGCGCTGGGACGTGCGCGACGTGCGCCGCTTCATGGTGGTCTTCGGGCTGGCGAGCTCGCTCTTCGATGTGCTGACCTTCGGCGTGCTGCTTGCGCTGTTCTCGGCGCCGCCGCCGCTGTTTCGCACGGGCTGGTTCGTCGAATCGCTGCTGACCCAGCTCGTGGTCATGCTGATCATGCGCAGCCACCGGCCGTTCTTCCGCAGCCGGCCCGCCCCGCTGCTGCTGGGCCTGACGCTGCTGCTGGCCGGCCTGACGCTGCTGCTGCCGTATACCGGGCCGCTGGCGGCGGCCTTCGACCTGCTGGCGCTGCCGCTGCCGCTGTTGGGCGCGATGCTGGGCATCACCGTCCTCTACATCGCCGCCACCGAGGCGGCGAAGGCCTGGTATTACCGCGCCCGGACCGGGGCCGGGACAGCGCGCTGAGGGCGGCACGCGGGTGGTGATCCTCTACGTATTGACACCCCCCGCCGCTGACCTATAGTGCGCGGCCTTCCCGCGGCCAAATGGCTCGCGCCAACCATCCTTCCGGCCGGCAACGGGCCG
>JADYZO010000012.1 GCA_020853135.1 Gammaproteobacteria bacterium
GCATGCGGTCCTTCACGCGGCCTCCCCCCACTGCTGGCAGAGGCTGGCGATGGCCTCGGCCGCGCCGGGCTGCGCCAGCGCGCGGGCCCGGCAGGCACGCTCCAGCACCAGGGCGCGTCCGGCATCGTAGGCACCGATCTCGGCGGCGAGGCGTTGCGGCGTGAGGCCCGCCTGCGGCAGGAGCACTGCGGCGCCGGCCGCAACGAGGACAGCCGCGTTGCGCGTCTGGTGGTCGTCCACCGCTCCCGGGAAGGGCACCAGCACGGAGGGCAGGCCGGCGGCAGCCAGCTCGGCCACGGTCAGCGCACCGGCGCGGCAGATGACGATGTCGGCCCAGGCATAGGCGGCCGCCATGTCGGTGATGAAGGCATCGACGCGCGCTGCCACGCCGGCGGCACGATAGGCCTCGCGCGCCACCGCCAGCGTGGCCTCGCCCGCCTGGTGCCACACCTCGGGGCGCGCGCCAGCCGGCAGCACGGCGATGGCCCGCGCCACGTTCTCGTTGAGGACACGCGCGCCCTGGCTGCCTCCGAGGACCAGCAGGCGCAGCGCGCCACTGCGCCCGGCCAGGCGGCGCGCGGGTTCGGGCAGCTGCGCGATGTCGGCACGCACCGGGTTGCCGGTCACGCGGGTCTTCCTTCCGGCGGAAAAACTGCCCGGGAAGGCTTCCAGCACTTCCCGGGCCAATCCAGCCAGAAGACGGTTGGTCAGGCCGGCCACGGCGTTCTGCTCGTGGACCAGCAACGGCCGGCCGAGGAGCCAGGCGGCGAGGCCGCCCGGGCCCGCGGCGAAGCCGCCCATGCCGAGCACGGCCTTGGGGCGGCGCCGGCGCATCACGCGCAGGGCATGGGCCAGCGCCACGGCCAGCAGCCAGGGCGCGGCAAGCCACGCGAGCACGCCCTTGCGGCGCAGGCCGCTCACGCGGATGGTCTCGATGTCGAACCCGTCCTGCGGCACGAGGCGGGTCTCCATGCCGTGCCGGCTGCCGAGCCACACGACCTGCTCATCGCGGCCGCGCAGGACGCGGGCCACGGCGAGCGCCGGGAACACGTGCCCGCCGGTGCCGCCCGCCATGATGAGGACCGGGGCGCGCTTCATGCCCCGCTCCTCCACGTGGCCGCGCCGCGGCGGCGGCCGACGGCATCACGGTTCTCCATGTCGATGCGCAGGAGCAGGCCGAAGCCGATCAGCGTGACGAGGATGCTGCTGCGGCCATAGCTCACCAGCGGCAGCGTCAGGCCCTTGGTGGGCAGGATGCCCATGTTCACGCCGATGTTGATGAACACCTGCACGCCCTGCCAGACGGCAAAGCCGAAGGCGATGCAGGCCTGGTACCAGCGCTCGCGCACCGCAGCCTGGCGCGCCACCAGCAGGATGCGCCAGATCACCACGCCGAACAGCGCCACCAGGGTCACGCTGCCCGCCAGCCCGAATTCCTCGGCGATGACCGCGAACACGAAGTCGGTGTGGGCCTCGGGGAGGTAGAAGAGCTTCTGCACGCTGCCGCCGAGCCCGAGGCCCGTCCACTCGCCGGTGCCGATGGCGATCAGCGAATTGGTGAGCTGGAAGCCGCTCCGGTACGGGTCAAGCCAGGGATCGAGGAACGAGGTCAGGCGGGCCACGCGATAGGGCGCCGCCACCGCAGCGAGCGCACCCAGCACCAGCACCGTTCCCCCGCAGAGCACGAAGTCGCGGATGCGCCCGCCCGCGACGAACAGCACGGCGAGCGTCACCACCATGAGCATCATGGCCGCGCCGAAGTCCGGCTGCAGGAGCAGCATGGCGCAGGCCACGACACCCAGCCCCAGCGGCCGCGCGAAACCGCCGAAGCCCTGGCGCAGCTCCTGGTTGCGGCGCACGGCGTAGCCGGCGAAATACAGCAGCAGGAGCAGGCGCGCGGGCTCGGACACCTGGATGAGGTTGACGCCAGCCACGCTGAGCCAGCGCGTGCTGCCGTTGACCGTGCGCCCGAAGCCCGGCACGAGGACGGCCGCCAGCAGCGCGAAGGCCGCGATGGCCAGCACCGGCCCGAGCCTTTCCCACAGGGTGGTGGGAATGCGCAGCATCACCCAGCCGCCCGCCAGGCCCGTGGCGATGGCGCCCAGCTGGCGCCAGAAGAAATAGAGCGGGCCGCCATAGTTCCGCTCCGCCAGCGACATGGACGCCGAGGCCACCATCACCAGCCCGATGCCAAGCAGTGCCGCCGCCGCCAGCACCAGCACCCGGTCGAACGCTGGCGCCGGCTGCGCGGGCAGCGGGCGGGCGGTTTCCGCGCGCGCGTTCACGAGGCCACCGTGCGCGCAGCCGCGGCGAAGACTTCACCGCGGTGCCCGTAGTTGCGGAACATGTCGAGGCTGCTGCAGGCCGGGGCCAGCAGGACCGTGGCACCGGCCGGCGCCAGGCTGCGGGCGCGGGTCACGGCCGCGGGCAGCGTCTCGGCGAGTTCCACCGTGCAGGCACCGGTGAGCTCCCGCGCCATCCGCACGCGGTCCTGGCCGATGAGGATCACCGCAGCGTCGCGGCCACGCAGTGCCGCGGCGAGTTCCGCGAATTCCTGGCCCTTGGCATCGCCCCCGGCGATGAGCACCAGTGGCCCCGCAACCCCACCGATGGCCGTGACGGCAGCCGCGACGTTGGTCGCCTTGGAGTCATCGATCCAGGTGAGCCCGCCGGTCCTGGCGACCACCTGCATCCGGTGCGGCAGGCCGTGGAAGTCGCGCAGCGCCGCCGCGGCGGCATCCAGCGGGCCGCCCGCCGCGTGCACGAGCGCCAGGGCCGCCAGCGCGTTGGACACGTTATGGCGGCCGGTGGTGCCCAGTTCACCCACGGGCAGCAGCCGGTGCTCGCCCAGGGCGAGCCACCCGCCCGCAGGCCCGGCGACCACGCCAAACTGCCCGGCTGGCGGGCGATCGAGGCCGAAGCTGAGGGTACGCGTACCGGCAGGCACCATCGCCGCGAGCGCCGGCTCGTCGCGGTTCACCACGGCACAGGCGCAGCGCGCGTAGATGCGCGCCTTGGCGGCGGCGTAGGCCGCCATGCTGCCGTGCCGGTCGAGGTGGTCCGGCGCCACGTTGAGCAGCACCGCAGCCGCCAGCGGGAGCCACGCGCTGCGCTCGAGCTGGAAGCTCGAGAGCTCCAGTACATAGGCCCGCACGCCCTCCTCGAGCAGGTCGAGCGCCGGGGTGCCGAGGTTGGCCCCGACGGCGACGGGCCAGCCGCCCGCCCGCAGCATGGCACCGACCATCGTGGTCACCGTGCTCTTGCCGTTGGAGCCGGTGATGCCGAGCATCGGCGCCGCGCAGCAGGCGGCGAAGAGATCGAGGTCGCCCAGCACGGGAAGGCCGCACCGGCGTGCATCGGCCAGCACGGGCAGGTCGAGGTCCACGCCGGGCGAGACCACGACGCTGGTGACGCCGGCCGGCACCGTGGCGGGCAGCGCACCGGGCAGCAACCCGGCCTCCGGCATGGCGGCGCGGATCGCCTCCAGGGCAGGTGGCGCCGGCCGCGTATCCGCGAACCAGGCACCGATGCCGCGGGCGGCGAAGTGCCGGGCGCAGGAGGCGCCGGTGATCCCCATGCCGAGCACCAGCACCGTGCGGGCGGTGGCGGCAGCCGGTGCGTTGCGCCGGGCGGCCATCATCGGATCTTCAGGCTCGAGAGCCCGACCAGGACGAGGATCACGGTGATGATCCAGAACCGGACGATGACCTTGGGCTCGGCCCAGCCCTTGAGCTCGAAATGATGGTGCAGCGGCGCCATGCGGAAGACGCGCTTGCCGGTCAGCTTGAAGGAGACCACCTGGATCATCACCGAGACGGTCTCGGCGACGAAGATGCCGCCCATGATGACCAGCACCAGTTCCTGGCGCACGACCACCGCCACCGAACCGAGCGCACCACCGAGGGCCAGCGCGCCGACATCCCCCATGAAGACCTGCGCGGGATAGGCGTTGAACCAGAGGAAGCCGAGGCCCGCGCCGGCCAGCGTCGCGCAGAACACCAGCATCTCCCCGGCGCCCGCCACGTAGGGGATGCCGAGGTAGCGCGAGTAGATGATGTTGCCCGCCGCATAGGCGAACACGCCGAGCGCCCCGCCCACCAGCACCGCCGGCATGGTCGCGAGGCCATCGAGGCCATCGGTGAGGTTCACCGCGTTGCTGGTGCCGACGATCACCAGCGTGACGAACACGACATAGAAGCCGCCGAGCGGGATCATCACGTTCTTCAGGTACGGGATCAGCAGCGCGGTCTCCTGGGGCTGGTCCGCGACCGCATGGAGGCTGGCCGCCGCCACCAGCGCCACCAGGGTCTGGCCGATGAACTTGGCGCGGGCGGACAGCCCCCGGGGATCGCGCCGGGTCAGCTTGCGCCAGTCATCCACGAAGCCGATCAGCCCGTAGGCGAGCGTCACGCCGAGGACCACCCAGACGTAGTGGCTGCGCAGGTCCGCCCACAGCAGCGTGCCCGCGGTGATGGCCAGCAGGATCAGCGTGCCGCCCATGGTCGGCGTGCCCGCCTTCGGCAGGTGGCTGCCCGGGCCGTCCTGCCGGACGGTCTGGCCGATCTTCTTCGCCGTCAGCCAGCGGATCAGCCGCGGCCCGAGCACCAGCGAGAGGACCAGCGCGGTGAGCGCGCCCATGATCGCCCGCATGGTGATGTAGGTGAACAGGTTGAAGCCGGTGACGAAGCGCGTGAGGTATTCGGCGGCAAGGTAGAGCATGGCCGTCCTCACTCCCCCGCCGGGCCGGCGGCGGCCGCCAGCGCCTGCACCACCCGCTCCATGCCCATGGAGCGGGACCCCTTCACCAGCACGGTGGTGTCCGGCTGCACCCCGGCGGCCAGCGCCGCGGCCAGCGCGGGCACATCGGCAAACCAGCGCGCGTTGGCGCCGAAGGCCTCGGCCGTCGCCATGCTGTGCGCGCCGGCGCAGAACAGCCGGCTGATGCCGGCCTGGCGCGCGCACTCGCCCATCTCGCGGTGCATCTGCAGGCTGTCGGGCCCGAGCTCGGCCATGTCGCCCAGCACCAGCCAGCGCTCGCCCGCCTGGCTGCCGAGGAAGGCGATGGCGGCGCGCACCGAGGCGGGATTGGCGTTGTAGCTGTCGTCGTACAGCGTGATGCGCGACCCGGCCGGCACGCGGCGCAGGCGACCCGGCACGTTGCGTACCGAGGCAAGGCCGGTGGCAACGGCGGCCAGGCTGGCGCCGGCCGCCTGGGTCGCCGCGGCAGCCGCCAGCGCATTGAGGACGTTGTGCGCGCCGGCCATGGCGAGGCGCACCGGCACCGAGCCCTCCGGCGCGTGCAGCGTGAAACCGATGTTGCCGGAGACGACGATGTCGCTCGCGCGGAAGTCCGCATCCGGGTGCAGGCCGAAGGCGAGGCGACGGCGGCCGGCGCTGCGCTCCCACCAGGCCTGGAAGAAGCGATCGTCGCGGTTGA
This sequence comes from Gammaproteobacteria bacterium, assembly GCA_020853135.1. GTDB lineage: Bacteria > Pseudomonadota > Gammaproteobacteria > Steroidobacterales > QUBU01. Next base: position 5,438 of record JADYZO010000012.1, read on the forward strand.
CCACGGCGGTGCCCGATTCCGGCAGGAAGTCGTAGATCTCGCCCTTCGTGGCGGCGACCTCCTCGATGCTGCCGAAGCCCAGCAGGTGTGCCCGTGCGGCGTTGGTCACCACGGCCACCGTCGGGCAGGCGATGCGCGCCAGGTAGGCGATGTCACCGCGCTTCGCCGCACCCATCTCGATCACCGCCGCGCGGTGGGTCTCGTTGAGGTACAGCAGCGTGCGCGGCAGCCCGATCTCGTTGTTGAAGTTGCCCCAGGTCACCAGCAGCGGGTCCACGGTGCCACCGAGCGCGACCCGCATGATGGCGGCGGTCATTTCCTTCACCGTGGTCTTGCCGTTCGAGCCGGTGATGCCGATCAGCGGGATCGCGAAGTGCTGACGCCAGGCCCGCGCGAACTCGCCCAGCGCGCGGCGGGTGTCGGCCACCTCGATCTGCGGCAGTCCGCCCGGCTGGCGCGCGGCCACCACGGCGCCGGCCGCACCCAGGCGGGCCGCCTCGGCGAGGAATGCGCTGCCGTCGTTGCTCGCTCCGCGCAGGGCGAAGAACAGCTCGCCCGGGCGCAGGCTGCGGGTGTCGGTGCTGACGGCCGCGAACTCGGCGTCGCGGCCGACGAGCCTACCGCCCACCGCTGCCGCCACCATTGACAGCCGGCCCATGCTCATGGCCGCCCGGCGAGCGCAGCGAGCGCCACCGCCTGGTCGGAGAAGGGACGGGACTCCCGGCCGACGATCTGCACGGACTCGTGACCCTTGCCGGCGATGAGCACAGTGTCCTCGCGTCCAGCCGCGGCGATCGCATGACGGATGGCGGCGGCACGATCGCGGATGACCTCGACCCCGGGCCCCCGCCCGGCGCCCACGCGGATCGCGGCGATGATGGCCTCGGGATCCTCGCCGCGGGGGTTGTCGTCGGTGAGGACGAGGTGGTCGGCCAGCTCGCGCCCCACCGCGCCCATCAACGCGCGCTTGCCGGCGTCGCGCTCACCACCGCAGCCGAACACGCACCACAGGCGCGCCGGCCCCTCGGCACGCAGGGCCTCGAGCGCCCGGCGCAGCGCATCCGGGGTGTGCGCGAAGTCCACCACCACCCGCGGGCCGGATGCCGAGGCCAGCACCTGCATGCGCCCGGGCGGTGCCTCGCAGGTGGCCAGCGCCGCGGCAATTGCCGTGGGCGCGAAGCCCCCGGCGTGGAGGATGCCGGCGGTCACCGCCAGATTCTCGAGGTTGAAGGCACCGGGCAGCGGCGAATCAAAGGCCACGCGCGTCCCGTCGACCTCCAGGTGCAGCCCCCGCTGCGTGCCGTCGGCCACCCGGCGCTGCACGCTGACCGCGGCAGGCAGGCCGGCCACGGCCGACACGCCGATGAGCCGCATCCCCGCCGGCAACCGTCCCGCAATCTCGCGCCCGAAGGCATCGCCCAGGTTGATGACCGCGACGGTTGCGCCGTACTCGAGGAACAGCCGCGCCTTGGCCGCCGCATAGCCCGCGAGGTCGCCGTGGTAATCGAGATGGTCGCGGCTGAGGTTGGTGAACGCCACGGTGCGGAAGGCAACGCCATCGACCCGGCCCTGGTCGAGCGCATGGGAGGACACCTCCATGGCGACCTCGCGCACACCACCATCGGCGAGTTCACGCAGGCGGCGGTGCACGGTCACGCAATCCGGCGTGGTGAGCGCCCCGGCCTGCAGGCCGGCGGCGCTGCCGTGGCCGAGCGTGCCCATGTAGCCGGCCGGGCGCCCGAGCCGGCCGAGGGCCTGCATCAGCAGCCACGCCACGGTGGTCTTGCCGTTGGTGCCGGTGATGCCGGTGACCGCCAGCGCCGCCGAGGGGCTGGCAAAGAAGCGGTTGGCGATGGCGCCGAGCCGCTGGCGCAGGCCCGGGATCTCCAGCCCCGCCACGCCGGCCGGCAACAGCGGCCGGGCCAGTTGCGGCTGCGGCTCCCAGGCCACGGCGGCGGCCCCCCGGTGCAGTGCATCGTCGAGGAAGCGCAGGCCATGCTGGCGGCCGCCCCCGCAGGCGAGGAACAATCCGCCGGGCACCACTTCGGCGCTGTGGGCGGTGATGTCGCTCACGTCCAGCGGCGTCGCTGCGGGGATGAGGCCGGGGAACAGCTCGCTCAGTTGCATGTCGACTGGCAACCCGGCCGTCATGGGCTGGCCGCCGCCGTGAGGCGCGGGCTGCGTGCGGGCACCACCGGCTTGTCGGGCTCGACTGCCAGGATGCGCATGGCGCCGGCCACGATCTTCGAGAACACCGGGGCGGCCACCGCGCCGCCGTAGTACTCCCCGGCGCGCGGCTCGTCCACCACGACGACCACCGCGAGGCGCGGCCGGCTCACCGGCGCGACGCCGGCGAACACAGCGGTGTAGCGCTCCGAGGAATAGCCGCCCACCTCGAATTTCCGCGCGGTGCCGGTCTTGCCGGCGACGCGATAGCCGGCCACCGCGGCACGCAGTCCCGTGCCCTCCGGTGTCACCACGTGCTCGAGCAGGTCCACCATGGCGCGGGCGTTGTCCGCCGAGATGACCTGCCGGCCGATCGGCGGGTGCTCGATGCGGATCAGCGAGACCGGGCGCAGGACGCCGTCGGCGGCGAACACCGCATAACTCTGCGCCAGCTGCAGCGGCGTGACCGACAGCCCGTAGCCGTAGGCGAGCGTCGCCTTGGCGATGGGGCGCCAGTTCTCGTACGGGCTCAGCAGGCCGGCGGACTCCCCGGGGAAGCCGCTGGAGGTGGTCCGGCCGATGCCGAAGCGGTTGACCACGCTCCACAGCTGCTCGGAGGGCAGCGAGAGGGCCACCTTCGCCATGCCGACGTTGCTCGAGCGGGCCAGCACCGTGGCGAGGTCGATGACCCCGAGGTTGTGCTCGTCCTCGATGACCTTGTTGGCCACCTGGAGCATGCCGGGCGAGGTGTCCACCCGGCTGTCGCGCTTCCACTGGCCGCTCTCCAGTGCGGCGGCAACGACCAGTGGCTTGAAGCTCGACCCGGGCTCGAAGAGGTCGGTGATGGCGCGGTTGCGGAAGCGGCCCGGCGCATACTGCGAGCGGTCGTTGGGGTTGTAGGTGGGCTGGTTCACCATGGCCAGCACCTCGCCCGTCTGTGCATCGAGCACCACCGCGGAGCCGGACAGGGCGCGGTTCTCCTGCACCGCGGCCTTCAGTTCGCGGTAGGCCAGGTACTGGATGCGCAGGTCGATTGAGGAGGCCACCTCGCGCCCGGGACTGGGGGGCTCGAGGCGCTCGACGTCCTCCACCACGCGCCCCAGGCGGTCGCGCAGCACCAGCTTGCGGCCCGGGTGGCCACGCAGCCAGTCGTCGAAGGCCAGTTCCATGCCCTCCTGGCCCTCGTCGTCGACATTGGTGAAGCCCACCAGGTGCCCGGTCACCTCGCCGGCCGGGTAATAGCGGCGGTACTCGCGCAACACGTGCACGCCGGGAATGCCCTGGTCGAGGACTGCGCGCGCATTGGCGGGATTCATGTGCCGCTGCAGGTACATGAAGTCCTTGTCCACGTTGCGGGTGATCTGGCGGGCGAGCATGCCCGGCTCCAGGCCGAGCGCCCTCGCGAGCTGCGGAATCTGCTCCGGCGCGCGCGACAGCTCCTGCGGGCTCACCCAGAGGCTGTCCACCGGCATCGAGGCCGCCAGCGTCTCGCCGTTGCGATCGGTGATGACACCACGGTTGGCCGAGATCTTCGCCGTCCGCAGGTGGCGCACCTGGGCCTGGCTGATGAGGAATTCCTTGTTGAGCACCTGCAGGTGCACGGCGCGCGCCACGAGGACCACCCCGAGCAGCACCAGGCCCGCGCAAGCCACCGTCCAGCGCAGCTGGAAGCCCTGCTGGGGCGAGCGCCCCTGTCCGGTGTGATCGTTCATGGCAGCGAGCGGATCTCGCCGGGCAGCGGGTTGCGCATGTGCATGTCACCGCGCGCCAGCTGTTCGACACGGGCGTGGGTCGACCAGGTGCCCTGCTCGACCTGCAGCCGGCTCCAGTCCACCTCCAGCTGGTCGCGCTGCGCGGTGAGGGCCTGCAGTTCGGCGAAGAGCTTGCGGTTCTCGTGCTTGGCGTAGACCACGGCCAGCGCGGATGCCAGCACTGCCACCACCAGCACGCCCAGCAGGCCGGCGCGACGAATCCCGGGGCTCATGCGACTTTCTCCGCCACACGCAGCACTGCACTGCGCGCCCGGGGATTGCGCGCGACTTCGGCCGCATCCGCATGGATGGCGCCACCGACCAGGCGCAGCTGCGGGCGGGCTGAATCGGGCACCACCGGGAGCGCGGCGAAATCCGGGCTCACGCGCGAATGGTCGCGCAGGAAGCGCTTGGCGATGCGGTCCTCCAGCGAGTGGAAGCTGATCACGCACAGCCGCCCGCCGGTGGCGAGCAGCTCCAGCGCCTGCGCCAGGCCGGCCTCCAGTTCCTCGAGCTCGCGGTTGATGAAGATGCGGATGGCCTGGAACACGCGGGTGGCGGGGTGGCGCGGACCGCGCCGGGGCATGATCGAGAGCACCAGCTCCGCCAGCCCGGTGGTGGTGGTGATCGGCTGGCGCGCGCGCTCGGTGCAGATGGCGCGGGCGATGCGCCCGGCAGCAGGCTCCTCACCGAGGCGACGCAGCACACCGGCGATCTCGCGCTCCCCGGCGCTGTTCAGCCAGTCGGCCGCACTCTGGCCGGCGCCGGGATCCATGCGCATGTCGAGCGGCCCCTCATGCTGGAAGCTGAAGCCGCGCGCCGGCGTGTCGAACTGCGGCGATGAGACGCCGAGATCGAACAGGATCCCGTCAACCCCGCTTGTGATGCCCTGTGCTTCCACAACCCGCCGCAACCGCCCGAAGCTTTCTTGTTCTATCGCGAACCGGGAGTCCGCCTGCGCCAGCTCCCGGCCCACCCTCACCGCATCGGGGTCCCGGTCCAGCGCGAGCAGGCGCCCGCACGGCCCCAGGGCCCCGAGGATCATCCGGCTGTGCCCGCCACGGCCGAAGGTTGCATCCAGGTACACGCCCTCGGGCCTGACGGCGAGCCCATGCAACACCTCGTCGCGGAGAACCGGAACATGACCTTCCACTCCCCCACCCCCTCCCGGGCGGCCGCCACGCCTGCCGTGGCACCGTTCGGTGAGGCAGCCGGCGCCCTCAGAGCGAGAGCTGACCGAGTTCGGCAGGCAGGTCCATGCCCGTATCGGACCCGCTCGCCAGCCACTGGTCGCGCCGCTCGTTCCAGCGCGCCTCGTCCCACAACTCGAACCTGTTGCCCTGCCCGAACAGGATGGCCTGCCGGTCCAGGGACGCGAATTCACGCAGCTCACGCGGGATGAGCACCCGCCCGTGGCTGTCGAGGTCGAGCTCCGATGCGTAGCCGACCATCAGCCGCTGCAGCCGGCGCGCCTTCTGGTTGAGCGAAGGCAGGCGCATCAGCTTGCGCTCAATCTCCTCCCAGTCCGGGAGCGGATAGATGAGCAGGCAGTAATCCGGATCCACCGTGCACACCAGCTGGCCGCTGCAGCGCGCAGCCAGCCGCTCGCGATAGCGGGCGGGGAATGCCAGCCGCCCCTTCGCATCCAGCGTGATCTTGGTTGCCCCACGGAACATGGTGGATTGGGCACTGAGGCCCATTTCCTCCCACTTTCTACCACCTTCGGCCACTATAGATTTGCGGCGCCCGGGCGTCAACATAATTCGAGAAATTTTTTCTGTGCGGACAGCGAGTTAGCGCAGGATCAGCATCCCTGGCGGATGCTCGCGGCATCGCTGAAAAGAAATCATGGGGTTAGAGAATCTTCCTGCGGTCCAGCATCGCCCAGGCGCGCTGGCCGGACACCCACAACAGGGAAAAAGGTGTCTGAAAAAGGTGTCTGACTTATTTCCCGCCGACCATGGCGTGGCAGCACAGTGAATGGGAGCCAGAATCCGCTGATCCGAAAATCAAAAGGGGCAGGTCTGCACCTGCCCCTTCCTGCGTCCGGTGGTCGGCTGAGCGCTGGACAAATCAGCCGGGAAAAACCTCGCGACCTCGACCCGGCATCCGCCAGGCCGCCGCCGAAATCCTGCGCCGCGCCGCACCGGCCAGGCACAGCAGCCCCGAACCGAACAGCCAGCCGACCGCCGGCACCGGCACCGTGGCGACGCGGTAGTCGGCTCCGGATGCCGACAGGTATTCATAGCCGGTCAGATCCACGCCATTGACGGTGACGGCTGAGATGCCGCCCCAGTAGATCGTGTTGCCGAAAGCGGCGGAGGTCTGGAACTCGCCGGGGTACAGCTGGCAATTGGAGCATTGCTGGTATGACCGGGCCGTACCGTCGGAGTGCAGCTGCGCATACATGGACACCGACACTACCGCCCAGCCGTCCGGGCCGAAATAGATCGACGCATCCACCGGTATGACGCCGCCGTTGACATTGGACTGGGTGTTCGTGCCATTGGTCCCGACCGTGATGTTGCCGCTGCCGGCGCCATTGAGTCCTGCCAGCGACGTCTGCACGGAGTATGACGATCCCGCAGCCGTCACGGACTCCGGCGCGCCGGTCACCGCGGCGCTGACACTGCCACTCAGCACGAAACTGCCGTGCAACATACCGGAGGTATTGGCCGGACCGCTGATGGCGAAGTAATCCAGGGCATAGGCGCTGGCATTTGCGTTGCTGCCAAACAGGTCCGGACCAACGGCGTGGCCGTATGCCGAAGTGCCGATCCGCACCACACCGAAGCCGGCACTGGCAGCGGCGTCGGCCGCATAGGCAAGGGGCGCGCCGGCACCCACCGAACACGCAGCCGACACGGGAGCACTTCCACTGACCATGGGGCCGCCGCAACTATCCCCGACGGCGAGATTACCCCCCGATGCAGAAGCCGAAGCATTGTTCTGCGGTGCGCTCAGGATCGGCGCCGACTCTGCAGCGCCCCCCAGTGAGGCCAGCGCCGCAATCACCAGCACTCCCGTCCGGATGGTCATGACCGCCCCCAGTGTCTCCATTTGTTGTTCTTCCCGGCGACCTCGCCGGCCCTGGTCTTCAGCAGAAAAGCTACGCCCCGCTCCGGAGGCCAGTCAACACGAACGCACCGGGTTATGTCAGGTGTCAGGCCGGGCCATTCGGGCCTGCGGGCGTCAGGGAACGGGAATCGGAGCGGGTCCGGGTGTCAGGCTGAAGCCGGACACCCGGAAACGAGAAAAATGGAGCCGGCCGATAAGCCGGGTTCTGTCGTGGGCGACCATCCCTCTGGGACCGCTGTCACCAGCGGCCTCGAGCGACCTACCCGGAAGCCCGCGGGGCGACGGTGCCCGGCCCGTTGCCGGACCCGGCTGCTTCCCTATTTGGTCTTGCTCCAGGTGGGGTTTTCCGTGCCGCGGCGTGTTACCACCCGCGC
>JADYZO010000013.1 GCA_020853135.1 Gammaproteobacteria bacterium
CAAGACAGCGCGAGGGTCACCGCCGAGGTGCGCTGCGCGGGCAGCCGCGCGTGGCGGCTCCACGTGCCGGTCAATGTCACGGTGCGCCGCGCAGTGGTGGTGACGGCGCAGCCGCTCGAGCGCGGCAAAGTATTGGCACCCGACGACGTGATTTTGGCGGAGCGTGAACTGACCGGCATGACCGGCGGCTACCTCACCCGCATCGAGGCTGCCACCGGGCAGGTGTTGCGACGGGCGGTGCCGGCCGGCGCGGCACTGACGCCGGGACTGCTGGAATCGCCCGTGCTGATCCGTCGTGGCCAGCCCGTCACGGTGCAGGCGCGTTCGGGTTCCCTGACGGTCCAGGCACCGGGCGTGGCGCGGGGCGATGGCGCATTAGGTCAAGTGATCGAGGTGCAGAACAGCTCATCGAAAAAGATCGTGCAAGCTGTTGTTCTCAATGAGAGATCAGTTGAAATCCGTCTGCCCTGAAGGGGCGGCTAAAGGTTGTGGCCGGGCATGCCGATATAGCCATCGGGAGATGGCATCCGGCCGAGGAGTGGGACATGGCTGACAAGATCAATGGCTACGGCAAGACTGGCCCCGAGATCGGCGCGGCCCGCTCGCAGCCTGTCCGGCGCACGCCGTCCGGGACGCAGGCGGCCGGCGGGGCGCGCGCGGCCGAGGGTGGCGATGCGGTGGAGATCACCGGTACCGCCGCCCGCCTGAAGGCCATCGAGGCGCGGCTGGCCAGCCTGCCCGACGTCGACCAGGCGCGGGTCAATGCCCTGCGTGACCGGCTGGCATCGGGCGATTACCACCCCGACCCGGCCCGCATCGCCGCCAAGCTGATCCGCATGGAGAAGGAGCTGGGCTGAATGGCCCCGTTGGCGCATCCATCATGAGCACAGAACCGTTTCCCGACCGTGATCTCGCCCGCCTGCTCGACGCGCAGATCGATGCCATGCAGGCCGTCCTGTCCTCGCTCGAGACCGAGCGGCAGGCCCTCTCGGCCCGCGACAGCGATGCGCTGCTGGCAGCTGTCGGCAGCAAGGCTGATTGCATTGCCGCTGCCGATGCAGCCGACCAGCGCCGCCGGGCGCTGCTCGAGCGCCTCGGCCTCAGCGACCGTCCCGGACGTGCCGGCCGTGGTTTCAGCGCCGACGGGGGCATCGGCCAGCGCTGGCAGCAGGTGCTCGCACTGACGCGCCAGTGCCGTGCGCTGAACGACGCCAACGGCCAGCTCATCCGCGGCCAGCACCGGCGCATCGACGGCACACTGCGCCTGCTGCGCGGCGAGCCGCCCACCGCGGCCGCCTACGGCCCGGCGTCCGCCGGGCGCGGCCCGCCACGTCCGCTCGCCAGCTGCTAGCCCCGCCCGGCCGCGCTTCCCGCAAAACCCTTCTGGCCGCCGTGACCAGTCACTATACTGGCCGGGGGCTCCCGGCCTGCATTGCCGGAGGGCCTTCCGCAGGCGCATTCCGCGAACGAACGGGAGAAGAACAGTGGCTGGCAAGAACGTGATCGTCTTTCCGACGGACTTTTCCGAGGCATCCCTCGCCGCATTGCCCTGGGCGCGCCGCATGGCGGGTCAGCTGGAGGCGGACATCCACTGCGTGTACGTGGTCGAGGAGCCGCACATCTACGCGACGCTGGACATGGGCCCGGTGCCGATCCCCTCGGTCGAGGAACTGTCGCGCAGCGCCGAGAAGCGCATGGCCAACTTCGCCGGCGCCCACCTCAAGGCGGGTGGACCGGTGACCACCCGCGTGCTGGTTGGCCGGCCGGCCGAGGAACTGGTGCGCTACGCGAGGGAGCACAACGCCGTGCTCCTCATCATGACGACGCACGGCTACAGCGGCGTCAAGCACGTGCTTCTCGGCAGCACGACCGAGGCAGTGCTGCGCCATGCGACCTGCCCGGTGCTGTCGATCCGCAACGCCTGAACCTGCGCGCGCAGCCACCGCCCGCCCTGCGGCCTGCACCGCGACATCCGCCTGCGCCGGGTCCCCATGCGTATCCTGATGATCTGCGCCGAGTACGCGCCGCTGGCGAAGGTCGGCGGCCTGGGCGATGTCACCGCCGGCCTCGGCAGCTGGCTCGCGCGCCGTGGCCACGAGGTGCTGGTGGTGCTGCCCTGTTACGGGGACATGCGCGGGCGCGGGGTTGCCATGGAGGGCCATCCCGCGCTTGGGCCGCGGCCCGTGCCCGGGGATCCCGCGGCAAGCTACTCGGTGCACCGCCTGGCCGGCGGCGGGCACCGCGGCACGCCGGAGGTCTTCCTCGTGGACGCACCAATGCGCTTTGGCGGCGGGGTCTATTCCGCGGGCGAGGCCGAGGCGCTGCGTTTCCTGCTGCTCTCCCGCGCAGCGCTGGAGCTGGCCGCCAGCGCGGGATTCCAGCCCGACATCGTGCACTGCCATGACTGGCATGCCGCACCGGCCATCGCCATGCTCAGGGGTGCGCCCGGCGAGGAGCGCGCCTTCCGCCAGGCCTACACGGCGCTGACGATCCACAACATCGGCTACCAGGGCGTGTTCGCCGCCGATGTCCTCGAGCGCGCGGGCGAGGGCGGCCTGCGTGCGCATTTTGCCCCGGAGGACCTCGCGCTGGGGAACATCAATTTCCTGCGCGCCGGCATCCTGCACGCCGACCTGCTGACCACGGTCAGCCCGACCCATGCGCGCGAAATCCAGACGGCCGAATACGGCATGGGCCTGGATACCCTGCTGCGCCAGCGCCGCCACCGGCTGGCCGGCATCCTCAACGGGGTGGACTACGCGCACTGGGATCCGGCCGCTGATCCACTGCTGCCGGCGCGCTACTCGGCTGCCGATTCCGCAGGCAAGCGGGCCTGCCGGATGGCCCTGGCGGCGGAAATGGGCTTGCAGCTGGAGGAGGGGGTGCCGGTGGTGGGACTGGTCTCGCGACTCGCGCAGCAGAAGGGCATCGACATCGTCGTGCATGCGCTGCCGGAGCTGCTGGCCGCGCGCCGCTTCGCCTGCGCCTTCCTCGGCAGCGGCGATGCGCGTTACGCGACAGCTTTGCACGGGCTGGCACGGCGCTTCCCCGGCCGCGTCGCCTTCATCGAGGCCCAGGACGAGCGCCTGGCGCACCTGGTCTATGCGGGCAGCGACCTGTTCCTGGTGCCCTCACTGTACGAGCCCTGTGGCCTGACGCAGATGTATGCCATGCGCTACGGCGCGGTGCCCGTGGTGCGCCGCACCGGCGGGCTGGCCGATACGGTCACCCATTTCGATCCGGCCACGGGGGAGGGCACCGGCGCTGTCTTCCTCGATGCCGACGTCGGCGGGCTCGGCTGGGCCCTGGGCGCTGCGCTCGACTGGCACGCCGTGCCTGCACACAGGGCGCAGGTCGTCGCCAACGGCATGCGCCAGGACTGGTCCTGGGAGCACCAGGGGCCGCAGTACGAGGCCTTGTTTGCGCGCCTCGCCGGCGGCGGGGCGACGGCGCGCGCCTAGGCCCTGCCGGAGAGCACGGCCAGGCGCCGGCACTGCTCGGCGAGCCCGGCCTCGACCTGCGCCCAGTCGAAGCGCCAGTGCCAGTTGCCCGATGCCGTCCCCGGGCGGTTCATGCGCGCCTCGCTGCCGAGCCCGAGGAGGTCCTGCAACGGCAGCACAGCCAGGCGGGCAGGCGAGGCATAGGCCGCGCGGATCAGCGCGCCCGGCATGTCGCCAGGCGTGCTGGCGAGACAGGCATCCACCCGCGCGCGGGTTCCGGCGTCGAGTCCGGAGTACCAGCCCATCGTGGTGTCATTGTCGTGGGTGCCGGTGTAGACCACGGCATTGGCGACGTGGTTGGCGGGCAGGTAGGGGTTCTGCGGCGAACCGTCGAAGGCAAACTGCAGGACCAGCATGCGTGGCAGGCCGAAGGCCTCGCGCAGGGCGTGCACCGCCGGGGTGATGCTGCCCAGATCCTCGGCCACCAGCGGCACGGCGCCGAATTCCGCGGCCAGCGCCGCCAGCAGCTCGCGGCCCGGTGCCGGCTGCCAGCGCCCCTCGCGCGCAGTGGCCGCGCCGGCGGGCACCTCCCAGTAGGATTCCAGCGCGCGGAAGTGGTCCAGCCGCAGCAGGTCGAAGCGGCGCAGCTGGCCGTGGATGCGTTCCAGCCACCAGCGGAAGCCCTCGGCGCGCATCGCTTCCCAGTCGTACAGCGGGTTGCCCCAGAGCTGGCCCTCCGCATTGAAGTAGTCGGGTGGCACGCCGGCCACCGCCGCGGGCCGTCCCGCCTCGTCCACCCGGAACAGGCGGCGGTGCCACCACACCTCGACGCTGTCGAGGTCGGGATAGAACGGCAGGTCGCCGAAGAGCAGCACGCCGCGTGAGCGGGCGTAGCCGCGCAGCTCCTGCCACTGCCGGTCGAAGAGGTATTGCTCGAAGGCAATGCCGCGCAGGGCGTCGCGGCCCCTGGCGAGTGCGGCGGTCATGGTGGCCGGGTCCCGCTGGCGGATCGCCTCGGGCCACTCCCACCAGGGCTTGCCGCCGGCGTTGCGGCGGTGGTGCTCGTACAGCGAGTAGGGCAGGAGCCAGGCGCGCTGCTGCTGGACGAACTCGTCGAAGGCGGCGCGCGCGGCGGTGTCCGCATGGTCGCGGAAGTGCGCGTAACAGGCGCTGAGCCGCACGCTGTCGCCGGCGCCGGCCTGCGCCTCGGGCAGCCAGCCGCTCCGGACGAGGTCCGCCGTGTCGATCAGCGCGGAGCTGCCGGCCTGTACCGATTTCAGCTGGTAGGGCGAGAGGCTCTGGTCCACCGGCCCGAGCGGCAGCGTCTGCCAGACGCCGAAACCGGCGGCCGACAGCAGGTCGATGAAGCGCCGGGCGTCGGCGCCGATGACGCCGCAGGGCCCCGGGCCGGGCAGCGAGGTCGGGTGCAGCAGGACGCCGGCGCGGCGCCGGCCTGACAACGTGCTCATGTGGACAGGCGGGTTCAGTGGCCGGCCGCGGCTTCCATGGCGGCGCGCAGTTCGCCGCTGCGCGGGTTGGCATCGGGGCCGGCCAGCATTTCGGGAATGACCAGCACGATGCCGCCCTCGGTGACGTGGAACCGTGCGGCATCCGCCGCCCGGTCCACGCCGATCTGCGTGCCGTCGGGCACCACGCAGCCATCGTCGAGGATGGCCCGCTGGATGCGGCAGCCCCGGCCCACGCGCACGTTGGGCAGCAGCACGGAACGGAACACGCTCGAGCGCTCCTGGACGTGGCTGTTCACGAACAGCAGCGACTCGCGCACGGTCGCGCCCGAGACGATGCAACCGCCGGACACCATGGAATTGATGGCCTCGCCCCGCCGGCCGTCCTCGTCGAGGATGAACTTGGCCCCGGGCACGTGCTCCTGGTAGGTCCAGATGGGCCAGTCCTCGTCATACAGGTTGAGTTCCGGGGTGACGTACACCAGCTCCATGTTGGCTTCGTAGAACGCATCCACCGTGCCGACGTCGCGCCAGTAGGCCTGGGCGGCGGTCTTCACGTCCTCGAAGGGATAGGCGTACACGCGGTTCCTGCCGATGGCGCCCGGGATGATGTTCTTGCCGAAGTCATGCGCCGAGGCCGGGTCCTTCGCATCCGCCAGCAGGCACTCCTCGAGGAATTCGCGACGGAAGACGTAGATGCCCATGGAGGCCAGGGCCACGTCGCCGCGCCCGGGCATGGGTTCGGGTGCGGCCGGCTTCTCGCTGAACCGGGTGATGCGCTGCACCTCGTTGATGGTCATCACGCCGAACTGGCTCGCCTGCTTGAGCGGCACCTGCACCACGCCCACGGTGATGTCGGCATCCTTCTCCACGTGGAAGGCGATCATCGGCCCGTAGTCCATCTTGTAGACGTGGTCGCCGGCCAGCACCAGGACGAGGTCAGGGTGGTAGGCCTCGATGATGTCGAGGTTCTGGAAGAGCGAGTCCGCCGTGCCGCGGTACCAGACCTCGCCGATCCGCTGCTGTGCCGGCACCAGCTGCACGAACTCGCCGAATTCACCGCGCAGGTAGCCCCAGCCGCGCTGGATGTGCTGGATCAGCGCGTGGGCCTTGTACTGGGTCAGCACCAGGACCTGGCGAATCCCCGAGTTGACGCAGTTGGAAAGCGAGAAGTCGATGATGCGGTACTTGCCGCCGAAGGGCATCGCGGGCTTGGCGCGGTTGCGCGTGAGCTGGCGCAGGCGCTCGCCGCGGCCACCGGCCATGACCACGGCCATGGTGCTCTTGGTGAGCTGGCTGACGAACCGGCCGGACTTCCTGGGTTTCAAGCACTGGCCTCCGGGCTTCTGCTTCGCATGCAGCCTTGCGGCTGGCAGTATACCCCGCCATCGAGCCGCCCGGCCGGCGCAAGATGCGCAAAATAAGTCAGGCACCATTCAGGCACCATGTGCACATGGCAGACCCAGCGGACAACCGGACCCACGCATCCTCCGACCCGGGCATCGCACGCCTGCTGGAGGGGCGCCACCATGACCCCTTCGCCGTGCTCGGGCGCCACCCGCTGGGCGACGGGCGGGTGCTGGTGCGCGTCTTCGCGCCGGCGACACTGGAGGTCAGCCTGCCGGAGATCGGGGTGGAGCTCGCGCGCCTCGGCGCCACCGACCTCTTCGAGTACCGGGGCGAGGCCGGCCGGCTGCCGGCGCGCTACCGTCTGCGCCGGCGCACCGACCGGGGCGAGGTGATCGAGGAGGTTGATCCCTACTGCTTCCCGCCCCAGCTCGATGAGGCGCAGATCGCGGCCTTCGGCGCCGGCGGGCACTGGCATGCCTGGTGGCTGCTCGGCGCCCACCTCGTCGCCGCCGACGGCTGCGCCGGCGTGCGCTTTGCGGTCTGGGCGCCCGAGGCCGAGCGGGTCAGCGTGGTGGGGGACTTCAACGGCTGGGACGGCCGTCGCCACCCCATGCGTTCGCGCGGCGGGTCCGGCGTCTGGGAGCTGTTCATCCCGGGGCTGGGCGCGGGCCACAACTACAAGTACGAGATCCGCAACCGCTGGAGCGCTGAACTGCTGCTCAAGGGGGATCCCTACGCGCGGCTGACGGAGTTGCGCCCCGCCACCGCCTCGGTGATCGCGGCGCCATCGGCCTGGCAATGGGGTGACGGCGAGTGGCTGGCGCGCCGCGCGGCGGGCGACTGGCTGCACGCGCCGCTCTCGGTGTACGAGGTGCACCTTGGGTCCTGGCGCCGGCGTGCGGACGGCGGTTTTCCCAACTACCGCGAGATCGCCGACGAACTCGTGCCCTACGTGGCGGAACTGGGCTTCACGCACGTGGAATTCCTGCCGGTGAGCGAGCATCCGCTCGACGACTCCTGGGGTTACCAGCCCTCCGGCTACTTCGCGCCCTCCAGGCGTTTCGGTGATCCGGATGACTTCCGCTGCCTGGTCGACCGCCTGCACCAGGCCGGCATTGGCGTGATCCTCGACTGGGTGCCGGGGCATTTCCCCCGGGATGCCCACGGCCTGGCCCGCTTCGATGGCAGCGCGCTCTACGAGTACGCCGACCCGCTCAAGGGCGAGCACCGGGAGTGGGGCACGCTGGTGTTCAACTACGACCGCAACGAGGTGCGCAGCTTCCTGCTCTCGAGCGCCATCTACTGGCTGAAGGAATTCCACTGCGACGGCCTGCGGGTCGACGCCGTGGCCTCGATGCTCTACCTCGACTACTCGCGCCAGCCGGGCGAGTGGACGCCCAACGTGGCCGGCGGCAACGAGAACCTTGAGGCGGTGGCCTTCATCCGCCGCCTCAACCAGCTGACCCATGCGGAGGTGCCCGGCAGCATCACCATCGCCGAGGAGTCCACGGCCTGGCCCGCGGTCTCGCGTCCCACGGATCTCGGCGGCCTCGGGTTCTCCATGAAGTGGAACATGGGCTGGATGCACGACACGCTGCAGTACATCGCCCATGATCCCGTGTACCGGCGCCATCACCACGGCCTGCTGAGCTTCGGGCCGGTCTATGCCTTCACCGAGAACTTCGTGCTGCCGCTGTCCCACGACGAGGTGGTGCACGGCAAGCGCTCGCTGCTCGGGCGCATGCCGGGCGATGACTGGCAGCGGTTCGCCAACCTGCGCCTGCTCTACACCTACCAGTGGACCTACCCGGGCAAGAAGCTGCTGTTCATGGGCGGCGAGCTGGCGCAGCCCTGGGAATGGGACCACCGCGGCGAGCTGCCCTGGTGGCTGCTGCAGGAACCCGCCCATGCGGGCGTGCGCCAGCTGGTCGGGGACCTCAACCGACTGTACCGCGAGCTTGGCCCGCTGCACCGTCGCGACTTCGAGGGTCGCGGCTTCCGGTGGCTGCGCTGGGACGATGCCGACAGCTCGGTCCTCGCGTACCTGCGCCTCGATGCGGAGCGCGAGGTCATCGTCCTGCTGAACTTCACGCCGGTGCCCCGCGAGGGTTACCGCATCGGCGCGCCCCGGGCGGGCTGCTGGCGCGAGGTGTTCAACTCGGATTCCCGCTTCTATGGCGGCAGCGACATCGGCAATCCGCTGCCCCTGCAGAGCGAACCGCTGCCCTGGATGGACCAGCCGCAGTCGCTGGTCGTGACGCTGCCGCCGCTGGCGGGGATCCTGCTGGTGAGGCAGGCCTAGTCCGGCCAGGCCTCCAGCACGACCACCGAGCGCGCCGGCACGCGGTAGCCCGCGCCCACGACCCGGTCCTGCTGGTCCGGTGGCGAGATGTCCAGGGGCGAGGCCAGCGAGGTATCGAGCGCCCGGCGCCAGCCGCAGCCGTCGACCTGCGCGAGGACTGCCTCGCGCGGGTCTGCCGTCATGTTGAGCATCACCTGCAGCGCGGGCTCGGCCGCATCACGCCCGGCGAGCGTGAACGCGAGGAAGCCCGGCCCGCGGCCCTGCCACTGCGGCGGAGCACCGTCGGCGCCCTGCCAGCGGATGTCGGGCAGGCCGCGGCTGCCGTTGGCGGGCTGGCCGGTCAGGAAGCGGGTCCGGCGCAGCGAGCGGTGGCGGCGGCGCAGGCGGATGAGTTCGCGCACGTAGCGCAGGAAGCCGGCGTTGCGCTCCACCAGCGACCAGTCGAACCAGGAGATGTCGTTGTCCTGGCAGTAGGCATTGTTGTTGCCCTGCTGGGTGCGCAGGACCTCGTCGCCGGCCAGCAGCATCGGCGTGCCCTGCGAGAGCAGGAGGATCGCCAGGTGGTTGCGCGCCAGGCGCTGGCGGGTCTCGATCACCGCGGGGTCGCTGGTCGGGCCTTCCACGCCGCAATTCCAGCCGTGGTTCTCCGGCGTGCCGTCGCGGTTGCCCTCGCCGTTGGCCTCGTTGTGCCGGCGCTCGTAGCTCACCAGGTCGTTGAGCGTGAAGCCGTCGTGGCAGGTGACGAAGTTGATGCTGTTGGTGGGCAGCCGGCCGCTGGGGCCGTAGAGGTCGCTGCTGCCGGCGATGCGCGAGGCCACTTCGCCGAGCAGGCCCCCGTCGCCGCGCACGAAGCGGCGCACCGAGTCGCGGTAGTGGCCGTTCCACTCGGCCCAGCGGAAGCCGGGGAAGTCCCCCACCTGGTAGAGGCCGCCGGCGTCCCAGGCCTCGGCGATGAGCCGGCTGTGGGCCAGCACCTCGGAGAACTCGATGTTCCAGAGCACCGGCGCGTGGTACATGGGCTTGCCGTCCTCGCCGCGGGCCATGACGCTGGCGAGGTCGAAGCGGAAGCCGTCGACGTGCATTTCGCGCACCCAGTATTCCAGGCACTGCACGATGTAGCGGGCCACCAGCGGGTGGTTGCAGTTGAGCGTGTTGCCGCAGCCGGTGTAGTCGCGGTAGCGGCGCCGGTCCACCGGGTCGAGGTGGTAGAACATCTCGTTGGCGAGGCCCTTGAAGCCGATCACCGGACCCTGCGCGTCGCCCTCGGCCGTGTGGTTGAAGACCACGTCGAGGATGACGCCGATGCCGGCGCGGTGCAGCGCCTTGACCATGTCGCGGAATTCGCGCCGCCCGTCCTCGCCCGCGCAGTAGGGCGGGTGGGGCGCGAAGAAGCCGTAGGGGCTGTAGCCCCAGTAGTTGCCGAGGCCGAGGGCGGCGGTCCCGGCAGGCACGTCCTGGCTGTCGAAGGCCATCACCGGCAGCAGTTCCACGTCGGTGATGCCCAGTTCCCGCAGGTAGGGGATCTTCTCGACGAGCCCGGCGAAGGTGCCCGGCGCGGCGACGCCGGCGGAGCCATGGCGGGTGAAGCCGCCCACGTGCAGCTCGTAGATGATGCTGTCCTCGACGCGCCGGTCGAGCGGCGCATCGCCCTCCCAGTCGTAGTGACCGTCGTCGGCGACGCGTGCGCGCAGCCCCGCGCCGGAGGCCGGTTCCGCCAGCGCCTGGCCGCGATCCCACAGCTGGTCGCCGACGACCCGTGCCCAGGGGTCGAGCAACTCGCGCCGCGGGTCGAAGCGCAGGCCGGTGCGCGCGGTGTCGCCCGGGCCATCCGCGCGCCAGGTGTACCAGAGCCCCGGGCCCGCGCCCTCCACCAGCACGTGCCAGAAGAAGAATGTCCGGTTCCCGACGGGGTCGAGTTCGATGACCTGCAGCGGCCGGCGGTCCGTGGCGCTGGCATACAGCACCAGCGTCACGGCAGTGGCGTGGCGGCTGAAGACGACGAAATTGACGCCGCGTGCCCCGACGCTGGCGCCATCGGGGAAGGGCTCGCCCTCTGACAGCCGGAACGGTGGTGCCGACATGTCAGCGGATCCCGCTCACAACCAGCGCATCAGGCCGGTTTCGCCCGGGTTCAGCAGGCTGTCGTGGCAGGGCATGGCACGGATGCGCAGGCGCAGGCCGCCACACCAGGGCGGTTCGAGCTCCAGCCGGTAGCTGACTTCGCCGCCGCCCTCGCTGCCGGCCACGAGCGGGGCGACGAACACCGGCTCCCTGCCGATGTGGCGCACGCCGTCCGTCGTGCGCCCATGGCTCGAGTACTGCTTCACGGGCACGGCCAGCTCCGAGCACATGTTGCGGTGGATGATGCACTCCACGCGGACCTCCCGCGCCGACAGCCCGTTGAGCTGCACGAGCACCTCGAGCGGAATGCGGCTGTCGTAATCGGCGTGCGCGGGTGGCGGCCGGGCGAGCCGCAGCGAGACCCCGCCCCAGGCGGCGGCGACGCGCGCCTTCCACTGCGCCAGCTCGCGGGCCGCGGCCGCTTCGTTGGCGCCGATGGCGCGGCCGTGGGCGGCGGCGGGGCCGTAGAAGTGGCAGGCGTAGTCGTGCAGCAGCCGGTTGCTGTTGAATCGCGGCAGGATCGTCGCCATGGAGCGCTTGCAGACCTGCACCCAGCCCGGCGAGTAGCCGAGGCGCTCGTCGCGCTGGTAATAGAGCGGGATGACGTCGTCCTGGAGGATTTCGTAGAGCGTGCGGGCATCCTGCCGGTCGCGCTCGGCGTCGTTGCCGTTGTGGGGGACCGGCGGGATGGCCCAGCCGTTCGCCCCGTCATAGCCCTCGGCCCACCAGCCATCGAGCACGCTCAGGTTCACGGTGCCGTTGATGGCGGCCTTCATCCCCGAGGTGCCGCTCGCCTCCAGCGGGTAGACCGGGTTGTTGAGCCAGATGTCCACGCCTGCGGTGAGCGAGCCGCCGAGGTCCATGTCGTAGCCCTCGACGAGCAGGATCTTGCCGAAGAACTCCGGCATGTTGGCCACCCGGTGCACCTCCTGCATGAGGTGCTGGCCGGGTTCGTCGGCCGGGTGGGCCTTGCCGGCGAAGATGAACACCACCGGACGCTCGTCGTTGTCGACGATCTGCCTCAGCCAGCCGAGGTCGGTGAACAGCAGCGTCGCGCGCTTGTAGGTGGCAAAGCGGCGCGCGAAGCCGATGGTCAGCACGTTGGCATCATCCGGGTCGATGCGCTTCATCAGCCGGTGGATGTGCGCCTCGCTGCAACGGTTGCGGCTGTGCTGGCGCATGACGCGCCGGCGCAGCGCATTGAGCATCTCGCTCTTGACCTGCTGCTTGACGTACCAGAAGCGTCCGTCGGGGATCTCGAGGATCCGCTCCATCAGCTGGCGGTCGAGCATGCCGAAGCGCCAGGCGGCACCGAGGTGCTGGTCGAGGAGGTCCGCCCATTCCTCGCGCATGAAGGTCGGCACGTGCACGCCATTGGTGACATATCCCACCGGGTTCTCGCGCGGCGGGACGTCGGGCCAGGCGGCGGCGAGGATCTTCGAGGAGACCGCGCCGTGGATCTCGCTCACGCCATTGATGGAACGTGCGCCGTTGACGGCCAGCCGCGTCATGTTGAACAGCGGCTGGTCGCCATTGCCGTGCTGGCCGAGGCGCAGGAAGTCCTCGGCGCTGATGCCGAGTTCCCCGAGGAAGCCGCGAAAGTGCGCCAGCACCAGCTCGTGGGGGAACACGTCGTGGCCGGCGGCCACCGGCGTGTGGGTGGTGAACACGGTGCAGGCCGCCACCGCCTCCATGGCCGCCGCGAAGGGCAGGCCGCCACGGGTCAGCTCGCGGGTGCGCTCCACCACGAGGAAGGCCGGGTGGCCCTCGTTGATGTGCCACACCGTGGGGCTGATGCCGGCGGCGCGCAGGGCGCGCACGCCGCCGATACCCAGCACCAGTTCCTGCTGGATGCGCATGGCCTGGTCGCCGCCGTAGAGCACCTGGGTGATGCGCCGGTCCTCCTCGCTGTTGGCGGGGACATCGGTGTCGAGCAGCAGCACCGGCACGCGCCCGACCTCCGTGCGCCAGACCCTGGCCGACACCGTGCGCCCGGGAAAGGGCAGCTGCACGAAGATCTCCTGGCCGTCGGCGCCGCGCGCCGGGACCACGGGCATGTCCTCGGCGGGGGTGTGCCGGTACTCCGCCAGCTGGCGGCCGGATTCGTCGATGCGCTGGATGAAGTAGCCCTGGCGGTAGAGCAGGCCGATGGCCACGAAGCGCAGGCGCATGTCGCTGGCGGTCTTGCAGTGGTCGCCGGCGAGGATGCCAAGCCCCCCCGAGTACAGCGGTGCGCTGTCGTGGAAGCCGAACTCGGCGCAGAAGTAGGCGACCAGGTCGTCATCGCGCAGGCCGGCTGGGGTGTAGTTGGTCAGCCCCTGGTCGCGGTAGGAGTCGAACTCCGCCAGTACGCGCCGGTAGGAGGCGAGGAAGGTCTCGTTGGCGGCCGCCATGGACAGCACGGCCTGGTCGACGCAACGCAGGAAGACCTTCGGGTTGCGCCCGGTGCGCCACCACAGGTCGCGGTCCAGCGCGGAGAAGAGCTGGCGGGTCGGCCGGTGCCAGCTGAACCAGAAGTTGGTCGCGAGGTCGGTGAGCCGCCCGAGCTTCTCGGGCAGCTGCGCGCTGATCTGCAGGGGAAAATCTTGTCCGGCCATGGTGCTGACAGGCCCAACCTGTGCGGTGACAACAACGGGGAGTGCGCAAAATTATCTTACGGATGGGCTGTCCCCGGCAACGTGAGTCAGCCGGCGGCTGCCGCGCAGGACATGCCGGCGCATGGCGGCCGGTCGCCACCAGCCATCGTTTATACTGCGGGCAAGCAACACGAACCCTTGCGACGGAGAAGCGCATGGTCACCTACATCGTCACCGTCTGGGCCAGGCCCGGGCACGAGGCCGAAGTCAGCCGCTTCTACCAGGATCTCGAGCCGGCGCTGCGCCAGGCACCGGGCTTCCGGGGCCGGCGGATCCTGCGTGCGCGCACGGGGACCATGGCGGCGGCGGTGCGCAAGGTGCTCCCGCCCGAGGAGCTCGCGCGGATGCCGGAGAAGCCGCCGCCCGGCACGCATTTCATCCTGGTGGAGCAGTGGGACAGCGTGGAGGACCGCATGGCCTTCTCGCGTGGCGTGTCTGGGAGCCGCGGCAAGGAACTCTTCCCGTTCATCCTGCCCGAGCACAGCCACGAGTTCTACGAAGACATCACGCCCGCCTGAGCCGCCTGCCATGCAACCGGGCTGGTTGAGCCGCCACCGCTGGCTGCTGGTCGCCGCAGCGGCCCTCCTCGCGTATGCGCTCGCGGGCTTCGTGCTGGCGCCCTGGCTGCTCGGCCGGCAGGTCGTCGAAGTGGCGCGCGAGCGGCTTGGCCGCGAGGCGAGCGTCGGCGCCATCGAGGTCAATCCCTTTGCCTTCTCCCTGCGGGTGCACGACCTGCGGCTCAAGGATGTCGACGGGTCCCCGCTCATCGGGCTCGACGAGCTGCGCGTCAACCTGGCCGCCACCGCGAGCCTGTTCGGGCGCGCCTGGACCTTCAGCGAGCTGGCGGTGTCCGGGCCCTACCTCAAGCTGGTCCGCGATCACGCGGGCGGCCTCAACCTGCGCAGGCTCCTGCCCCTGACGGAGCCGGCGGCCACGGAAAAGCCCGGCCTGCCGCGCCTCGTCGTGCGCCGCCTGCAGGTCGACCGGGGCGTGATCGATGTGACTGACGAAGTGCCGGCCACGGCCTTCCACACCCGCATCGGCCCCTTCGGCGTGGCGATCGAGGAGCTGAGCACCCTGCCGAAGACGGTCGGCGAACAGGAGGTTGCCGTGACGCTGGAGTCCGGCACGCAGCTGCGGCTCGCCGGCGACTTCAGCCTCGAGCCGCTGCGCCTTGCCGGGCGCATCAGCCTGAAGGGGCCCTTCCTCGGCTGGGCGTCGCGCTATCTCAGGGACCAGTTGCGCTTCACGGTGGCCGGTGGCGATGCCGATCTGGTCGCACGCTATGCCGTGACGAGCCAGCCGGATGGGCGCATCGGGGTGGCGGTGGACGATCTGGCGCTCGGCGTCAGCGGCCTGCGGCTCACGGCGGCCGGGGCGCCCGATTTCCTCGGCTGGACGCGCCTGCAGGTCACCGGAGGTGCCTTGCGCTGGCCCGAGGCGTCGGCCAGTGCCACCTCCCTGGTGCTCGAGGGATTGCGGGTGCATGCAAGGCGGGGAAAGACCGGCGACATCGACCTCGCCATGCTGCTGGCGCCGGCCAGGCCATCGGGCGCTGCGCCGCCGGCCAGCGCATCCGCACCGGTGGCCACTGCTGCGGCGCCTGCGGCCGCACTGGCAACGGCGATGCCCACACCCCGGTTGCGCCTCGATGCCTTCTCCCTGCGTGATGCCGCGATCGAACTCGTCGATGCCGCGCCCGCCACGGACGTGACCTGGTCGGTGACCGGCCTGGACGTCAGCCTGCGCGAGGTCAGCAACGAGCCCGGTGCGCGGTTCCCGCTGGAGGCGAGCGCGGCGCTCGGCAGCGGCGGGAAGCTCGGCCTGACAGGCAGCGTGGGTGTGCTGCCCGCGTTGCAGCTGGACGCCGACCTGAAGGCCGAGGGCATCGCCCTCGCGCAAGCCCAGCCTTACCTCGCCGACCTCGCCCGCATCGAGCTGCGTGGCGGGACGCTGGGCCTCGATGGTCACCTGGCCGTGGATGACGCCGAGGCGCTGGCCTTCGATGGCGACCTGCGCATCCGCGGGCTC
Source organism: Gammaproteobacteria bacterium (assembly GCA_020853135.1). Taxonomy (GTDB): domain Bacteria; phylum Pseudomonadota; class Gammaproteobacteria; order Steroidobacterales; genus QUBU01. The sequence goes on from JADYZO010000013.1 coordinate 15,347, forward strand.
GACAGCTTCGACACCCGCGAGACTGCGCCGCTCCTGGCCTGGCAGGAGCTCAGCCTCGATGACATCGGCCTGCGCCTCACGGGACGCAGCGTGCGGGTCGCGCAGCTGCGCCTCGCGCACCCATTCGCCCGCATCTTCATCAACAAGGACCAGACCACCAACCTCGGTGCGCTGCGTGTCGAGGCGCCACCGGCCGCGGAGCCGGCCGCGCCCGTCGCTGCCCCCGCCGCCCCGCCCGGCCTGGCGCAGCGGCCGTTTCGCGCGCACATCGGCAAGGTGCTGGTCACGCAGGGTGAGGTCGACTACACCGATCTCAGCCTGCCGCTGCCTTTCGCCGCCCGGGTGCAGGAGATGAAGGGGGAGTTCACCACCATCGATTCGCAGAGCAACCAGCCCGCGAAGATCGCCCTCGAGGGGCGTGTGGCCCCCTACGGCCTGGCGCGGGTGAGTGGCCAGCTGCGGGTGAATGCGCCGACGGAGCTGGCCGACATCGGCGTGCTCTTCCGCAACATCGAGATGGCGCCGCTCTCGCCGTACACCGTGAAGTTCGCCGGCCGCAGGATCGCCCGCGGGAAGATCGACCTCGACCTGCACTACCGGCTCGATCACCGCCGGCTGGCGGGCACGAACAAGGTGGTCATCGACGAGCTGGAGCTGGGCGAGAAGGTTCCCAGCCCCGAGGCGGTGGACCTGCCGCTGGGCCTCGCGGTGGCGCTGCTCAAGGACGCCAACGGGCGCATCGACCTGGACATGCCGGTGGAAGGCAGCCTCGATGACCCGCAGTTCCGCATCGGCGGCGTGCTGTGGAAGGCGTTCGTGAACCTGGTCACCCGGGCGGTGAGCGCGCCCTTCCGCCTGCTGGGGGGCCTGCTCGGCATCCAGTCGGAGGACCTCGGGCGCATCGACTTCACGCCCGGGCGCGCGGACCTGCTGCCGCCCGGGAGGGAAAAGCTGGCCCGCGTGGCCGAGGCGCTCGCGAAACGCCCGGGCCTCACGGTGGAGGTGCCGGCCGTGGTGGCGCCTGCCGCCGACACGGATGCCTTGCGAGCGGAGCAGGCCGCACAGCGCATCGAGACGGCACTGGCGGCATCCGGCGCACCGGCCACCGGCCGCAGGCTGGAGAAGCGCAGGCGTGAGGTCGTGGAGTCGCTGTACACGGCGCGGTTTCCCGACCGGCGGCTGGCCGATGTCCAGGCTGCCCACACGGCAGCACCCGCCGGCGAGCCGCAGGGCAGGGCGCGGCTCGATGAACTGGCCTACCTGGATGCGCTGCGCGGCGAACTGGCGCAGGGCGAGGTGGTGGATGACGCGGCGCTTGCGGCCCTGGCGGGTGCACGCGCCGCGGCGATCAGCGCCGAGCTCACCGGTGTCCTGCAGGTACCGGCCGCAAGGGTGCGCAGCGGCAGCCGCGAGGACGTGCAGCTGCGCGACGGGGAGTGGGTGCCGGCACAGATCGGCGTGGCGGGCGCGGGCGACTGAAGCGGTCGCGGCATCGCCGCGCCGGGGATCACAGGCACAAAAAAACCGGACATCCCGCAGGAGCGGGATGTCCGGCCGATGCTCTTGCAGCGGTTCCCGGGCGTGCCGGGAACCGGGGGCTTACCAGGAGCGCCCGCGGCCGCCGCGGTCACCACCGCCGCCACCGCCGCGCGGTCCGCCAAAGCCGCCGCGGTCACCACCGCCGCCGCCACGCGGGCCGCCGAAGCCGCCACCGCCGCGGGGACGGTCCTCGCGCGGACGGGCGACGTTGATCTTCAGCGAACGGTCCTGGAAGTTCTGGCCGTTGAACTGGCTGATCGCCTTCTGCGCCTCGTCGTCGCTGCCCATCTCCACGAAGGCGAAGCCCTTCGAGCGGCCGGTGTCACGGTCCTTGATGACCGACACCGACTTCACGTTTCCAGCCTGCGAAAACAGCTGGCGCAGTTCGTCCTCCGTCGTCGAATACGACAGGTTCCCCACATACAACTTCGATTCCATCTCTAGCTCCTGGTCTCTCGGGTCTTAACAAGTGGCAAATGGCGGGTATACGACGGAGTTGCTGCAGGCTTCGGTCAGTCCGGTTAGGAGCTGCTTGCGCTGTATCGCTCTGTCTAATAGCCGATCGGTAAAAGGATCCCGCACCCGTGCCCTGTCGTTCTCTGCCAGGTTGGTGACTGGCCGTTGCATTGCGCGGTTTGGACCCCCAAGGGCGGATTTACATCCTCCCAGAAGGCAGTGTACCTCCGCGCGGATCAATGCACCATCCCCGGTGGCTGCAGGCATCGCTCCCGGGAGGGTGTTGCGGGCCTGGACATCACGGGCTCGCTGGATCGGCGTTCACTGGATCGTGATCCAGGCGGGTGGCACGTGCCCGCGCATGAAGCGGTGGATGCTTGCGCAGACCGGCCCTGGCGGGATTGCCCCGGGACAGATCAGGCAGCGAGTGTCCTATTGGAAACAGCAGTAAATTTAGTTAGTTATAATATTTATCGCGAATCAATCACTGTAGATTGCGATTATGGCAAAAGCAGCTTGGCGGGGGCGGTGACACCGTGCTAAACCTCGCTCCCGAGGCTTCCAATAACTACACCCAGAATTCGGGGGGGATCATGAGAAAGAAAACGACTGCTGTGGCTCTGGCGGTGGCAACCGCTTCGCTGGCGACCATGAGCGCCAGTGCCGCCAACTTTATCGTCCTGAATACATCCACGCTGAACGACATGCGCCTGATCGGTGCCGCCAACATCATGAACATTGCGGATTACTCGTCCTGCATCGCGCCTTCGACCTGCGGTGGTTCGCTGAACCCGCTGGACCCGAGCCAGTGGACGGCCATGGACAAGGACATCACGACGACCCCGGATGTGGCGGTCGAGGCAAACAACATCAATGTCAGCGGCACGCTGTCGCTGACCGGCAGTTCGATCACCGCGGCCGTCCTGAACCAGCTGGCCGCATTGAGCTGGGGCACCTTCCAGACCGCTGCGACGACGGCCAATCTCGTGGCCGGCGACACCAGCCTGCTCAACGTCGACCCGATCAGCGGCACGCCGGTGAAGAGTGTGTACTCCAACCCGATGGTGTGGACCTACAACCCGGTCACCAACCAGCTCAACCACCAGGCGGGTGGCGGCACCGCGGCGACCAGTTCCAGCATCGCCACCTGCGTGACCGTTCTCGGTGGTCCCACCGGCTCCTGCCGCCAGTTTGCGGCCAACATCGATGCCAGCGGCGAGTTGGGCGGGGGCGCCGGTGGCAGCATCGCCAACTCCATCTTCAACTGGGACGGGCTCGCGGCGAACTACATCGTGCGTGACGGGCAGACCACCCCCTGGCACACCGCGACTGGCACCGCCAGCACGGGTGGCCTGCAGGTCTCCGGTGCCGGCGGGCAGGCGGGTGTCACCTGGAACCTGAATGGCTGCACCGAGGCGAGCTATACCTGCACCATCTACGCACGGGTGGTCGGCGGCGCGCTGGGCTCGGGTACCAGCAATGCCACGGCGGTCAGCGGTCTCTACACGCTGCAGCTGCAGAACACGGTGCCGGTCCCGGCCGCCGTGTGGCTGATGGGCGGCGCGCTGGGTGGCCTCGGCATGATCCGCCGTCGCCAGAAGGCGGCTGCCTGAGCGTCCGTGCCGGCTGACGGCTGGCCTGGCGCCCCGCAGGGGATGGCAGGCCACCGTCGGGAACGAAGGACGGGAAGGGCCCTGCTCCGGCAGGGCCCTTTCTTTTTCTTTCCGCCGCGGTCGTGCACCCGGATGGCGCGAGGCGCCCACCCGTGAAGGGCAGCACGGCCGGGGCATGCAAGCCGCGTGGCATGCTCGCGCAGCCTGTCGCGTCGGCAGTGGCCAGGAAGGTGGGGAGACTTGCAGCAACCCGGGGGTGAGTTCCGCCGCGGCTGGCCGGTGCTGCTGGCCTCGCTGCTCGGCATCGGCTGCGGCGCTTCGCCGGTGCCCTTCAATACGTTCGGTTTCTTCATCGGCCCGCTGCAGCAGGAGTTCGGCTGGTCGCTGCGCGACATCAGCCTGGGGCTGACCCTGTTCGGCGTGGCCGGTGCGCTGCTGGTGCCAGTCTTCGGCTGGCTGGCCGACCGCCACGGCGTGCGCCCGGTGGCGCTCGGTTCGCTCGCGGCCTTCGGGCTGGTGTTCGCCGCCTTCGCGCTGCTCCCGGATTCGCTCGCGGTGTTCTATGCGCTCTGGGTGGGGGTGGGCGTGCTCGGAATGGGGTCCACCCCGGTCACCTGGTCGCGCGCGGTCAATCTCTGGTTCTTCCGCCAGCGCGGGCTCGCACTCGGCATCACGCTGGTCGGGACCAGCCTCGCGGCCATGCTGCTGCTGCCGCCGCTGACCGTCTGGCTGATCGGGCGTTTTGGCTGGCGACCGGCGTTTCCCCTGCTGGCGCTGCTGCCGCTGGGTCTTGCGCTGCCAGTGGGCTGGTGGCTGTTCCGCGAGCCGCGACCCGGTGAGCGTCCCCCCGAGTTGGCCGCCGGGGGCGCTGCGGGCGGTGCGCTTGCGGGGCTCAGCCTCGCCGAGGCGGCGCGTGGCCGGCGGCTGTGGCTCCTGCTCGCGTCCATCCTGATGATCGCTTTCGCCTACGCGGGCGCGGTGGTGCACCTGCCGCAGATGCTGGCGGGGGCCGGCTACACCGCGCCACAGGCTGCATCGCTGATGAGCCTGCTCGGGCTGTCGGTACTGGTCGGGCGCATCGGCAGCGGACTGCTGCTCGACCGCTTCTGGGCGCCGCTGGTGGCGCTGCCCATCCTCGCCCTGCCCGCCGTGGCCTGCCTGCTGCTCGCGGGCCAGGACCTTGCGCCCGCCACCGGCGCACTGGCCGTGGTGCTGCTCGGATTCTCCTCGGGCACGGAGACCGACCTCATCGCCTACCTCGCCGGGCGCTACTTCGGCATGGCGCACTACGGGAAGGTCTACGGCTTCCTCTACATGGGCTTCGCTCTGGCGACCTCGGTCTCGCCGGCCGCCTATGGCTGGGTGCGCGATGCCACCGGCAGCTATGCCCCGATGCTGGGCGTTGCCGCGGCCCTGTTCGTGGGCGGGGCACTGCTGCTGCCCGGGCTGGGGCGCTATCCGTCCCTGGAGCGAAACAGGACGGACAGTTCGCCGGCGGGCTAGCGCGCAGCCACCTGGTAGCGTCGCAGGCCGGCCAGGGGCAGCAGGCCGACGCCGGCACACAGCAGCAACAGGCCGGCCAGTGAGGGTGCCAGCCGGCCGAGCACCGTGGCCAGTGGCTCGGGCACGTAACGGAAGCTCGGGAACTGGTCGTAATCCGCCGGCCGCAGCGGCACGCGCTCGAGGAAGCGGCCGGCGAAGTAGTCGTTCCACTGGCTGCGGAAGCGGAAGGCCTGGTCGAGGAAGTCCTGGTAGCGCGCGGTGCTGGTGCCGGAGATCTCGTTGAGCGCCAGCTGCATCATGATGGCGGGTGACAGGTACTGGAACCGCTGCACCAGATTCTCCTGGCGGATCGACTGGTCGCGGAACTGTTCGTAGAGCGGCAGGAGCGCCCGCTCGATGTTGGCCGCATTGGCCTGCGCCATGGTCAGGAAGTCCATGGCGCGCGCATCGCCCGTGGGCACCTGGTCCATGTGCTCGGAGTAAAAGCGGTCGAGCGCGCTGCCCATGTTTTTCTCGCCGGCGGTCTGCGCCTCGCGTGCGGCGACGATCAGGTCCATGCGGGAGGGGGCGGGATACACCGTGGTCGCCAGCAGGCTGACCAGGGTGGGCACGACCACCACGAGGATCAGCCAGATGGCGGCGAGGATCGTGCCATTGGTGGCCGAGCTCCTGCCGTGGAGGTTGACCAGCACCGCCAGCGAGAACCAGAACAGGCTGTAGAGCAGGGTGGCGAGGATCCACAGCGCGAAGCGCAGCCAGGTCTCCGCCTGGTCGAGCTGCGTGCCCACGCCGAGCAGCGCCAGCAGCCCGAAGCCCAGGACCACCGCGAGGATGACTGCGGCACGGGCCACGATCTTCGAGGCCATCAACTCGCGCAGCGATACCGGGTGGGCGAGGATCATCGCCAGCGTGCCGCGCTCCTTCTCGCTGGAGAGCAGGTCGTAGGTCATGGCGAGGATGAAGATCGGCAGCAGGAAGATGACCACGAAGGCGATGTCGAACGGCCCGGTCTGCAGGTTCACCGGGTTGCCGGTCTCCAGGTTCTTGATCATGTCGAGCGTGGTGCCCATGGAGGCCGGCAGGTAGTTCAGCTGCACGTCGCTCTGGCCGATGGACAGGGCGGCGAGTCCCGTGGGCGGCAGTGCCACGTAGGCCGC
>JADYZO010000014.1 GCA_020853135.1 Gammaproteobacteria bacterium
GGCCTCGGCACCCGCCTCGAGGCGGATGCGCTGCTGCGCCACGTGCAGGGCCGTCGCCGGCTCGTCCTGCAGCCGGATGTAGGTGAGGCGCGCGTCGCGCCCGCAGCTGATGTCGGTCACCGAATTGGCCGTCCCGGAGCCCTGGCCGAGCTGGTGTTCGATGAGCGTGCAGGCGCTGCCGGGTGCAAGGTGCAGGACGAGGCGGTTGTGTGCGGTGCGGTCAGGTTCCGAGACATGCGCCACGTAGAGCGGCCGCTCGACCCGGGCCCCGGCAGCCACCTCAAGCGCCAGGCCATCCCGCAGCAGCGCGGCGTTGAGGGCGGCCAGCGGGTCGGCGCCCTCGTGGCTGTCGGCGCCAAGGCTGTCGAGCCACGCAGCGCGGCCTGCGCCGGCAGCCAGCCTCGTGCAGGTCAGCCCCGCCAGCGCGGCGGGTTGCGAAAGACCGGCGTCGAGGACGCCCGAGCGGAACACCGCCACGAGGCCCATGCCGGCCGGCACCAGGCGCCCTGCCAGCGCGGGTGTTGCCCCGGCCGCTGTTGCCGCCACCCCGGCGGTAATCTCGCGGCTTCGCCTGGCGTACTCGCCGAGATCGGTGTAGCGCCAGTCCTCGAGGCGGGTCGAGGGGAATCCGGCGGAGTCGAAACGGCGCAGCGCCTCGCTGCGCAGCGGGGTCAGCCATGCGAGGTCCGGCTGTGCCCTGATGCTGGCCGCGAGGGCCTCGGAGAACCCTCCGCTTGCGGGTGATCCTGCGTCCATGGGAGGGTCAGGCGTTCGCCGCCGTGAGCCAGTCGTAACCGCGCGCCTCGAGGTCGAGCGCGAGTGAGCGGTCGCCGGTGCGCACGATGCGCCCGCCGGCCAGGACATGCACGAAGTCCGGCTCGATGTGCGCCAGGAGCCGCTGGTAGTGGGTCACCAGCACGAAGCCGCGTTTGCCGTCGCGCAGGCTGTTGACGCCCTGGGCGACGACCTTCAGGGCGTCGATGTCGAGACCCGAGTCGGTCTCATCCAGCACCGCCAGCGCGGGTTCGAGGATGGTCATCTGGAAGATCTCGTTGCGCTTCTTTTCCCCGCCCGAGAACCCCTCGTTCACGCCCCGTGACATGAACTGCTCGCCCAGCTGCATCAGCCGCGCCTTCTCCTTGACGACACGCATGAACTGCAGCGCATCGATTTCCGGCTGGCCATGGTGCTTGCGCTGCGCGTTCAGGGCGGCCCGGAGCAGGTAGATGTTGTTGACGCCGGGGATCTCCACCGGATACTGGAACCCGAGGAAGACGCCCTCGCGGGCCCGCTCCTCCGGGCTCATGGCCAGCAGGTCCCTGCCGCGGAAGCGGATGGTCCCGGCGGTGACCTCGAACCCCTCGCGCCCGGCCAGCACGTGGGCGAGCGTGCTCTTGCCCGAGCCGTTGGGCCCCATGATGGCATGGACCTCGCCAGGCCCGACCCGCAGGGAGAGCCCCTTGAGGATCGGCGTGCCGGCCACGCTGACATGCAGGTTGTCTACTTCCAGCAGCATGATGATGTGAATGCCGGGCTTTTCAGCCCACGGCTCCTTCCAGGCTGACGTTCAGCAGGTTCTGGGCCTCGACGGCGAACTCCATGGGCAGCTCGCGGAAGACCTGCTTGCAGAACCCGTTGACGATGACGTTGACCGCATCCTCGGCGGACAGCCCGCGCTGCCGGCAGTAGAACAGCTGGTCGTCGGAGATCTTCGAGGTCGTGGCTTCGTGCTCGACGACGGCACCCGGATTGCGGATTTCCATGTACGGGAATGTGTGGGCGCCGCACTGTTTGCCGATCAGGAGCGAGTCGCACTGGGTGTAATTGCGGGCGCCTTCGGCGGAGGGGAATATCTTCACCAGCCCCCGGTAGGACTGCTGGGCCCGCCCGGCGGATATGCCCTTGGAAATGATGGTGCTGCGCGTGTTGCGGCCGATGTGGATCATCTTGGTGCCCGTGTCGGCCTGCTGCAGGTGGTTCGTCACCGCGACCGAATGGAACTCGCCGACCGAATTGTCGCCACGCAGGATGCAGCTCGGGTACTTCCAGGTGATGGCCGAGCCGGCCTCCACCTGCGTCCAGGAGATCTTCGAGTCCGCGCCGCGGCAGTCGCCGCGCTTGGTCACGAAGTTGTAGATGCCGCCGACGCCGTTCTCGTCGCCCGGATACCAGTTCTGCACGGTGGAGTACTTGATCTCGGCACCCCGCAGGGCGATGAGTTCGACCACGGCCGCATGGAGCTGGTTCTCGTCGCGCTGGGGCGCCGTGCAGCCCTCGAGATAGCTCACATGGGAGCCTTCATCGGCGATGATCAGCGTCCGCTCGAACTGCCCGGTCTTGGCGGCATTGATGCGGAAATAGGACGACAGCTCCATCGGGCAGCGTACCCCCTTGGGCACGTAGACGAAGGAGCCATCCGAGAAGACCGCCGAATTCAGCGTCGCGAAATAGTTGTCACGGTAGGGGACGACGCTGCCCAGGTATGCCTCGACGAGGGCGGGATGCTTCTGCACGGCCTCGGAAAAGGAGCAGAAGATGACACCGGCTTTTGCCAGCTTCTCCTGGAAGGTGGTCGTCACCGAGACGCTGTCGAATACCGCATCGACCGCCACGCCGGCGAGCCTGGCCCGCTCGTGCAGCGGGATGCCCAGCTTGTCGTAGGTCTCCAGCAGCTTCGGATCTACATCCTCGATGCTGCGCGGGCCATCGCCGCGTGACCTGGGTGCCGAGTAATAGGAGATGCCCTGGTAGTCGATGGGCGGATGGTGAAGCTTGGCCCAGGCCGGTTCGCGCCGGGTCAGCCAGTGGCGGAACGACTTCAGGCGCCACTCGAGCAGGAAGGCCGGTTCGCGCTTCTTCGCGGAAATGAAGCGGATGACGTCTTCGTCGAGGCCGGGTGGAATCGTGTCGGACTCGATGTCCGTGACGAAGCCGTGCCGGTACTTCTGCCCGACGAGGTCCTCTATGGTTCCGGGATTGTTCATCGATGGTGCCGGACCAGCGTCCGGGTGATGCCCTGGGTGAAGCCGCTGACGGGGAGTTCGCGCACGGGTCCCGCCAGGTCAGCGAGGCTGATGTCGTCCAGTGCCACGCGAATCGCGCGGTTGATCTTCTGCCAGGCATCGCCCACCTGGCACAGCGACTCCAGTTCGCAATGGCTGTTCTCGTTGCTGCATTCGGTGATGGCCAGTGGCCCATCCAGCGCGTCGAGGATGTCGGCCGCGCTGAGTGCGGTGGCCGGCCGGCCGAGGCAGTAGCCCCCTTCGGCGCCACGCGCCGAGATGACCAGGCCCGAGCGCGTCAGCAGCTTGAGGATCTTCTGCACCGTGGGCAGCGCGACGTGGATTCCCGCAGCCACGTCGCTCGCCGAGCAGAGCCTGCCGTCCTGGCGTGCGAGATGGACGAGGATCATCGTCCCGTAGTCGGTCAGGCGGCTGATGCGCAGCACGGGGCCATCCTCGTTTCCATATGGGACTATGCTAGTCCTGATTGGACGGGGAGACAAGCGCACCGCGGGTTTCCCCGCCGGGCAGGGGCTTGAATCTGGTATTCTTCCGGCCGGCACGAGCCCGTGCCACCAGCCGTGCCAGTGACGATCCGCATGCCAGGCGCAGAACCCGGACCCTACCTGATTGAAGTCGACGACCTGCGCTTCTCCACTGCAGGCCGCCGTATATTCGATGGACTGACGCTGCGGGTGGCCCGTGGCACGATCACCGCCATCATGGGACCGAGCGGCACCGGCAAGACGACCCTGCTGCGCCTCATCACCGGGCAGATCCGGCCCGAGAGCGGGAGCGTGCGGGTCGATGGGCGCGAAGTCGCCCGCCTCGACCGTGCAGGGCTCTACGAACTGCGCCGGCACATGGGGATGCTGTTCCAGAACTCCGCCCTGCTCACCGACGACTCCGTGTTCGACAACGTGGCCTTTCCACTGCGCGAGCACACCCGCCTGCCGGAGCGGCTGATCAGGACCGTGGTGCTGACCAAGCTGCAGGCCGTGGGCCTGCGGGGCGCTGCGCGGCTCATGCCCGCGGAACTGTCCGGCGGCATGGCGCGCCGGGTTGCCCTGGCGCGGGCCATGGTGCTCGATCCGGACCTCCTGCTCTACGATGAGCCCTTTTCCGGCCTGGATCCGATTTCCATGGGCATGATCATGCGGCTCATCAAGGCCAACAATGACATCCTGGGCGTCACCAGCATCCTGGTGTCGCACGATGTCGAGGAAATCAGCCAGATTGCCGACTACTGCTTCGTGATGTCCGGTGGCAAGGTCATTGGCGAGGGCACCCCGGCGGAACTGCGACGCACGGATTCACCCCTGATCCGCCAGTTCATGAGTGGCAGCGCGGACGGGCCGGTGCCGTTCCACTATCCGGCGCCGCCCTACCGCGACGAGTTGCTGGGCGGGCCTCGCTGACATGGACCGCATCCTGCAGATCGGCCGGTATCCCGCCCGGGCCGTGCGCAAGCTGGGCGCCATCGCGTTGTTCCTGCTGGCCATGCTGCAGGCCATGCCGTACACGCTGCGCCGCCCGCGGCTGGTGTCGGCCCAGGTGCTGAATGCGGGCGTGCTGTCGCTCGTCATCATCATGACCTCGGGGTTCTTCGTCGGCATGGTCGTCGGCCTGCAGGGCTACGATGCCTTCTCCCGCCTGCGCCAGGAGGACCTCCTCGGTGCGGCCGCGGCGCTCTCGCTCATCAAGGAACTGGGGCCGGTGGTCACGGCGCTGCTGTTTGCCGGCCGGGCCGGCACGGCACTGACCGCCGAGATCGGCCTGATGCGGGCCACCGACCAGCTGTCTGCCATGGAGGTGATGGCCATCGATCCGATGGGGCGCATCGTCGCACCGCGTTTCCTGGGTGGCGTCATTTCCGTCCCCTTCCTGACGGCCATTTTCAACAGCGTCGGCATCCTCGGGGCCTACTTCGTTGGCGTGCGGCTGATGGGCGTGGACAACGGGGCATTCTGGGCGCAGATGCAGGAATATGTGGATGCCGGGGATATCCACGAGGGCATCATCAAGAGCCTGGTGTTCGGCGTCGCGGCCAGCCTCGTGGCCGTCTTCGAGGGCTATACGGCAGAGCGCACCGCCGAGGGTGTTGGCCTCGCGACTACACGCACCGTGGTCATCACCTCGGTGCTGGTGCTGATCCTCGATTACATGATCACGTCTTTTCTTCTCTGAGGGCTACCGGACCATGGAAAGCACACCGGCAAGGGAGCTTGGCGCAGGCATGTTCATCCTGCTGGGTTTCGCGGCACTGTTCTTCCTCGCGACCCAGACGACGAACGTCGAGGCCTATGTCGCCGACAAGGGCTACACCGTGACGGCGCGCTTCCAGGACGTCGCCGGCCTCAAGGAGCGGGCGCCAGTGACCATGGCGGGCGTCACGGTGGGCCGGGTGGAGCGCATCGCGTTCGATCCGAAGGCGCTGGATGCGGTGGTGACGCTGCGGATCGCCCCGGAGTTCGACCGCATCCCGGACGATTCCGACGCCAGCATCCTCACTGCCGGGCTCCTCGGCAGCAAGTATGTCGGCATCGCCCCTGGCGGATCGGAAACCTATCTCAAGAACGGCAGTCAAATCGAACTGACGCAATCGGCCATCATCCTGGAGAACATCATTGGCAAGCTTCTCTTCAGCCTGGGGGGAAAGAAGGATGAGTAGGATGGTCCTGGCTGGCCTGGCAGCCGCAGTGCTGGTTGGCGCCGGTGTCGCCAGTGCCGATCCGCAGCCGACGGCGCAACAGGTTGTTGAAGGCGCGGTGACGAAGATCGCCCGGCAGCTGGATGGCCGGCGCGACCAGCTGGCGGCCGATCGCAAGGAGCTCTATACGCTCATCGACCGCGAACTCCTGCCGGACTTCGATACCGACTACGCAGGACGCCTGGTACTGGGCAAGGCCTGGCGGGATGCTTCGCCGGCCCAGCGCAAGCGGTTTGTCGATGCCTTCTACAACTTCCTGCTGCGCAGCTACGCCTCGGCGGTCCTGAAGTTCGACCAGAAGAACTTCAAGATACTGCCCCAGCGCACCCCGCCCAGTGACGGGCGAACGGTCGTCGACACGGAAATGCGCATGCCCGATGGGAACACCGTGCCGGTCAGCTATTCGATGCACGAGACGCCCGCCGGCTGGAAGGCCTACGACGTGCGGATCGAGGGTATTTCCTACGTCCAGAACTATCGCAACCAGTTCAATGCCGAGGTGGCGGCCAGGGGGCTGGATGCGGTGATCGAGCGCCTGGAGCGCGATACGGCCGACATCGATGCCGGCAAGCGCGACCCGGACAAGCCGGCGGCGGGAAAGGGCGGCGCCTGATGGCGCAGGCCAGCTTCGAGGCGGTTGGCGCGGGGGCATACCGCGTCAGCGGGCCGCTGGATTTCACCACGGTCCCGGTGATATGGAAGGCCAGCCTGCCGCTGCTCCGGCAGGGCGGTGGCGAGCCCAGCATCGACCTCGCTGGCGTCAGCCAGGTGGACAGCGCGGGCCTGGCGCTCCTTCTGGAGTGGGTGAGGCTGGCGGGGGAGGCCAGGCAGCGCCTGCGCATCCTGGGCATGCCAGACAAGCTCCTCGCCCTGGCGAGGATGAGCGAGACCGAGGGGTTCCTGGCTCCGGCAACCTGAGGCACAGGCCTCACTGCGCCTGCGTGTCATCATCCTCCGGATAGAGGTCTTCTTCCGGCGGGTGGCCATCGTAGATCCTGAAGAGCCGGTTCTGCAGATAGGCATCGCGGACGAAGGCGTACGGGTCGAAGGCCTGCTGGACCTGTTCGTCGAGCGGCAGCAGGCTGTAGCGTGTATTCACCAGGTACAGGATGATCAGGGCGTTGCGCGTGGCCACGTCTCCGGGCCACTGATGGAGGGGCGAGAATTGGGTGTCGGCGAGATCGCCGATGCCGCTGGTGAGCGTGCGCGGGCCGAAGATCGGCACGACGAGGTAGGGACCTTGCGGAACACCCCACACGGCCAGGGTCTGGCCGAAGTCCTCGTCGTGCATGGCAAGCCCGACTTCGGACGCCGGGTCGAGCAGGCCGAACAGGCCCACTGTGCTGTTCAGCGCGAATCGCGCCAGGTCCTGGCCACCCTGGCGGATCTTCCCCTGCAGGACGTCGTTCACGATCGTGATCGGGTAACGCAGGTTGCCGAGGAAATTGCTGGTGCCCGTGCGGAAGAACCCGGGCGTACCCTTCTCGTAGGCCTGTGCCACAGGCTTGCCGACGTAGCGGTCGCCGATGTCGTTGATGCGGAATATCACCCGGTTGACGGGCTCCAAGGGGTCGGGATTGGCTGGGGTCCTGCTGGCAGTGGCCGGGCCGGCACAACCGTACAGGATGGCCAGGGCACCGGCCACCAGCCCGGCGCGGGCCATGCGGAGCAGGGCGCTGGCGTTCATGAGTCGAATCCCGGGTTGCGGGCAGGCTGTGACATGCGTTTCTCCGATTGCAGCCGCGTGAGCACCTGCTGGATCTCCGTCAGCCGCGAGCTGAACCGCGCCCGTTGCACGGAATCCAGTCCGGGGATCCCCAGTGCCACCCGCAATTCGTCGGCGGCGAGGTTCAGGTCCCCCGCGATAAGGTGGTACTCGGCCATGTAGTAGTGGGCATCGCCGGTGTCCCCGGCGGCGCTGGCGGCCAGGGCGATCAGCCGCACCTGCTCGGGCGTGGGTGGCACGATGTTGAGCAGGTCGAGCAGGACCCTGTGTGCCTGCCCGGCGCGCTCATGCTGCATGAGTGCCTCGGCATAGTGGATGGTCAGCGGCACGTTGCGCGGGAACAGCTGCATGGCGCGCTCATAGGTGGCGAAGGCGCTGCGCTCGTCGCCCGCGGCCATCTCCGCCTGCGCCAGTCCGGTATGGAAGGCAATGACGCCCGGGTTCTTTTCGACGAGGCCGGCAAAGGCCTCGCGCGCCTGCCCGGCATCCCCGGTCTGGAGCCTGGCCAGCGCGAGGCCGTACTCGGCGCCGACGTCCGCCACGTGCCCCGGATCGTGCAGGTCGCTCGTGAAGCGTGCCAGCGCAGCCTCCGGACTCGGGCTGCCGAGCAGCCGCAACCGGGCGCGTGCCAGGCTGTAGCCCGTCGTGCTGGCTACCTCTGCGCGGGGAACCACCTGCGCTGCGCGTTCACGCGCCTCGGCGATGCGGTTCACGGTCACCGGATGCGTGCGCAGGAACTCCGGTGCCTGGCTGGCCAGCGGGCCGCTCTGGCGGGCCAGGGTCTCGAAGAAGCCGGCCATCGCATCCGGGTTGAAACCCGCGCTGGCCATCAGCCCGATGCCGATCCGGTCGGCCTCATACTCGTTGGCGCGGGTGAAATTGATCTGCTGCTGGACGGCCGCCCCCTGCGCCGCGGCCACCGCGCCCTGGATGGCATCCCCCGAGCCGGTCGCCGCACCCAGCAGGATGGCGCCGAGCAGTGCCGCCATGGTGAGGATGCTTGCGCGCTGGTTGGCGTAGATGGCCCGCGAGATGTGCCGCTGGGTGACGTGCGAGATCTCGTGGGCGAGCACGCCCGCCAGTTCGCTCTCCGTCGCGGTGGCCAGCAGCAGGCCCGAGTGCACGCCAACGTAGCCACCGGGCAGGGCGAACGCATTGATCGCCGGGTCGTCGACCACGAAGAAGCGGAAGCGCTGGCCGTTGTCCGTGGCGTTGGCCGCGATCTTCTGGCCGATGTCCTGGATGTATTCCTGGATCTCCGGGTCGGTGATGACCTTTCCCGTGTCACGCAGGCTCTTGTAGATGGAGCGGCCGATCTGCTGCTCCATGTCCCGCGACAGGACCGTGTCGGCCGGGCTGCCGATGTCCGGCAGGTCGTCGTTCGCCGCGAGCACCGGGGCGAAGACAGTCGCCATGCTGCAGACCAGGGCAATGAAGCGGCGGAAAAACAACGTTGCGCTCCTGCGGAGGCTAGAGGGCCCCGACCGCGGCGAGGACGGCCTCCACGTGCCCCTCGACCCTGACCTTGCGCCACTCCTGGCGGAGCACACCCTCGCCGTCGATGAGGAAGGTGCTGCGCTCGATGCCCATCACCTTCCTGCCGTACATGTTTTTTTCCTGGATGACGCCAAACAGGCGGCAGAGTGTCTCGTCGGCATCGGCCAGCAGGTCGAATGGGAACCCGTGCCTGGCGCGGAACTTCTCGTGGGAGGCGGACGTGTCGCGCGAGACGCCGAGCACGATCGCGCCGTGCTGCCTGAACGCGGCGTGGTGATCGCGGAAGGCACAGCCCTCGGCGGTGCAGCCCGGCGTGTCGTCCTTCGGATAGAAATAGAGCACGACCGGGTGCCCCCGGAAGTCCGCCAGGCTGAGGGTGCGGCCCCCGGTCGCGGCAACCCGGAAGTCCGGAACAGGCTTGCCTGGCTTGATCTTGCTCATGCGGATCCGCTCCCACGCTCATGGCCGCCGGCGCGTTGCCGCGGGCAGTTCAGCGTTGCGCCGGCTCCATGATGGCGTCGAGGTTGTGCTCGTCGCAAAAGTCGAGGAAGTCCTCCCGGACGCTTGCCACGTGGACGCTGGCCGGGAGGCTCACCGTCATCTGTACGGAAAACATCGCGGCACCGGTGTGTGGGGCATTGTATCGCCGGGTGCTCAGTTCGGCGATCTCCAGGTTCCGGTTGGCGAAGAAGCTCGACAGCCGCAGGACGATGCCCTCCTGGTCGAGGGCCACCACATCGATGTTGTAGGGTGCCGAGGGCTCGGTTGTTCGCGGTTCGGTGTCCCGCACCGTGATTGTCAGGGCGCCATCGCGCTGCAACTGCGTCAGCCGGTCACGCATCTTGTTGACCGAGTGCCAGTTGCCTGCGATCAGCATGAGCACGGCGAATTCCGAGCCGAGCGCGATCATGCGGCTCTCGCGGATGCTGCCCCCGGAACCGGACACGGCCTGGCTGAGGTCGCGGATCAGGCCGGCACGGTCGCGACCGATCGCCGTGATGGCCAGCAGCTTGTCCATGGGCGGTACCGCGGGGTCCTGGGAAAGCTCGGCAGTGTACCGGGAAACCCCCCTGCATCAAGCGGCCCTTGCGGGGGGAGGAGGGCGAAAGTACCATCGCAGGCCCGCATCATTCCCTCGGCCGGGTCCCGATGTTCAAAGGCAGCCTCGTTGCGCTCGTCACGCCCATGGGCCCGGACGGCGCCGTCGATTTTGGCTGCCTGGAGCAGCTCGTGGACTGGCACATCGGTGAGGGCACCGACGGGCTGGTCATTGCCGGCACCACCGGTGAATCGGCGACGCTCACCAAGGCCGAGCACGTCGAGGTCATCCGCGTGGCAGTGGCGCGGGCCAGCGGCCGGGTGCCGGTCATTGCCGGAACCGGTTCGAATTCCACGGCGCAGACGATCGACCTCTCCCAGACGGTCGGACGGCTGCCGGTCGATGCCTATCTCGTCGTGGTGCCGTACTACAACAAGCCGACCCAGGAAGGCATGTACCGGCACTTCCTCGCAGTGGCGGATGCGGTGGACCGGCCCGTCATGCTCTACAACGTCCCTGGCCGCACCGTGGCGGACCTGCAGCCAGCCACGGTCGCCCGCCTGGCCAGGCACCCGCGCATCTTTGGCATCAAGGAGGCAACGGGGGACCTGGCCCGCGTCGCGGAGATCCGCAAGCTCGCCGGGGAGGCGTTCGCCCTGTACAGCGGTGACGATGCCACGGCGCGGGATTTCATCGCCCTCGGCGGGCAGGGCGTGGTGTCGGTCACCGCCAATGTGGCCCCGGCCGCCATGTCCCGCATGTGCCAGGCCGCACTGGCCGGTCGTGCGGCCGAGGCGGCAGCCCTCGACCAGCCGCTGTCGGCGCTGCACCGCGACCTCTTCGTGGAGTCCAATCCGATCCCCGTCAAGTGGGCACTCACGCGGATGGGACGGCTGCCGCCCGGCATCCGCCTGCCCCTGACGCCGCTCTCACCGGAGGCGCAGCCAGTCGTCGAGGCCGCCCTGCGCCAGGCGGGGTTGCTGTGATGCGCTCATACCGTCCGGCACTGCGCGCGGGCTTGCCGCTGGCCTGCATGGTGCTGCTCTCCGCCTGCTCGTTCTGGGGCAGGGAAGACTCCTGTGCCCTGGCCGGCGAATACCAGCAGGCGGCTGCCGTGGCGGATGTCAGCGTCCCGGCGGGTCTGGATGCGCCCGATGCGACGGGCCACCTGAATGTGCCCCCGGCACCTGTTCCAGCGGAACCGCTGGCCAGGACCGCCGGCTGCCTGCAGCGCCCGCCCGGGTATTTCGACAAGCCCGTGAAGGAGCCCGCGAAGTGAGGCATTTGCCCGGCTCCGGCGGCTCGGTTAACCTGCGCGGCGCATGACGAGGAGACCCACGGAGAGGTGGCCGAGTGGCTGAAGGCGCACGCTTGGAAAGCGTGTTTACGGTAACCCCGTAACGTGGGTTCGAATCCCACCCTCTCCGCCAATTCCCTGATTCAAGCCTGCTCAGGCGATCTCGAAAGTGGCATAAATGCCGGGAATTTCAGGGTTCCCGGCATTCGCGCGGTATCCCACGATCTCACCTTGTCTCGACCATGTGACGGTACTTTTTACGGTATCGGCACTGGTAGCCATGGGAGATACCGTAAATGTTGACCGATACGCAGGTTCGCAGTGCCAGGCCGTCAGCGCGCCCGCAGAAGCTGGCCGATACCCGAGGGTTGTATCTGCTGGTAACGCCCGGTGGCGGGAAGTACTGGCGCCAGGACTACACCTTCAATGGCAAACGCCGCACGCTGGCCTTCGGTATCTATCCGAACGTGAGTCTGGGCAAGGCGAGGCAGCGCCACCACGAGGCCCGGCAGCTGCTGGCCGATGGTGTTGATCCCGGCGCGGTGAAACAGGCCGTGAACCGGGATTTCGAGACCGTGGCGCGGGCGTGGCTTGACCACTGGCGTACGGGCCGCAGCGAACGATACGTGGCTTACGTCGTCACCCGGCTGGAGGCCGACGTGTTCCCGTCAATTGGCTCCCGACCTGCGGCCGATCTCGCGCCGTCGGAATTCCGGGATGTTGCGCGGAAGATCGAGGCACGCGGCGCATTCGAGATGGAGAGGTGGCCCCGGTATTCGAGACAGGGGGATAAGTGAAAAGCCCTGCTCTGTCGGCGAAGATATCGCCGGATTTCAGGAGCAGCAACATGAGACGTCCCCGTCGTAACCACTCAGCGACGTTCA
>JADYZO010000015.1 GCA_020853135.1 Gammaproteobacteria bacterium
ATGCCACCACCGTGCCCATCCTGCTCGATGGCGACACCGGCTACGGCAACTTCAACAACGTGCGCCGCCTGGTGCGCAAGCTCGAGCAGCGCGGCGTGGCCGCGGTGTGCATCGAGGACAAGATCTATCCGAAGACCAACAGTTTCATCGACGGCGAGAAGCAGCAGCTCGCCGACATCGACGAGTTCTGCAGCCGCATCAAGGCGGGCAAGGACGCGCAGCGCGATGATGACTTCTGCATCATCACCCGGGTGGAGGCCTTCATCGCCGGCTGGGGGCTGGGCGAGGCACTGCGTCGCGCGGAGGCCTACCACGCCGCCGGCTCCGACGGCATCCTGATCCACAGCGCGCTCGCCACGCCCAGGGAGGTGCTGGCCTTCAAGCGCGAGTGGGGCGACAGGAGCCCGGTGGTCATCGTGCCCACCAAGTACTACGCCACCCCCACCGAGGTGTTCCGCGAAGCCGGCTTCTCCATCGCCATCTGGGCCAACCACCTGCTGCGTGCGGCGATCCCCGCCATGCAGGCCTGCGCGGCGACGCTGGCGCGCGAGCAGAACCTGCGCTCGGTGGAGGATGGCGTCGCGCCGGTGCGCGAGATCTTCCGCCTGCAGGGCGCCTCCGAGCTGCAGGAGGCCGAGGAGCGCTACCTGCCGCGGCAGGGGCGTGACTCGCGGGTGGTGGTGCTGGCCGCCTCGCGGGGCTCGGCGCTCGGCGAGCTCACTGCCACGCGGCCGAAGACCATGGTGCAGGTGCGCGGCCAGCCGCTGCTCGCGCATATCATCGCGGCCTACAACGCCGCCGGCATCAAGCGCATCACCGTGGTGCGCGGTTATCTCCCGCAGGCCATCGACCTGCCAGGCCTCGGCTACGTGGACAACCCGGATTACGCCGGCACCGGCGAGCTCATCTCGCTCGCCCGCGCGCTGGAGGCCGATGCCGACGACGGCAGCGACCTCTACGTCTCCTATGGCGACGTCATCTTCCGGCGCTACATCGTCGACAGCCTCGCCGAGCCCACGCAGGACTTCGTCATCGTCGCCGACACCGACTGGCGCGAGTCGGTCAACCGCGGCCGCGCCGCCGACTACGTCAGCTGCAGCGAGCCGCACTCGCGCCACGCCTTCTACCACGAGGTGTTCCTCACGCGCTGCGCCGAGGACATCCCCGAGGGCGAGCGCCACGGCGAGTGGATGGGTTTCCTGCGGGTGCATGCCAGGGCGCTGCCGCGCCTGCGCACGGTGGTGCGCGAGATGGCGGCACAGCCGGCCAGCCGCCAGGCCAAGCTGCACCACCTGCTGAGCGAACTGCTGGCCCGCGGCGAGCGCATCCGCGTGGTCTACACCACCGGGCACTGGCTGGACGTGGACAGCCTCGCGGACCTGGTCGCCGCCGGCAGTTTCGCATGATCGAGGCCGGCGAGTTCATCGCGGCGGCCACGGCCCGTGGCTTTGGCCTGTATACCGGCGTGCCCTGCTCGTACCTCACGCCGTTCATCAACCACGTGATCAACTCGCCCACGCTGCGCTACGTGGGTGCGGTCAACGAGGGCGATGCGGTGGCGGTGGCGGCCGGCGCGGAGCTGGGCGGCCTGCCGGCCGTCGTCATGTTCCAGAACTCGGGGCTCGGCAACGCGGTCAATCCGCTCACCTCGCTCACCTGGACCTTCCACCTGCCGGTGCTGCTCATCGTCACCTGGCGGGGCGAGCCGGGCGGCGCCGCCGACGAGCCGCAGCATGAGCTGATGGGCCGGATCACCCCGCAATTGCTGGAGCTGATGGGCATTCCCTGGGCGCCGTTTCCCTCCACCAGCGAGGCCATCGGCCCCGCGCTCGACCGTGCCTGCGGGTACATGCGCCGCGAGGGCCGCCCCTTTGCGCTGGTGATGAGCAAGGGCGCCGTCGCCGCCACCGACCTGGAGCCGCGCCCCCCGCAGCCGCTGCAGCGCTGGCCGGGCGGTGCCGTGGAGCCGGAGCGGTTCGCGAAGGCCTCGCGCCAGAGGATGCTGGGCGCGATCCAGATGGCGTTGCGCGCGGAGGACCTCGTCGTCGCCACCACCGGCTACACCGGCCGCGAGCTCTGCGCGCTGGATGACCGGGCCTGCCAGCTCTACATGGTGGGCTCGATGGGCTGCGCGGCGAGCCTGGGCCTCGGCCTGGCGATCGCCCGGCCGGAGAAGCGGGTCATCGTGGTGGACGGCGACGGTGCGCTGCTGATGCGCCTCGGGGTGCTGGCCACGCTCGGCGTGGAACGGCCGGCCAACCTGCTGCACATCGTGTTCGACAACGGCATGCACGAGTCCACCGGCGGCCAGGCGACGGTGTCGCCCAATGTGGATCTCGCGGCGCTGGCTGTCGCCGCCGGGTATCCACGCGCCCTGGTGGTCAGTGATCCCGACGAGCTGCGCGAGTATGTCGACTGGCGTGCACCCGGGCTGCGCCTGCTGCATGTCCCCATCCGTCCGGGCGTGGCCGCCGACCTGCCACGGCCGCGCACGACACCCGCCGAGGTGGCCGCGCGCCTGCGCCAGCACCTGGGTCCACGCAGCTAGCCGGAGCGGGGACCGATGCCAGCCGCCATGACCCGCACCATCCTCCTCAACCCGGGCCCGGTGACGCTCACCGCGCGCGTGCGCGCGGCGCTCGGCCGCGGCGACTGGTGCCACCGCGAGCCCGAGTTCGCGGCCCTGGTGCGCAGCATCAACGCGCGCCTGGCCGGCGTGTACGCGGAGCTGGCGGAGGACTACGACGCCGTGCTGCTCACCGGCTCGGGCACCGCGGCGGTGGAGGGCATGCTCTGCGGCTTCGCGCCCCGCGACCGCAGCACGCTGGTGCTGGCCAACGGCGTCTACGGCGAGCGCATGGCGCGCATGCTGGCCGCGCACGGGCGCCCGCACCGGGTGCTGGACCACGACTGGCTGGCACCGGTCAGCATCCCGCGGCTGGAGGCGGCACTGGCTGCGGACCCGGCGATCAGTCACGTGGCCGTCGTGCACCACGAGACCACGACCGGCCGGCTCAACGATCTCGAAGCGATCGGCCAGGCCTGCCGCGCCTGGGGTGTCGGGCTGCTGCTCGATGGCGTGAGCAGCTTCGGCGCCGAGCACATCGCGGGCCGCGACTGGAACCTCACGGCGGTCGCGGCGACGGCGAACAAGTGCCTGCACGGCGCGCCGGGCCTGTCCTTCGTGCTGGCGCGGCGGGACCTGTGGCTGCGGCCCGGGCCACGCCCGGGCAGCGTCTACCTCGACCTGCGCAGCCATCACGCCGCCCAGCATGCGGATGGCTTCTCGCCGTTCACGCAGGCGGTGCAGCTGGCCTTTGCGCTGGATGCCGCGCTGGACGAGCACCGGGAGGAGGGCGGCTGGCAGGCGCGCCGCGCGACTTACCGCGGGCGTGCCGCCCGCGTGGCGGCCACCCTGCAGGACCTCGGCGTCACGACCCTGCTGCCGCCATCGGAGTCCGGCAGCGTGCTCTGGTCCTACCGGCTGCCCGGGCGGCTCGGCTACGCCGGCCTCCACGATGCGCTCAGGCGCCGCGGCTTCGTGATCTACGCCGGGCAGGGGCGCCTCGCGCCCGGCATCTTCCGCATCGCGCACATGGGCGACATCAGCGCGGACGATCTCGATCGCCTCTGCGCGGCGCTGCGTGCCGCCATCCGCGGGCGGCGCCGGTGACGGTGCCGGTCCGCTCGGCCGTCATCCTCGCCGCGGGCCAGGGCCAGCGCCTGCGCAGCGAAGTCGAGGGTTACCCCAAGGGCTTCCTGCGCCTCGGCGAGCGGCCCATCGTCGAAGAGTCGATCCTGCGGCTGCTGGCTGCCGGCATCGAGGATGTGGTCATCGTCACCGGCTATGCCGCCGAATACTACGAGGCGCTGGCGCAGGCGTATCCGGGGACGCTGCGCACCGTCCACAATGCCGACTTCGCCCGCTCGGGCAGCATGTACTCGCTGTACTGCGCGCGCGAGGCGCTCCGCGGCCCGTTCCTGCTGCTGGAATCCGACCTCATCTACGAGCCCCGCGCGCTGCAGGTGCTGCTGGCGGGACTCGCCGAGGATGCCCTCCTGCTGTCCGGCCCCACGGGCGCCGGGGACGAGGTGTACGTGGAGGCGCCCGGCGGCTGGCTGCGCGCCATGTCCAAGGACCGCGCCAGCCTCGGTTCCGGGGTGGCGGGCGAGCTGGTGGGCATCTCGCGGATCTCGGCGGGGCTCTTCGCGCTGATGCAGCGCATCGCCGCGCAAGCCTTCACGCAGTCGCTGCGCTTCGACTACGAGACCGGCTGCCTGGTTGCCGCCGCACGGGAGCGGCCCATTGCCTGCCTGCGGGTGGATGACCTGCTCTGGGGCGAGATCGACGACCCGGCGCAGCTGCGCCGGGCGCGCGCTGGCCTGTATGCGCGCATTGCCGCCCTGGACGCCGGGCTGCGTTCCGGCGTTGCGCCATGCGATCATTGATGCTAAACAGCCGCCGGGCGCGCGACGCCCGGGCCACTGGGGAGAAACCGGTCATGAAAAGGGCAAGCGCGGGCCACCTCGCGCCATATCTGCTGGTCTCGCTGGCCCTGGTGGCACCGGAGGCCTGGGCTTACCTCGATCCCAGCACCGGCAGCATGATCCTGTCCGCCATCGTGGGGGTGTTCGCCACCGCGGCGCTGGCGGTCAAGACCTTCTGGTACAAGCTCAAGGGGCTGTTCCGCCGCCAGGCGCCGCCCCCGGCGCAGGAGCCCGGGCAGCCGGCCGGCAGCACCGGGCCCGTGGAGCCGCCCGCCGCGCAGGACTGATGGCCGCCTTCCTGCGCGAATGGCGCGAGTACCGGCGCTTCAGGCGCCTGTCGCGTACTGCGCGGCACATCGTGCTCTATGCGGAAAGCGGGCAGGACTGGCATCACTTCCAGCCCATCGTCGCGCACCTCACCGGGGTGCTGGGCGAGGCGGTCTGCTACGTCAGCTCCGACCCGGCCGATCCCGGGCTGCACCAGGCCGATCCGCGCATCAGGGGCTTCTGCATCGGCACGGGACTCGTGCGCATCTGGTTCTTCCAGTTCCTGCAGGCCGACGTGCTGCTCACCCAGTTGCTCGATCTCGGCAACTTCGACCTCAAGCGCTCGATCCACCCGGTGCACTACATCTACATGTTCCACTCGCTGATCAGCACCCACATGGCCGACCACGAGGACTCCTTCGACCACTACGACACCATCCTCTACGCCGGCCCGCACCAGGCCCGCGAGATCCGCCGGCGCGAGGAGCTGAAGGGACTGGCGCCCAAGCGGCTGGTGGCGCATGGCTACCACCGCATCGAGCAACTGCTCGCCGGGCGGCGCGACCCGCCGCCGGTGCACGGTGACGGCGACATCCACGTGCTGCTCGCGCCTTCCTGGGGCGAGCAGACCATCCTCAACAGCTGCGGGCTGGAACTCGCCGGCGTCCTGCTGGATGCGGGTTTCCGCCTGACGCTGCGCCCGCATTTCCAGACCCGCTGGCAGACCCCCGAGGTCATCGATCGCATCAGCGCGCGTCATGGCGGCAATCCGCGGTTTCGCCTGGTCGAGCAGATGGGGGAGAGCGATTCGCTGTTCGACTCCCATGTCATGATCACCGACTGGTCGGGTGCGGGGCAGGACTACGGCATGGGGCTGGAGAAGCCGGTGCTCTACATCGACCTGCCACCCAAGAGCCGCAACAGCAGCTGGCGGGAACTCGGCATGGAGCCCTTCGAGATGTACGTGCGCGACAGGCTCGGCGCGCTGCTGGCGCCTGCGCGCCTGGCCGAGGCGCCGGAGCTGATCCGCAGGCTGGTGCGCGACCCCGCGCGCGCCCGGGAGAATGCACAGGCACTGCGCCGTGACTTCATGTGCAACGTGGGTGACAGCGGTCCGGCGGGTGCCAGGGCGGTGGCCGCCGTGGCCACGGAGATCGCCACGACGGCCAGTGCGCCGGCGGCGGGCCGCTGACGTGGACAGCCGCCGGCACCTGCTGCGCTGGACCGGCTGGTTCGTCGCGGCCAACGCCGTGGTCCTGGCGTTGCTGGGGCTGCGGTTCATGGCCTTCGCGCCCTGGCCCGCAGGCGCGCTCGGGCTCGGCTACACGGTGCTCGCCTACGTCGGCCACTTCGCGCTGCTCGCGCTGCTGCCGGCCCTGCTCGTGGTCATCCCGCTGACGCTGCTGCTGCCCTGGCGCCCGCTCATCGTCGGCCTGGCCGTGCTGCTCGCGGCGGCGGAGGCCACGCTGCTGATGGTGGATGGCAACGTCTTCGCCACGCAGCGCTATCACGTCACCTGGCTCACCGCGGTGCTGTTCGAGCGCTCCACCTGGA
>JADYZO010000016.1 GCA_020853135.1 Gammaproteobacteria bacterium
CCGTCGAATGCAGCATCTGGAGCCGGAAACCGGCTCGGTTGGCGTACAACCGGGCCACTTCATGACCGCGGGAGTCGATCCTGTACCGCCCATCAGTTTCATGGCTGGTAAATCAGACCTTCCTTAACAGACGCCTTCAGGTGGACAGCGCCGGCACTACGCGCTCGCCGAGCACGCGGATCGTGTCCTCGGGGTTCCCGTAGATCCGCAGCGCGATCTCGGTGAGCCCGGCCCGCGCAAACTCCCGCAACCGCTCGATCTCGCGGTCCATCTCCGCCAGCGGCGAGGCGGAGGTGCAACGATCCACCAGCTTCTGCACGATCTCCGGCGGCACGCCCTCGATGACATCCGACTTGCGGTTGTACGCGTGGAAGAAGGCCCTGATGTTGCGGTTGACGATGGCCGCCTCATCCGGGTCGAGGACATGCCCGATGTAGGGTGGATAGAGCGTGCCGCGCACGGTCAGCCAGGTGCGCGCCTCGCGTTCGGCCTCCTCGCGGCTCTCCTTGACGTGCCAGGCCCAGAAGTTGCTCATCGGGAAGCCCGCCGGGTCACGCCCCGCCTCGTGCAGGCTGGCGTCGATGATGGCCCGGCTGCGGCGCACGTGGTCGGGCACGAAGTCGCTCACCATGACTGCATCGGCATGGCGCGGCGCGGCCTTGAGCATCTGCGGCCCGTTGGCACCCGCATAGATGACCGGTGGCGGGCTCTGTACCCACGAGGGGTGGTACCAGCCGATCTTGAACAGCTCGCCCTGGTAGCGCACCGGCTTGCCGGTGGCTGCGGCCTTGAGGATCTCCACGCACTCGCGCACCGCACGGACCACGCGCACCGGCTTCGCCCCGATGGCGGTCGCGGTGCCGCCGCCCGCACCCACGACGATCTGCGCCCGGCCCTGCGCCACTTCGTTCAGCGTCAGCAGCGAACTGGCCATCTTCAGCGGATGCAACTCGAAGGGGCTGACTGCGATCGGCCCGAGGCGGATGCGGCTGGTGGTGCGGGCCAGCTCGACGAAGTTGACGAACGGATCGCGGGCATCGCTCATGTTCGACACCCACACCCCACCGAGCCCGTGGCGCTCGGCCAGCTGCCCCAACTCGGCGATCCGCTGCGGCGGCAGGTGGGACTCGAGGATGACGTCGATGCGCATGTCAATAAAAGGTGTCAGACTTATTTTTCCGCCGGGACAGAAGTTACCGTATCTTCCGCCGCAGGAAAATATGTCTGACACCTTTTATCCAGCCAGCGATCCGAGCCTCGCCTACCAGGAGCTCACGCCGGACGACATCATCGCCTCCGTCGAGAGCCTCGGGCTCGCCTGCGACGGGCGGCTGCTGGCGCTCAACAGCTACGAGAACCGGGTCTATCGCATCGGGCTCGAGGATGCGCCACCCGTGGTCGCCAAGTTCTACCGGCCCGGGCGCTGGAGCGATGCCGCCATCCTCGAGGAACACGGATTCGCGCAGGAACTGGCCGCCGCCGAGGTCCCGGTGGTGCCGCCCCTCGTCCATGCGGGACGCACGCTCCACCAGCGCGGCGAGTTCCGCTTCGCGGTATATCCCTGCCACGGTGGACGGGCGCCGGAACTCGACGACATGGCGCTGCTCGAGCAGCTCGGCCGTCTGGTCGCCCGCATCCACCTGCAGGGTGCGCGCCGCGGCTTTCACCACCGCATGCGCATCGGACTGGAGAGCTACGGGGTGGCCTCGCGTGATTTCCTGCTGGCAAACGACTTCGTGCCCGCGGAGCTGCGCGATGCCTACGCGGGCATCTGCGCCCACGCCTTCGACGGCATCCGCGGCTGCTTCGGGCGCGCCGGCACGCCGCGCTTCCTGCGCCTCCACGGGGACTTCCACCCGGGCAACGTGCTGGTGCTCGGCGAACAGGTGCATATCGTCGACCTCGACGACACGCTGAGCGGCCCCGCGGTGCAGGACCTGTGGATGTTCCTCTCGGGCAACCGCGCCGAGCAGACCCCGCAGCTCGCCCGGCTGCTGGCCGGCTACACCGAGTTCCGCGACTTCGACCCGCTGGAACTGCACCTCATCGAGGCGCTGCGCACGCTGCGGATCATGCACTACGCGGCCTGGCTTGCCCGGCGCTGGGCCGATCCGGCCTTCAAGCTCGCCTTCCCGTGGTTCAATACCCGGCGCTACTGGGACGAGCACGTGCTGGCGTTGCGCGAGCAGGTGGCGCTCATGGAGGAGTATCCCCTGGAGTGGACGGGCAGCTGATGGAGGCGGGAACCACGGCGCAAGGCGGCATCGTCGCCGGCGAGGGCGGCGCGAAATTCCTGCGTGCCATCACCATCGTCACCCATTGCGTGGCCAGTCTCGAGGTGGCCGTCAGCCACTGGACGGACATCCTCGGCTACACGGTGGCCGAGAGTGGCAGGCTCGATGCCACCGCCTGCGCCGCCTGGAATGCGCCGGCCGCCGCGGGCCAGCGCTACGCGCTGCTGCAGCCGGCGAGCGGCGAGCCCTGCTACCTGCGTTTCATCGAGACCGGGGAGCGCGGCCACGGGCCGCCGGCGAGCTGGGGCTGGACTGCGACCGAGCTGCTGGTGCAGGACACCGATGCGCTGGCACTGCGGCTCGAAGGCACGGGCTTCCGCCGGCTCGGCGGTCCCGCCAACCTCTATCCGCGGCCCAACGCACCACGGGCCATGCAGGTGATCGGGCCTTCCGGCGAGCTCATCTATTTCACGCGCCTGCTGCCCGGCGGCAGCCGCTATGGGCTCAAGCAGGCCCGCTCCCCGGTGGACCGGCCGTTCATCTGCACGATCGGCGGCCCCGCCGCCGCGCGCATGCATGAGTTCTATGCCGGCGTGCTGGGTCACCGCATCATGGAACGCACGCCCTTCGTCAACGGCATCCTTGCCATGCTCTGCGAGGCGCCGCCAGGCACGGTGTTCCCCACGGCGGTGGCGCGCATTCCGGGCCGGCGCTTCCTGCTCGAGCTGGACGAGTTCCCGGGGCACATCGGCCCGCGCCGGCGCACGCCGGGGCAGCTGCCCCCGGGCATGTCCATGGTGAGCTTCAGCGTGCACAGCCTCGATGCGCTGCAGGCACTGCAACCCGGCGGCGTGCCCCTGCGGGCGGCGCCACGCGCGCTGCAGGGCGTGGCCTACGGCGGGCGGCGGGTGGCGGTGATCGAGGGCCCGGTCGGCGAATGGCTGGAGCTGATCGAGGACCCGGCGCTGCCCCCATGACGGAACAGGGCCGGGCCTGCACCGGCAATTGACCTGCGTCATGGGGCTGCGGCGACGACAAACCTACAGTCGGGGTGCCGGAACAGCCGGTACCCGTGTTGCTGCCATGGCGTACGGCAGGCCCCCGTTGAGCCGACCTCATATCCCAGGGAACCATGAATTCACGCGAACAGGAAAGCACATATGGTGTGGCTGCCATCGCCAGCGCGGACCTGCATGCCCGCAGCATCGAGCTGCTGACCGCAGCCGGCTTCGCCATGGCGGCCTTCTGCTTCTGGTGCTTCGCGCACAATCCGCAGGTGGCCTGGCTGCTCGTCGGGCTGGTGACCTTCGGGATGGCCTTCGACTTCATGAACCACGTGCTCGGCACGCGGCTTCCGGAGCGGGTGGCCCTGCTGGAAGGGTATGCACGCGTCAACTTCGCGGCATTGTGCTTCGGCATCCCCTTCACCGCCTATGCCGGCAGCTTCGTGCTGGCCAGGGCAACCGGCGCACCGCTCAGCACCCTGCTCGTCGACCACTGGCCCGTGGCGCTGTACGGCTCGGGCGCCTTCGGGGTGCTGTTCCTGTTCGCCCGCTTCAGGCAGGCGAACGTGAACGGTGCCGTCGAATACGTGCTCGACACCCGGCATGCGTACACGAAGACCCTGTTCATCCTGCGGCGGATCCTGCTCGCCGCCTCCCTCGGCATCGCGCTCAGTGTGCCTGTGGACGCCATCGGCACCGGCTGGTTCACCTGGGCACTCGCCTTCACCGGCATCTTCGCGGCGTCCGTGCCGCTGCATATCCTGCACCGGCAGATCCCGTCGATGATCAGCGAACTGCTGACCCAGGCCATCGCGATCCACGGCTGCTGGATCGCCTTCGGCGCCGGCGCTGCCTGGCGATGACCGGCGGCGCACCCCAACCCGCCGGCAGGACCCCCGACGCCCTGGCCGCCCGCGCCTGACGTATACTCCGCGCGGGGCCGGCAACCGCTGCCACGGGGAACGGGACACAGATGCGCAAGGTCTTCTACGGCTGGTACATCACCATCGCCTGCTGCGTGGGCCTGGCCTGCGGCCTGACCAGCGTGCTCACCGGCACCTTCTCCATCTTCCTCGGCCCGCTGACTGCCGAGTTCGGCTGGCAGAAATCGGAACTCTTCGTCGCGCTGACGCTCGCCACCATCACGGTAACCGTCGCCTCGCCCTTCATCGGCGTGCTGATCGACCGCTTCGGCGCCAAGCGCATGATCCTCATCGGCTTCGTGCTGGAAGGCGCCGTGCTGGCCTCATTCGCCATGCAGACGGCATCGCTCGCCGCGCTGTACGCCCGCTACATCGTGATGACGCTGGTGGGCCTCGGCACCACCCACGTCTCCTTCGCGCGGGTGATCTCACTGTGGTTCGACCGCCAGCGTGGCCTCGCGCTGGGCGTCGCGCTTGCCGGCCTGGGTGTCGGCGGCATGGTCTGGCCGGTGCTCTCGCAGTGGGCCATCAGCGCCTACGGCTGGCGCACGGCCTACCTGATCGTCACCGCCGTGGTCACCGCCGTCGGCTTCCTGGCCATCGCCATCGTCGTGAGGGAGTCCCCCGCGGTGATGGGCCTGCAGCCCGACGGCGCCGCCCCGCGCAGCGGCACCGATGGCGCGCCAAAGCCGGCGCAGGTCACCGGCTTCACGCTGGCCGAGACCCAGCGCCAGGCGGCGTTCTGGCTGATGATCTCCGCCTTCTTCCTGGTCGGCTTCGGCACCGTGAGCCTGCAGATCCACCTGGTGCCCCTGCTGGTGATGCAGAAGGTCGAGCCGATGCGTGCCGCCATGGCGCTGTCACTGTTCTCCGCCGCGCTCATCGTCGGCCGGCTGGCCGGCGGCATGCTCATGGACCGGTTCTTCGCGCCGCGGGTGGCGAGCGCCTTCCTCGCCGGTCCCATCGTCGCAAGCGTGCTGCTGGCGCTCGGGGCCGGAGGCCCTGATGCCTTCGTCGCGGGCGCCCTCGCGGGCGTGCTCGCCGGCCTCGCCTCGGGCGCCGAGGTGAACGCCTCGGCCTACCTGGCCGGACGCTACTTCGGCCTGAAGTACTTCAGCCGCATCTATGCCTGGTACTTCAGCGCCTATTCGATCGGCGCCGGTTTCGGCCCCCTCATCACCGCGAAGGCGGTGGAACACTATGGCGGCTATACCGAAATCCTCTACGTGCTGGGCGGGCTGCTGGTCTGCGCCGCACTGCTGCTGACGAGCCTGAAACCCTTCCCGAAGGGCTTCCCGCAGCAGGGGTAGCCAGCCCGGGCCGGATCCCCGCCCGGCGGCGGGCGTGTGCGCCGGTGCAGGACGGCAGGCCGCGGCACCCTCCGCAACCGTGTTCCATCGCCACATGCACCCCGATACAGCGCCTTCCGCTTCCGCCAGCGGCCCCGCCAACCCCCGCATGGTCCTCTGGATCGTGGCGATCGGCATGTTCATGCAGCTGCTGGACTCCACCATCGTCAACACGGCGCTGCCGGCGATGGCGCGCAGCCTGGACAACAGCCCGCTGCGCATGCATGCGGTGGTGGTGGCCTACGCGCTCACCATGGCGGTGGTGATCCCCGCCACCGGCTGGCTGGCCGACCGCTTCGGCACCCGGCGCGTCTTCATGACGGCCATCGGGCTGTTCACGCTCGGCTCGGTTGCCTGCGCGGCCTCCGGCAGCCTGGCCCAGCTCATCGCCGCACGCGTGCTGCAGGGGATCGGCGGGGCCATGCTGATGCCGGTCGGCCGGCTGGTGGTGCTGCGCGCCTTCCCCGGGCAGCTGTTCCTCGCGGCCATCAGCTTCGTCGCCATCCCGGCCCTGGTGGGCCCCCTGATCGGCCCGACGCTGGGCGGCTGGCTGGTCGAGGTGGCCTCCTGGCACTGGATCTTCCTGATCAACGTGCCGGTGGGCCTCGCCGGCCTGCTGGCAACCCGCCGCTACGTCCCCGACTTCACCGCCCCCGGTGGCCGCTTCGACCTCGGCGGCTACCTGCTGCTGGCCTTCGCGATGGTGAGCGTGTCGCTGGCGCTCGACGGCCTGGGCGACAGCGGCTGGGCACACACGCTGCTGGTGCTGCTGATGGTGCTCGGCCTGGCCGCGCTCGCCGCGTACTGGCTGCACGCGCTGCGCCGGCCGGAACCGATCTTCGGCCCCGCGCTGTTCACCGTGCAGAGCTATCGCGTCGGCCTGCTCGGCAACCTGTTCGCGCGCATCGGCTCGGGGGCCATGCCCTACCTGCTGCCGCTGCTGCTCCAGCTGACGCTCGGCTACTCACCCGCCGAGGCCGGCATGCTGATGCTCCCGGTCGCGCTGGCCAGCATCGGCGCCAAGCGCGTGGTGACGGCCGTCATCACGCGGCATGGCTACCGGCCGGTGCTGATCGGCAACACGCTGCTGCTCGGCTTCATGATCGCCAACTTCGCGCTGATGGGCCCGGCGCAGCCGCTGTGGCTGCGCATCGTCCAGCTGGCCGCCTTCGGCGCGGTCAATTCCTTCCAGTTCACCGCCATGAACGCGGTCACGCTCAAGGACCTGCCAGCCGTGCACGCGGGCAGCGGCAACAGCCTGTTCTCCATGGTGCAGATGCTCGGCATGAGCCTGGGCGTGACCTGCGCCGCCGCGCTGCTGACGGCCTTCAGCACCTGGCTCGGCACCGCGGGTGGCGGCCAGGCGCTGCCCGCCTTCCGCGCCACCTTCGCCGCCATCGGCCTGATGACCATGGGCTCGGCGG
Organism: Gammaproteobacteria bacterium; assembly: GCA_020853135.1. Lineage (GTDB taxonomy): Bacteria > Pseudomonadota > Gammaproteobacteria > Steroidobacterales > QUBU01. Next base: position 6,935 of record JADYZO010000016.1, read on the forward strand.
TCCTCTTCTGGCAATTGCGCGAGGAAGGGCCGTTGGGTCCACCCGCCGCCGGGGTCCTGCACGACGCCTGAAGCGTCAGGCCCGGCACTCGGGTGCCGGCCGGCTGCAGGCTGCAACGCCTTGCCAGCACGGGCTGGCGGCGGTAGCGTGCATCTGGCGCGGCACGGCAGCCAGGAGATCCCCCGATGACAGGCCCACGCAGGCGAGCGTCCCCGGCCGGCACCCGCGGCCCGCTGGACGCTACGGAACTCGACGCCCTGCATGCCTGGTGGCGCGCCTGCAACTACCTCGCGCTGGGGATGATCTACCTGCGTGACAACCCGCTGCTGCACCAGCCGCTGCGGGCCGCGCACATCAAGCACCGGCTGCTCGGCCACTGGGGTGCGAGCCCGGCGCTGTCGTTCTGCTGGACCCATCTCAACCGCGTCATCCGCCGCGACGACCTCGACATGATCTTCATCGCCGGGCCCGGCCACGGCGCCCCGGGCGTGCTGGCACCCACCTACCTCGAGGGCACGTATTCAGAGGTCTACCCGGACTGCAGCGAGGACATCGAAGGACTGCGGAAATTCCTCAGGCAGTTCTCCTTCCCGGGCCACATCGGCAGCCACGTGACGCCCGAGACACCGGGCTCCATCCACGAAGGTGGCGAGCTCGGCTACAGCCTCGCGCATGCCTTCGGCGCCGCATTCGACAACCCGGACCTCATCGTCTCCTGCGTGGTCGGCGACGGCGAGGCGGAAACCGGGCCGCTCGCCACCGCCTGGCACTCCAACAAGTTCCTGAACCCCGCCCGGGATGGCGCGGTCCTGCCCATCCTCAGCCTGAACGGCTACAAGATCGCCAACCCGACCATCCTCGCCCGCATCAGCCACGGGGAACTCGAAGCGCTGTTGCGCGGCTACGGCTACACGCCCCATTTCGTCGAGGGCCACGAACCCGCGCAGATGCACCAGGCCATGGCCGCAACCCTGGACGCGGCGATCGCGCAGATCCGCGCCATCCAGCGGCGTGCCCGCAACGGTCGCGGCATTCCCACGCGGCCGCGCTGGCCCATGATCGTGCTGCGGGCCCCCAAGGGCTGGACCGCGCCGCGGACCATCGGTGGGCACCAGGTGGAGGGCTCCTGGCGCGCCCACCAGGTCCCGATCGGCGATGTCCGCGAGAATCCGCGCAGCCTGAAGCTGCTGGAGCGCTGGCTGAAGGGCTACCGGCCGCGGGAACTGTTCGATGCCGATGGCCGCCTGCGCCCCGCGCTGAAGGCCCTGGCACCCGTCGGGCCCCGGCGCATGAGCGCCAACCCGCACGCCAACGGCGGCCTCCTGCTCAAGGACCTGCGCCTGCCCGACTTCCGCCGCCATGCGGTGAAGCTGCCCTCCACGGGCACCGTGCGCCACGAGAACACCCGGCCTCTCGGCGAGTTCCTGCGCGATGTCATGCGCGCCAACATGTCGAACTTCCGAGTGTTCGGGCCGGACGAGACCGCCTCCAACCGGCTGGATGCCATCTACGGGGCATCGAAGAAGACCTGGATGGCCGAACTGCTGCCGGAGGATGCCGATGGCGGCGAGCTCGCACCGGACGGCCGCGTCATGGAGATGCTCTCCGAGCACACGCTGCTCGGCTGGCTGGAGGGTTACCTGCTGACCGGCCGGCACGGCCTCTTCCACACCTACGAGGCCTTCGCCCACGTCGTGGACTCGATGTTCAACCAGCATGCGAAGTGGAGGGACGCGGCGCGCAACCACGTGCCATGGCGGGTCGCGGTACCTGCGCAGAACATCCTGTTGTCCTCCACCGTCTGGCGCCAGGACCACAACGGCTTCTCGCACCAGGACCCCGGTTTCATCGATGTGGTCACCAACAAGAGCCCGTCGGTGACCCGCATCTACCTGCCGCCGGATGCCAACTGCCTGCTCGCCGTTGCCGACCACTGCCTGCGCACCCGGGAGTGCATCAACGTCATCGTGGCCGACAAGCAGGAGCACCTGCAGTTCACCACCATCGACGAGGCCGTGATCCACTGCACCAAGGGCATCGGCATCTGGCCACGGGCCAGCAACGACGAGGGCGTGGACCCGGACGTCGTCATGGCGGGCTGCGGCGACGTGCCGACGGTGGAGGCGCTGGCGGCCACCGCCATCCTGCGCGAGCACCTGCCGGAACTGAAGGTGCGCTTCGTCAACGTGGTGGACCTGTTCCGCATGCAGCCGGCCACCGAGCACCCCCATGGCCTCACGCCAGCCGGGTTCGACAGCCTGTTCACCACCAACCGGCCGGTCATCTTCAATTTCCACGGGTATCCGTGGCTGATCCACAAGCTGGCCTACCGGTTCACCAACCACGAAAACATCCACGTGCGCGGCTACAAGGAAAAGGGCAACATCAACACGCCCATGGAGCTCGCCATCCTGAACCAGATCGACCGGTTCGACCTCGTCATCGATGTCATCGACCGGGTGCCGGGCCTGGCTGCACGCGCCGCACACCTGAAGGAGGCCATGAAGGAGGCGATCATCGACAACCTGGCGTATGCCCGCACCCACGGCACGGACCGCGCCGAGATCAGCGACTGGACCTGGCCGTACTGAGCACGCGAGGCGCCCGTTCCATGGTTGCAGCATCCGCGCGCACCGGCATCCCCCGCCATGAGTGACGCCCTGCTGGCCCTCAATGCGGGCTCATCGAGCCTGAAGTATGCCTTCTACCGCCAGGAGGCCGACGGCCACTGGACGGCCACCGGCCGTGGCTGCATCGAAGGCCAGGTGCCGGAGGCGCACCTGGCGCAGGTGCTGGCCCTGCCGGGACGCAGCGCCGATCTGCGCGCCCTGCGGGGCGTGGTCCACCGCGTGGTGCACGGCGGGCCGGGATTCAGCAAGGCGGTGCGGGTGACGCCCGAAGTACGCGCATCCCTGCAGGAACTCCTGCCGCTGGCCCCCCTGCACCAGCCACCCAACCTGGCGGGGATCGACGCGATCACCCGCCGCATGCCCGGCCTGCCCCAGGTGGCCTGCTTCGACACCGCCTTCCACCATGGCTGGGCCCCCGTGACGGAACTGGTGCCCCTGCCCGGGGCGATCCGCGCGGCAGGCATCCGGCGCTACGGCTTCCACGGCCTGTCCTTCGAATACATCGCCCGGGCGCTGCATCGGGCGGCGCCCGCCGTGGCCGCAGGCCGGGTGGTCGTCGCCCACCTCGGCAACGGCGCGAGCCTGTGTGCCCTGCGCGATGGACGCAGCGTCGACACGAGTTTCGGGTTCACGACGCTCGACGGGCTGTGCATGGGCACGCGCCCCGGCGCGCTGGACCCTGGCATCGTGCTGTACCTGTTCCAGCAACTGGGCCTGTCGTCGGCCGCGGTCGAAGACATCCTCTACCGGCAGTCCGGCCTGCTGGGGATTTCCGGCCTCAGTGCTGACATGCGCGAACTCCTCGCGAGCGATCGGCCGGCCGCGGCACTGGCGGTCGAGTACTTCATCCATCGCGCCGCCCGGGAGACCGCCAGCCTGGCAGCCGTGCTGGGCGGGCTCGACGCGCTGGTGTTCACCGCCGGGATCGGCGAAAACTCCGCGGAGGTCCGCGCGCGGATTGCCGGGGCCTGCAGCTGGCTTGGCATCCGGCTCGATGCGACGGCCAATGCCCGTGGAGGCCCCCGCATCTCGGCGGGGGACAGCCCCGTCCAGGCCTGGGTGATCCCCACCGACGAGGAGGCGATGATGGTCCACCATGCCATCGCCGTGCTGGGGCTGGGCGGCCAGGTACTCAGCCCGTGAGCGTGCACCGCCCGTTGTCCAGGGCGACCACCCCGCGCGCGGGAAGGCGGCAACGGAATGAAACGGTGCCGCCATCGAGCCAGTAATCCAGCTCGAGTGCCTCGCCCGGGAAGACCGGTGAGGTGAACCGCACGTCGAGCCCGGTGATGCGGCGGTGGTCATAGCCGGCAACCGCCTGCAGCAGGCCGCGGCAGGCGCTGCCGTAGCTGCACAACCCGTGCAGGATCGGCGCCCGGAAGCCGGCGCGACCGGCGAACCCCGGATCGGCGTGCAGCGGGTTGCGGTCGCCGTTCAGGCGGTACAGGAGGGCCTGCTCGGGACGCGTCTCGAGGTGCACCGTGCCGTCGGGCGCCCGCTCCGGGATGGCATGCGGGCGCGGTGGCGAGCCGCCCGGCCCGCCGCAGCCGCCATCGCCGCGCGCGACGAGGATGCTGGTCGCGGTGAACAGCGGCGCCTGGTCGGCGGCATTGCGCGCGGTCGCCTCCATCAGCACGATCGCGCCCCGGCCCGCGCCCTTGTCGTGCACGGCCGCGATGTGCGAGTCGCACAGGAGCTCGCCCGCCGGCGGCAGCGGGCCATGCAGCCGCAGCCACTGCCCGCCGTGCAGCAGCCCGGCGAGGTCCAGCCCCGACTCCAGCACCGGGATGCGCATGAGCACCGCCGCCATGCTCGGCAGCGTCTTCAGCCCGCGGCCTTCGAAGACGTAGGGCAGTTCCTGCGCATCGAGCGGATCGCGCCCCATCCCGACGCTCAGCGCGTACAGCAGGGTCTCGCGGTCGGTGTAGCGGACCCGCGCCCCCGCAATGCGCAACGCCATCAGCTGTTCATAGGTGACTGCCATCGGCTGCCTCCTGCCCGGGCCATGCCGGATGCCACGGTTGCCGGCACCCCTGGCTACTCTACCAGCCGGTCGCGCCGCCGGAGCTCCGGGAACCAGCGCGCCCAGAGCGCGGCCACCAGCAGCGTGCCGGCGCCGCCGACGACCACCGCGGGCACCGTGCCGATCAGGGCCGCCACGGCCCCGGACTCGAACTCCCCGAGTTCGTTGGAGGCGCCGATGAACACCGCATTCACCGCCGAGACGCGCCCGCGCATCTCGTTGGGCGTCTCCGCCTGCACCAGGGTCTGGCGGATCACCACGCTCACCATGTCCGCGGCACCGAGCACCGCCAGGAAGCCGAGCGACAGCAGGAAGTGCCTGGAGAGGCCGAAGGCCACGGTGGCCAGGCCAAACAGCGCCACCGCCTGGAACATGCGCAGGCCGGCACGCCGCAGGAGCGGCCGCCAGGCCAGCCACAGCGCCACCGCGAGCGCGCCGGCCGCCGGTGCGCTGCGCAGCAGGCCGAGTCCGGTGGGTCCCACCTGGAGGATGTCGCGCGCGTAGATCGGCAGCAGCGCGGTGGCACCGCCGAGGAGCACGGCAAAGAGATCGAGCGAGATGGCGCCGAGGATCGCCGGCCGCGAGCGGATGAAGCCGATGCCCGCCAGCAGCGTCGCCCGGTCCGTCCTGCCGCCGGCCACCGGACGGCTGCGGTGGCGGATGCGCCCGAACAGCAGCGTGCTCGCGGCAAAGCAGGCCGCGGCCGCGCCGAACACCGCGCCCTCGCCCACCACGTAGAGCACGCCGCCGATCGCCGGGCCGATGATGGTGGCCAGCTCCCAGACCGACGAGCCCCAGGCGATGGCCGCGCCCAGTTCCTCGGGCGGCACCAGGTTGGGCAGCAGCGCCTGCCCCGCCGGGGTGGCGAAGGCGCGGCTCACGCCGAAGGCCAGCACCAGCGCATAGATCACCCACACCGGCGCGCGCAGCCAGGCACAGGCCAGCAGGCCGAGCGCGGTCAGTGTGGTCAGCAGGTAGCCGGCCACGAGGATGGTCCTGCGGTCCCTGTGGTCGGCGGCATGGCCGGTCACCAGGGCGAGGGCGATCGCGGGCAGGAAGCTCGCCAGCCCCACCAGCCCCAGCGCCAGCGGGTCGCGGGTGAGGTCGTAGACCAGCCAGCCCACCGCGACGTTCTGGATCTGGATGGCCATGGCCGAGAGGAAGCGCCCGCCGAGGAACAGGCCGAGGTCGCGGTGGCGGAACACCCGGCGCGAGGGCAGCGCGTGGCTCACGGGGCGGTGACGTTCAGGCGATAGCCCACGGCGGGGATGGTCTCGATGCGGTTGGCCAGGTCGCCGGCCTCGCCGAGCTTGAGGCGCAGGCGGTGCACCAGCTGCTTGAGCACCTGCCGGTCGCCACCCCCCTTGTGGCCCCAGACGTGGGCGAGCAGGCGGTCGGTCGCCACGGCCTGGCCGGCGTGGGCGAGGAGCAGCTGGAGGAGCCGGAATTCCAGCCGGGTGATGCGCAGGGTGCCATCAGCGCCGATGCGCAGGCACAGCGCATCGGCATCGAGTTCCAGGTCCCCCGCCCGGGTCCGGCCGCCGGACTCGAGTCCCGCGCGCCGCAGCAGCGCCCTGACGCGGGCGATGAGCGTGCGCGGGCTGAAGGGCTTGGTGAGGTAGTCATCCGCGCCGAGTTCCAGCGCGCGCACCAGGTCTTCCTCCTCGCCGCGCACGGTGAGCATCATGACAGGCACGCGCGAGTCCGCGCGGATGGCGCGGCAGACATCGAAGCCGGTGCCGCCCGGCAGGTTGATGTCGAGCAGGACCAGGTCGGGATGCTCCGTCCCGAACGCCGCCACGGCCTCCGGCACGCTGCCCGCGCCGATGACCAGGAAGCCCGCCTGCTGGAGGGCAAAGCTGGTGACCGCCCGCAGGTCGGCATCGTCGTCCACCAGCAGCAGCTTCACGCGCGCTCCCCGGCCGGCAGCACGAAAAAGAACCGCGTGCGCCCGGCAGGCGTGCGCTCCATGCCGACCTCGCCGCCGTGGCGCTCGATGATGGACCGCACGATCCACAGGCCGAGCCCGAGCCCCGGCGCCTCCGGCTCCACCTCGCCCGCGCGCCGGAAGCGCTGGAACACGGTGCCCGGATCGCCAGCGCCGAGTCCCGGACCCTCGTCCTCCACCCAGGCGGCCACCCGCTCCCCGCGCAGCTCGCCGCCGAGCCGGATGGTCGTGCCCTCGGGCGCGAACTTGCTGGCGTTGGCCAGCAGGTTGACGAACACCTGCACCAGCCGCTGGCCGTCGCCGACCAGATCGGGCAGTCCCGCGGGCCACTCGCCCACCAGCACCTGGCGGCGCTGCGCCAGCAGCGGGCGGACGAGCGCGGCGGCCTCCTCGGCCACTTCGGCCAGCGCCAGCGTCTGGGCGCGGACGCCAAGCTGCCCCGCCTCGATGCGCACGCTCTCCAGCAGGTTGTCGATCAGCTGCATGAGCCGCAGCACGCCGCGCTCGAGATGCTGCAGCAGCGCGCCCTGCTCCGTGGCTGCCATGCTGCCGAGGCCGTCCTGCAGCAGCTCGATGGAGGCCAGCTGGGCGGCCAGCGGCGTGCGGAATTCGTGCGAGATGTTGGCGAGCACGCTGTCGCGCGCGCGGCGCACCGATTCCAGCTCGGTCTCGTCGCGCAGGACCTGCACCTGCTGGCCCTCGGTGGGCGGCGCGCTGACGATGACCACCGAGCGCGTCGCGCCACCGGGCAGGCACAGGCGCTCGGCAGCCTGCCCCTGGCCGGCGGCGCGCGCTGCCAGGATCGGGCAATTGCGCTCGCAGGGGCGCACGCCATCCCGCGGCTCCGGGTTGAGCACATCGCCGCAGAAGCGCCCGATGATCTCCTCCCGCGGCCGGCCGAGCATGCGCAGCACCTGGTCGTTGGCGTAGCGGACGATGCGCTGCGCATCCACGGCGTAGACACCCTCCACCACACCTGCCAGGACCGCGCGGGCCTCGGCCTCCTGGCGGCGCAGCACCGCGGTGAGGTCCACCAGATTGCTGCGCATCTCGTCCATGGTGGTGGCGAGCGAGCCGATTTCGCTGATGCCCGAGCGTGGCACGGCAACCGAGAAGTCGCCACGGCCAATGCGGTCGGCGGCATTGCGCAGCGCCTCCAGGGGGCGCGCCAGCCAGCGGCCATAGAGCATGCCGCCCAGCGCCGCCAGCACCAGCACCACCAGCGCGATGACCGCCAGGCGCAGCCCCAGCGCGCGGGCCGAGGCATCGAACCCGGCGGCATCGATCTGCACGTCGACCAGCCCGACCAGCTCCCCCGTCGAGGCCGACCAGGGGAGCGTGGCCACGTAGACATCGGGGTTGCCGAGGCGGCGGGTCACCACATGGCCCGTCGTGATCGCCTGGCCGTGGAGTTCGGTCAGCGGATCATCCGGGGGGGCGGTATAGGTGGCGTAGTTGGTGACGGTCACCGTGGCACCCAGCTGCTCCTGCAGCCCGGCCAGCAACCCGCCATCGACCGCCCGCAGGGCGATCACGCGGTAGGGGCCGAGCCGCGGCACCGGGGCGGCGGCGCCGCTGAGGATCACGCCGGCCTCGCGAGAGGCGATCGCGAAGCGCTCGCCCTGTTCCTCGAGTGCCGGCTCCAGCTCGGCCCAGGGCAGCTGCTGGCCCGCGGCTGCCGCGATCCCCCCATCGTTCACCAGCAGGCAGCCGTAGAGCCCCTTCGATTGCGCGTAGCGGGCCAGGACGGGCTCGATCCCGCGCATGTCGCCCTGGAGCAGCAGCCGGACCAGCGTGGGCCGGCCGGCGAGCTCGCGGGCATCGGCCAGCACATCCTCGTTGACCCGCCGCAGGTAGTCGCGTGCCGAAGCCGCTGCCAGTTCCACGCGGGTCATGGCCTGCTGGCGCACCAGGCGGCCCAGCAGGCCGGCCGAGGCCACCGCCACGGCGAGCACCGCCAGCAGCACGATGATGCCGCTGCCGATGCCGAGCCAGGCAGCCAGACCGAGGGGGCGCGGGCGCTTCATCCTGGCACCAGCCGCCGGCCGTGCTCAGTGCCTGCCGCGCAGGCCGGTGCGCCACTCGATGGTGGTCTTGAGGACCAGCGTCACCACGGCCAGCAGGCTCAGCACCGAGGCCAGCGCGAAGGCCGCCACGGCATTGTATTCGTTGTAGAGGATCTCGACCTGCAGGGGCACGGTCGTGGTCAGGCCACGGATGTGCCCGGAGACCACCGCCACGGCGCCGAACTCGCCCATGGCGCGCGCATTGCAGAGGATCACGCCGTAGATCACGCCCCATTGTATCTTGGGCAGCGTCACCCGGAAGAAGATGGTCCAGCCCCCGGCCCCCAGGGAGATCGCCGCCTCCTCCTCTTCGGTGCCGAGCATCTGCATCAGCGGGATGAGTTCCCGGGCCACGTAGGGGAAGGTCACGAACAGCGTGGCGAGGACGATGCCCGGCAGGGCGAAGATCACCGGCACGTCGCGCTCCTCCAGCCACGCGCCGAACCAGCCGCCGGCGCCGAAGAGCAGCACGTAGCCAAGCCCCGCGATGACCGGCGAGATCGCGAAAGGCATGTCGATGAGGGTGGTGAGGACGTTCTTGCCGCGAAAGCTGAAGCGCGCGATGGCCCAGGCGGCCGCGATGCCGAACAGGGTGTTGAGCGGCACCACCAGCGCCGTGGTCACCAGGGTCAGGCGCATGGCCGCCAGCGCGTCCGGGTCGATGAGCGCCTCGCGATAGAAGCCGATGCCCCGGGCCAGCGCCCCGGCGAACACCGTGGCCAGCGGCACCAGCAGCATCAGGCCGAGGAACAGCACCGCGGTGCCGATGAGCAGCCCGCGCAGCAGGCGGCCGCGCCACTGGCCGCTGCGCCCGTGTTCCTGCAGGACGGGGCCGGCGGTGGCCACCTCAGGCCACCAGCCCCAGCCGCCGGCGCTGCCAGGCCTGCAGCAGGTTGATGACCAGGAGCATCACGAACGACAGCACCAGCATCAGCAGGCCGAGCACGGCCGCCCCGGTGTAGTCGAACTGCTCCAGCTTGATGATGATCAGCAGCGGCATGATCTCGGTGTGCATGGGCAGGTTGCCGGCGATGAAGATCACCGAGCCGTACTCGCCAACCCCGCGCGCGAAGGCCAGGGTGAAGCCGGTGAGCAGCGCCGGGGTGATCGCCGGCAGCGTGACCCGCAGGAAGGTCTGCCAGCGCCGCGCCCCGAGCGAAGCCGCGGCCTCCTCCAGGGCCGGGTCGAGCGCCATCAGGGCCGGCTGCAGCGTGCGCACCACGAAGGGAATGCCGATCAGGACGAGCGCCACGGTGACGCCGGCCCAGGTGTAGGCCACGCGGATGCCAAGCCCCGCCAGCCACTGGCCGACGAGGCCGGTTTCGGCGAACACCGTGACCAGCGCAATGCCGGAGACCGCGGTCGGCAGCGCGAATGGCAGGTCGATCAGCGCATCGAGCACGCGCCGGCCGGGGAAGTCGTAGCGGGTCAGCACCCAGGCGACAATGAGCCCGAACACGGCGTTGATGCTCGCGGCCAGCAGGGCGGCCCCGAAGGACAGGCGCAGCGCCGCCAGCACCCGCGGCTCGGCCAGGGTGGCGAGCACCTGCCCCAGGGGCGCGCTGGCGGCACTGACCACCAGCGCCGCCATCGGCAACAGCACGATGAGCGACAGGTACAGCACGGTGTAACCGAAGGCCAGGCTGAAGCCGGGCAGCACCGACGGCTCGCGCAGGCGCCAGCCACCGTGGCCACTGCGCCCCACCATGGCTAGAGCACCCCGGCCAGTGCCGCCGGGCGCGGGCCCGAGTACGACAGCAGCAGCGATGAGCGCGTCCCCGGCGCGAAGAGCCAGCCGACGTCACGCGCCAGCGCCGTCTCCACCTCGCGCCGGTCGCCGCCAATGCTCATGGCCAGCAGCACCGGCTCCGGGGTCGATGCCAGCGATCGCAACTGTTCGCCGGCCTCCCCCTCCAGCACCTCGGTGCGCAGGTCGAACCCGTGGCTGGCCCGCACCACGGCACGGGTGTCGAGCAGGCGGCGCAGCGCCTGGGCCCGCTCGGCCCCGGGCGCACCACGGGGCACCACGCTGACGAAGCTGACCTCGGCGTTGATGTGTCCGGCCAGGCTGGCGACCAGACCCATGGCCTCGGCCTGCAGTGCTTCATCCGGGCAGTGGATGATGACCCGGCGCGGCAGCGCCGCCGCGGGCGGCACGCACAGCAGGCGTCGGGCCCCGTGCAGCAACAGCGCGGCCACGTCAGCCGGCGTGCGATCGGTATTGTCGACCACCACCACGCCCGCGCCGTGGAACATCGCGCCGGCGGGTTGCCCGGCGGCGATGACCTCGGCCAGGTTGGCCTGCGTGCTCCCGGCCAGCTGCGCCACCAGCGGCGACTGGCGCAGTGCCGCCACGGCCTGCGCGGTCGATGCGCGGAGCAGGAAACTCGACACCGGCGTCGGCAGCACATGGAGGCGGCGCAGGCCGACGGCCACCGCGTCCCCGGCTGCCAGCGGCAGCGCCATGGACTCAGCCGCCGTGCGGGTCACTTCCAGCAGGCAGGCACCGGAGGGCAGGCCCGGGTGCAGCCCGGGCTCCTGCCGCGTGGCCGGCTGCAGGTTCGCCGCCGCGTGCACCTGCACCAGCAGGCGCTCGCCACCGCCACCGAACGCGGCTTCCGCCACCACGCCCTCGCCCATGCAGGAACTGGCCAGCGCATGGCGCTGGCGGGTGACTTCGATGTCCTCCGGGCGCACCACGGTGACGACTTCGCTGCCGGCCACGGCATCGTTGCGTGCGGGCCTGGCCTGGTACACCACGGCCCGGCCGAGGCGCACCCCGGGCGCCGTCGCCTCGCCCAGCAACAGGTTGGCGGCACCGAGGAAGGTGGCCACGAAACGCGTCGCCGGCTGCCGGTAGAGCTGCTGTGGCTGGCCAGTCTCGAGCAGGCGCCCCATGTGCATGACGCCGATGCGATCGGCCAGCGAGAAGGCCTCCTCCTGGTCGTGGGTGACCAGGAGCGTGGTGGTACCGAGGCGCCGCTGCACCTCGCGCACCGTGCGGCGCAATTCGCCGCGGATTTTCGCGTCCAGCGCACCAAAGGGTTCGTCGAGGAGCAGCACCTCGGGCTCGTGGGCCAGCGCGCGGGCCACCGCCACGCGCTGCTGCTGGCCGCCCGAGAGCTGCGAGGGGAGCCGCTCGTCCATCCCCTCCAGCGCCACCAGGCGCAGCAGTTCACGGCGGCGTTCCCGCCGGCGCACCGCCGGCACGTTGCGGATGCGCAATGCAAACTCGATGTTGTCCGCGACCGTCATGTTGCGGAACAGGGCGTAGTGCTGGAAGACGAAGCCGACACCGCGCTCGCGCGGGCTCAGGAAGGTGACATCCCGGCCGTGCAGTGCGATGCGCCCGTGGTCGATGCCGGTGAGGCCGGCCACGCCGCGCAGCAGGGTGCTCTTGCCGCTGCCGCTCGGTCCGAGCAGCACGAAGAACTCGCCCTTGCGGATCTCCAGCGTGACGCCGTTGACGACGGGCACGCCACGGTAGCGCTTGGTGACCTGTTCGAACTGGATGGACATCGCCGCCTCGTCCTGCGCATGGTAGGCACCCGCGGTCACGAAAGCAGTTCCACGGCGGTGACAAAGCGGTGACATTGCACGCGCCAGGATCACGGTGCAGGCCGGCCTGTCACCCGCGGATCGCCCGCATTGACAGGCCGGCGACGCCACCGGCATCGTGCCGGCCATGGCCCGCCCGGCGATGGGCGGGGATACGGGGCGGGAGAGCAGGTGGCATGACACTCGGGCGGATGCTGGCCGTGATGGCCTTGCTGGCGGGACTCGCCGGTCCGGCCGGCGCGGCGCAGACCGTGCGGCTCCTCAACGTGTCCTACGATGCGACCCGCGAGCTCTACCTCGCCTACGACCAGCTCTTCGCCGCCCACTGGCGCGAGGTGGCCGGGCAGGACATCCGTATCCAGCAGTCCCACGGCGGCTCGGGCCACCAGGCCCGCGCGGTGATCGACGGGTTGCCCGCCGATGTGGTGACGCTGGCACTCGCCTACGACATCGACAACATCGCGGCAAAATCCGCCCGCCTGCCGGCGGACTGGCAGGCGAAGCTGCCGAACAACAGCGCGCCCTACACCTCGACCATCGTGTTGCTGGTGCGCAAGGGCAACCCGAAGAACATCCGCGACTGGGGCGACCTCGTGCGCCCTGGCCTGCGCGTCATCACGCCCAACCCGAAGACCTCCGGCGGGGCGCGCTGGAACTATCTCGCCGCCTGGGGGTATGCGCTCGACCGCAACCGGGGTGACGAAGCCGCCGCGCAGGCCTTCATGCGGCAGATGTTTGCCAATGTGCCGGTGCTCGACACCGGCGCCCGTGCCGCGACCATGACCTTCGTGCAGCGTGGCATCGGCGATGTCCTGCTCGCCTGGGAGGCCGAGGCCTGGCTCGCGCGCGAGCAGTCCGGCGGGAGCCAGTTCGAGATCGTCATCCCCTCCATGAGCATCCGGGCCGAACCGCCGGTGGCGGTGGTGGAACGCAACACGCAGCGGCGCGGCACCACGGCCGCGGCGAGGGCCTACCTGGAATACCTCTACTCACCCGGCGCCCAGGAGATCATCGCGCAGCACCACTACCGGCCGACGCTGCCCGCCGTCGCGGAACAGCACGCGCAGCAGTTCCCAAGGCTCCGCCTGCTGACCATCGACGACCTCGGCGGCTGGCGGGCCGTCCACGCAAGGCATTTTGCCGATGGCGCACTCTTCGACCAGATCTCGCCGCACTAAATAGGCGTCTGGAAAAGGTGTCAGACATGTGGCGGTTTCAAGTCGGAAGCGCAACGTTTTTTCGGTAGTAGGATTCGTAGTTGAAGGATTCGGGCATGAACAGCTCGAGAGGGCACTTCCAGCCCAGCGATTTTCTCGGTCGGACGTTGAGATCGAA